>JBKDUK010000396.1:0-3443 GCA_046339535.1 Planctomycetaceae bacterium | reverse complement strand
CGCAAAACGGGGTGAATTCGCCGGGGATCGCGCCCTGCCGCTCTTGGTCTGGTACGGCCTCGAACCGGCGGTTCTCGACCAGTTGCAGGCCCAGCGTGAGCCGCTGTTCCGCGAGACGAAGCTGCCCCACCTGCGGCGGTTTCTCGCGCGGCGGCTGACCGAAGAACTCGAACGTCGGCCTGCGGATGTCGACGCCCTGGTGGGATTGCTGAAGACTCCCACGGCCGAGTCGGCTGCCGGGCTCGACGATGCCGCCCGGCTCGAGGTGTTGACCGGCATGGCCGAAGGACTGCGCGGCTGGCGCAAGGCTCCGCGCCCCGCCCAATGGGATGAGATCGCCCCGGGTCTGGCGCAGTCCGAGAACGCGCAATTGGCCGCCGTGACCCGCGAGCTCTCGGCCCTCTTCGGCGACGGCCGGGCCGCCGACGAGTTGAAGGCGATTGTCACCAACAACGCCTACGATCCTCTCACCCGCCGGCAGGCGCTGCGGGCATTGGCCGAGAGTCAGCCCGAGGGACTGGCGGCGCTCTGTCACTCGGTCCTTACCGACCGGGCCGTCGATATCGAAGCGATCCGGGCGTTGGCACTGGTCGAACATCCCGAGAATGCCAATCGGATCCTCAATGTTTATCCCCGGCTCGATCCCGAGACCCGACAGGCGGCCATCGGGACGTTGACGGCGCGGGCCTCGACCGCCGCCGCGCTGCTCGAAGCCATCGCGGCCGGACGTGTGCGCCGGCAGGAGGTCTCGGCCTTCCACGCCCGACAGATCCGCAGCCTGCAGGACGAAACGCTGTCACAGAAGCTGACCGAAGTCTGGGGCGAGACGCGGGAGTCTCCTGCCGACAAGCAGGCTCTGGCGGCGAAATTGAAGGCCCAATTGACCCCTGAGCGGCTGGCCGAGGCGAATGTCTCGCAAGGACGGGCGCTGTTCCAGAAAACGTGCGCCACCTGTCACGTGATGTACGGCCAGGGGAAGAACGCCGGTCCCGACCTGACGGGGGGGAACCGCAAGAACCTCGACTACCTGCTCGAGAACGTCGTCGATCCGAACGCCGCGGTCGCGGTCGACTTCCGGATGTCGGTGCTGGCGCTGAAGGATGGGCGGGTGCTCAACGGTGTGGTCGTGGGGAAGACCGACAAGGTGTTGACCGTACAGACGCAGACCGAATCGGTCTTCGTGGCGAAGGACGACATCGACGAGATACGCCAGACCGATGCCTCGCTGATGCCCGAGGGCTTGCTGGGCACACTCACCGAAGACCAGATCCGCGACCTTGTCGGCTACCTGCAGACCTCGCAGCAGGTGCCGCTGCCGACGGAGTGAGGCTGACGACGGGGTTGGGTTCGTCCAACCTTTACCGCCGCGGAATCGGCCGGGCGTGGAACAGATCGCTGATGCTGGTCCGGTCGTGGATCGAGCGGATCGCCTGGGCGAACAGCGGGGCGATCGAGACGACGGAAATGTTCGGCGGGAACGGCTCCATCCGGTACTCGATCGTGTCGGTCACGAACATCTGCCTGATCGAGCTGGCCCCGATCTTGGTGGCCGCCCGTGGCGACAGTACGGCGTGCGTCACGGCGGCGTAGATGTCGTTCGCGCCGCGCGACTTCAGCACGTCGGCCATCGCGATCAGCGTTCCCCCCGTGATGGTGAAGTCGTCCACCAACAACACGTTCTTGCCGCGCACGTCGCCGATCAGCTCCAGCACCACCGCCTTCTCGTCGTGGGCCGGGCGGGTCTTGTGCCCAATCGCCATCGGCACCCCCAGCAGATTCGCGAACGCCGCCGCGTCTTTGGCGAAGCCAATGTCGGGACTGCACACCACCAGATCGGGAATGCCCAGCGACTTGATGTGCTCGCACAGCACATTCCGGCTGTAGAGATGGTCGACCGGGATCCGGAAGAACCCCTGGATCTGCGGACTGTGCAGGTCCATGGTCAGCACGCGGTCGCAGCCGGCCGCCTCGAGGGCGTCGGCACAGACCCGCGCCCGAATCGACACCCGGGGCTCGTCTTTCTTGTCTCCCTTGGCATAGGAGAAGAACGGGATGACCGCCGTCACCTGCTGGGCACTGGCCCGCCGCAGGGCGTCGATCCAGAAGAGCAGTTCCATGAAGTTGTCGTTGACGGGGTAATGCACCCCCTGAATGACGAACACATCCCGCCCGCGCACGTTTTCGAGCACACGGACGAAGACGTTCCCCTCGCTGAAGTACTGGGCCTGTCCCGGCGAGAGGGGGACCCCCAATTCGCGGGCAATGGCCTGGGCCAACAGAGGGCTGGCCGAGCCAGCGAGCAACGCCAGATCTCCCTGGGGCGACTGAAACGCCAGGGGGCGCGGACCCCCCGCGGAGGACGGGAGAGCGTCGGAAGAAGACATTCGTAAACAACAACCGGCGGATGAAGACTGGGTGAAGGTCTATGATAATGGGTGCCGGGAACAACTCAACGCCGACCGACTGTCCGCAGCGACCCGGTTGCACCGGGCTCCCGACGACAAACCGCTGTTTGACAAGTTTGACGGGGGGGTGTCAAGATGCTCCTTCCCCGCAATCCGCAGTCCCCCGCACCCGGAGTCCTGGCTCGTGAGCGACGCCGATTCTTCCCTGGCCCCCCCGCCGAGGCCGATCTCGATTCCGTCCGCCGCCTGGGTGAGGCCTACCAGCGAATCCACACGGAAGTCGGCAAGGTCATCGTGGGGCAGCAGCAGGTGATTGAGGAAATCCTCATCGCCATGTTCGCCGGGGGGCACTGCCTGCTGGTCGGTGTGCCCGGGCTGGCCAAGACCCTGCTGATCCGCACCCTGGCCGACTGCCTCGACCTGTCGTTCAGCCGGGTCCAGTTCACCCCCGATCTCATGCCGGCCGACATCACCGGAACCGAAGTCATCCAGGAGGACAAGACCAGCGGGACCCGTGCCTTCCGGTTCCTCCCGGGCCCGATCTTCGCCAACGTGGTGCTGGCTGACGAAATCAACCGCACTCCCCCCAAGACCCAGGCCGCCCTGCTCGAGGCGATGCAGGAGCATCAGGTGACGGTCGGCGGCAAGCGGCACCAACTGCCCGAGCCGTTCTTCGTGCTCGCCACGCAGAACCCCATCGAGCAGGAGGGAACCTACCCCCTCCCCGAGGCGCAACTCGACCGCTTCATGTTCAACGTGCAGGTCGATTACCCCAGCGAAGACGAGGAGTTCCAGATCGTTCGGCAGACGACCGCCGACCTCGCTCCCCGCACCTCGAAAACCCTGTCTCAAAAGGAGATCGGGGCCCTGCAACATTTTGTGCGTCGGGTGCCGGTTGCCGACCATGTGATCCGCTACGCCATGCAGTTCACCCGGCTGACCCGCAACCGCGGTCCTGAAGTGCCCGACTTCGTGAAGAAATACGTGAGCTGGGGGGCCGGCCCGCGGGCCAGCCAATACCTCGTGTTGGGGGCCAAG
>JBKDUK010000395.1:0-20719 GCA_046339535.1 Planctomycetaceae bacterium | reverse complement strand
GTGCACCACAGTCCTGCCCAACCACGTCCATTCACGGACAGGTTGAAAACCTATCCTACGACAGGCCGTGGCGACGAACTTCCAGTTTGTCGAACCCCCGAATGTCCCCCGACGCCGCCGACAGCCCGACGCGGCCCAGCGTCTCGTGCACCACAGTCCTGCCCAACCACGCCGATTCACGGACAGGCTGGAAGCCTATCCCACGGCCGGACCTGTCGCGGGAGGGGACGGACTGGCCCGGAACAGCACAACCGGCGGCTCTCCTTCCAGCGCGAATTGCCGGGGATGCCTTTGAATCACCGCCACCACCACATCAACCGAATGACCCAACGACTGGGCGGCATGTTGCAGCTGCAGGCGCTGCTGCTCGGACAACAGCAACGAGAGATACTCGATGATGGCGGTGTCGAACCGGGCCGTGGAAGGAATCTCGGCGAACGACAGCAACTCCTGGGCAAACGTCCGCACCTCAGGAGAGAGCTGCCGGCGCAGCCAGGCGTCGAGAGTCTCGGCCGGAACCGTCTCTCCCTGCCAGGCGAGATCGCCCGAGCGGGCATCCGACAGCAGCGTACGCAGAGTGTCGAGCTGGGCCAGCAACCCCGGCTCGACATGCACGACGCTGGCCTGTTGCTCCTGCAGCTCTTCCAGGTACTTGCGGGTCTTGGGGGCCGTCTTCGAGAGCGGCCGGCGTGGGTCGCGAATCACCACCAGCCGCTGCAACCGCTGTCGCGACCATTGTTCTTTCAGCCGCCGCAGCCGGGCTGCCAGGCTCTGCATGTTCCCCTGGGTGCAGATGCTGAGCCCCAGCCGGCGGTCGGCCTGCTGGAACACCAGGGGGATGTCGGCCAGTTCTTCGGCCGGGGCGGGTTCGGCCTCCAGACCCAGCAGATGGAACAACGGGGGACGAGCGTGCCGGAGGATCGACTCGGTCTGGTCGGGATCATTGGCGATGAGACGGTCGGCCAACTGCCGGTTCCACCAGTCTTCCAAAAAGCTGTCGAGCGGCGGGGCACTGGGCCCCTGGGTGAGCACGTCAAACCCGGCGGCGCAGGTCGAGATCAGCCGCCGGGGGGTCGTTTCGCCCGAGGGCTCGAACAGCGTGGCGAACTCGGCCGCGGTGAGTGGCCACTCGGTGGTCGGTTCCCGGGAAATCAACGCGGGATCGGAAGGAAGGGACCGCAGCCGTTCGGCAATGACGGCCCGGGCCTCGGCGGGACGCAGCGCCTGCAGGGAAAAGGAACCGAGGGAGGTCATGCGGTCGTAGTCGGCACCACGGATCTGCGAGGCCAACTCGGCCTGAAAGGAGGACTGCATACAGGAGACCACCAGCACGTTGTCGGCGCAATCGTGGATCACGCTGACGAGTTGGCCGAACGCGAAGAGGGCATCGGTGTCGCGGGGGTTGAGCTGCAGTGCCTCGACCTGGTCGAAGCAGAGGACCACGGGCAATCCGGGGCCGGCCAGCCGACAGAGCATCTGCACCACCTGCCGGGCCTGGTCTTCCCGCTCTTCATCGGTTCCCTCGTCGCCCGACAGATCGAGACGTTGCAGGGCGGCCTCGGGGAGCGAATCGCCCCCGAGCCAAGCCCGCAGATCTCGCAGGTGCCGGCGGAAGGCGAGGTGCTCGAACGCCACGGAGGTGTTGCGGTCGAGATCGAGTTCGGTGCAGATTTCGTCGAGGATTTGCCGCAACCCTTCGGGCTGCTCATCGAGCATGTACTCATACCAGCGTTCAAGGTCTCCTTCGGCCGGGCGCTTGGCCGCCAGGCGGTGAAAGAGGATCCGTTCGAACTGCGAGCGTTGACCGGCGATGGGGCGGAACCAGTCGCCGACGAGGGCCCGCCGCACGGCGCGCCAAATCATGCGGGGACTGGTCTGCAAACGCACCCAGACAAACAGGTATTCGGGCCGGCCGGTGGCGCTGGGGGCCCGGGGAGTGAGGTGGTCGTGCAGGCGGGCCAACAGATGGGTCTTGCCCGCCCCAGCCGGTCCGTGGATCACCAGCCCGGCCGAGCGCCCCGCCTCCTGCACGCGGCGGATCCCCCGCAGGCACTGTTGGAACGGCTGGTCATTGATGGCGGCAACGTCGGAGGGACAGGTGTCCCAGGGATTCGCAACGATTGTCTTGCGAAACGGATTGAGCACCAGGATCTCAGCCGGAGGAGTGGATGACATGTCAGACTTCTCCCTGTCGGAGGGAAAGACCGGTGTAGTATCGCCCGGCACCATCGGTGATCAGCTCGGCCTGCCGTTCGGGGTTGAGGCTGGCGGGAAAATCGTGTTCATGCAGCGAGACCCGCCCTGCTCGGGCCAGTGCCAGCGCCTGCCGGTCAAACTCCTCCTTCGACAGCCCCGCCCGGCGACGAAGGTCACCCACTCCAATCAGGGCTCCCTGATCGGCCCTGGGGTTCAGTTGTCTCATCAGCACCACCAGGTCGACAGTCGGTCCGCCGGCGGGCACGGGAGTGCCGAGTGGGCTCGGAACGGCCCCGGTCGGCCCGTGTCCCTGCGTGGGGCTGCCGTTCGTCGCGGCGAAGGCCAGCGGAATGCCGACTTCGGTCGCCAACTGCACAAGGGCGCGGCGCAGCTCTTCGGCAGCGACCCCGGCCGCCTGCAGCGGGGGGACGGTTTTCCGCAGCGCGGCCCGCACCTCGTCCAGGAACTCCAGGGGAGCGATCGGGGTGGTCTTGATGAGAGGTGCAGCAGGCTGCGCCACGGATTTACCCGCCGACTTGGCTACGACAGGATGCAGGAACAGCCTTCGTTCCTGGCACAACTGCTGGACCGTCTGTTGAACCAGACCGGGATCCTGCCCCTTGAGGGCCGAGACCAGCTTGGCGAGAGGAAGCCCGCCCTTGGTGGTCAGCAGGCGGATGATCGCGGGCTGCAGCAACTCGGCGGGGGAGCGGGTGGCGTACCGGGGCTTGCCCTTCGCGGTCGCCGGCGGATACCGATGCGCCTCACCCGACAGGCACAGCTGGTCGAGCAGCGGCTGCAGGTCGGCTTCCGTGACCTTGACCCCGAGGGTGAGCTGTTTGGCCAGGGAGGCGGCCGCCAGCGGCTCGGTCGCGGCCGACAGCAGGGCCCGCAGGGGCGGGGTCAGCCAGGCGACGAGGGTCTGGTGCCAGTACCGCGGTTTGCCTTTGGCGGTGGCACCGGGATAGGGGACGACCGTCCCCTCGGCCACCCCGGCCGCCAACACCTCTTCGACCTGGGGACGCTTCAAACCGAGGGACGCTGGCAGGCGTTTGAGCAGATCGGCAGCGGTCTGGGGAGCGGGGGCGCTGGTCAGCGCCTGCAGAACACTCTGAAGTTGTTCGTCTGTCAGAGGAACGGGAGCTTTGGGCATGGGGCATTCCGGACGACAACCGGCGGAGGTTGGTTCCGAAACGTCCCTGTTTCCACTCAACCGCGGACCGGCCGTCTACGAAGTGTCTGGGGAGCGCGGCAATGATGCCGAACGGGAGGATCAGTCGGGAAGGGCCCGGTTTGAGCCCGCGGCAGGCCATGCTGGCGCGGCGCGGGCCGCGCCGCCGGAGTGACACGGAGACCTCAGCGGGCCTGGGCCTTGTCGTGCCGGAGGTGATTGGCCCAGGCGGGGGGAACGTTGATCAGCACCGAGTCGCGATGGTAGCGGTGCTTGGCGCAGAGTTCCTCCATCAGGGCGTCGAGCTTGGTCAGACGGTCACGACGCGCCCCGGTCGAAAGGTTTTTCTTGACCTTCCGCATGAAGATGTATTCGAAATACGTCAGCACCCCCTCGGGGGCCAGCAACCCGAACATCACCTCGAACATTTCCCGGACCAGGTCGGCGGTGAAGTTGTTGATGGGGAGGCCGGAGATGATGTAGTCGTACGGCGCCTCGGCCCGGAAGTCCTGGATGGCCATGTGATGCACCCCCACGCGGTCGGCGACCCGTACGAAATCGGGCTCATGCTGGATCCGGCGGCGCAGGACATCGACGAACTTGTCGTTGAGTTCGACGAGGTCGAGGCGGTCTTCGGGGCGCAGCAGGGTGACGATCCGCCGGGTGATCGATCCGGTTCCCGGGCCGACTTCGAGAATGCGCTTTGGACCGTTGTGCCGTTCCATGGGCCGGGTGAGCGCCCGGGCGACGAACGAACTGCTGGGGGCGACGGCACCGGTGGTGTGGAAGGTGTCGCGCACCTGGCGGAAGAACTCGGTGTGTTCGGTCAGAAAACGTTTCATGCGGTTGCTTCCAGTTCGGCCAGACGTTCCGTCGCCCCCTGGGTCATCTGCCGGGCGATGTCGAGTCCCACCTGTTGGCTCCAGGCGCTGAGCAGTCGGGCAAACACCGGGCCGGGCCGCCCCGTGCCAATGGGTTTGCCGTTGATCTTCGTGACCGGCAGAATGCAATACGGGGTCGAAGATGTAAAGGCCTCGTCGGCGTTCACCACGTCATATGTCTGGAAATCGCGCTGTTCACAGGGAATTTGCAGGTCCGCACAGAGCTCGAACACCGCCAGCTGGCTGATCCCCTGCAGCGTATTGTGCGGCGGAGCAGTGATCACCCGTCCCCCTTGGGTGACAAGAAAGAAATTGGCGGTGCTGGTCTCGGTGATGTTGTCGTTGCGGTCGAGCAGCAGGGCGATGGCCTGGGGGTCGACCAGGCGGGCCTGTTCGTCGGCGAGGTACCAATGCATGCGGCTGCGGGATTTGAGCTTGGGATCGAGGCACTCGGGGGGAAGGTGCCGGATGCTGGGGGTGACCACATGCTGACCGGCGGAGTACTTCGCGGCCCACAGTTCGAAAGGAAGGGGAAACGTGTGGATGCAGACCGTGGGACGCCGGGTGGTGGCTTTGCCTTTCGCGCCGGTGTAGATGAGGGCGGTGCCGGCGGTGACGTTCATGCTGATGCCCAGATCGTGGTGTGCGGGGACCAGCGGCGCATTATGGCGCAGCAGGTCGAGCACGGCGTCGTGGAACGCAGCCGGCGTGAGCTCCACCGGAAACCCCACATGGCGCAACGACCGATACAATCGGTCGATGTGGTCTCCCAGGCGAAAGCAGGTGTGCCCGAACGTGCGGGCCATCTCCGTCACGCTGGCCCCCATCACCAGTCCCAGATCGCTGAGGGGGAGTGCGGTCTGCGACCAGGGGGACAGTCGCCCGTTGAGGTAGGCCAGCGGTTCCGCCATCTTGATTGGGGTTCCGGGACAGATGAGAATGCAGTCGCCCACGGCGACCGACCATGCCCCGCCGATTTTACTGGTTTGGTCGGGGCGTGCACACACCGTGCACCGCGGGTTGTTTCGATGGTCGACGTTTCGAGTGGAGCTGTCCCGATGAGCGCGATGATCTGGCGATTGTGCCCCCTCATGGTGTTGGCTGCCGTTCTGGCGACGGCCTCCCCGGGCCTGGCGCAGGTTGCGCCCCCCAGTGAAGAGATCATTACGGCGGCCCGGGCGCGGGGGGTGAAGCATCTCAAATCGAAGCAGAAGAAGGATGGCAGCTGGGATTTCTCGGGTCACGAGGTGGGCATTACCGCCCTGTGCACCATCGCCCTGATCGAGAACGGCGTCGATCTGACCGACCCCGTCGTGCAGGACGGCTATGAGTTTGTGAAGAAAAAAGCGAAGGATCAGAAGAACACGTATGACCTGGCCCTGATCATTGTGATGCTGCAGCGGATGGGGGACCGCCGCGACCGGCCGCTGATCCGCACCATGGCGGCCCGGCTGATGGCGGGCCAGCTCGAATCGGGAGGCTGGCACTACACCTGCCCGGGAGCCGAGCTGGATGTGGAAAAGGTGATGAAAGACGCCGGTCCCAAGCCGAAGTCGGGGTTTGGCGTCAACTGCTGCACGCAGTTCGCCGTGTTGGGGTTGTGGGTCGCCTCCCGGACCGGGATCGACATCGAAAAGACCCTCAAGCGGGTGCAGGAACGGTTTGAAACAAACCAGACCGATGATGGCGGGTGGAATTACGCCAAAGACCCGAAGCTGGAAAAGCAGGTCTCGAGCCCCCCCATGACGGGTGCGGGGTTGTTCTGTCTGGCTGTCGCCCGGGCGTGGCGGTTGAAGGAGACGCAAAAAGACGGGGGCAAGAAAGAGTCGGCCGGCAGCGGCACCAGTTCGGGGCGCCAGACGCTGCTGGACGACGCGACGTTTGCCCGCGGCCTGACGCGCACGGGGGAGTTTGCCGGGGGGATTGGTCCGGGGGCGGGACGCTATTTCCTGTGGTCGGTCGAGCGGGTGGGGGTGCTGTTGGGCCTGGAGAAGATTGGGGACTCGACGTGGTTTCCCGTGGGGGCCAACGCACTGCTGAAGGATCAGAAGGAGGATGGAAGCTGGCCCACGGCCTGGCCCGACACCGACCCGGCCGGTCTCTCGGACACTTGTTTCGCCCTGCTCTTCCTGCGGCGGGCCAACCTGGGAAGCGACATTTCGCGGCTGCTGGAGGAGGAGCACGACGAGAAATTCGAGATTCTGGGGCGGCAGCCGGCGGCCCGATTTCTCAAGCTGGCCGATGCCGTTGAGGCCTCGCAGCCGGGCGAGACCATTCGCATCAATGGCAACGGACCGTGGCGGCTGGGGCACCTCGAGGTGCCGCACGACCTGACGATTGTCGCGGGGTATGGGTTCGTACCCACCTTCAAGTTCGAAGTGGCCCGCAACCGCAAGAGTGCCCGCTACAACCCGGCGACCGATCCCGAAGGACGCGACATGCTGGCCCTGAAGGGGGGCCGGCTGACGCTCGAAGGGCTGCGTCTGCAGATGGATGCGCCCAAGGATCCTCCGCTGGTTCCGTGGTCGGTGATCACCGTGGAGGGGGGCGAATTGCGGCTGCTGAACTGTGCCGTGTCGGAATCGGGCAACCGGGGCACTCCCATCGCATGGCGCGCCCCGGGGCAACTGGTGGTTCGGAACAGCCAGTTGATGGGGGGCCGCACCGCCGTGGATCTCACGGGTACGGGAGAGCAGGAACTGGTCTTCGACAACTCGCTGGCCTTCAGTGATGCCGGCCTGACCCTGCGGGGAAGCGAGCCCTCCCAGCGGTTTGCACTGCGTTCGCGGCACGCGGTGTTCCACGTGAAAGAGGTCCTGGCGTGCCCCGACTATGCCGGCGAAATCTCGGTTGATACGGCGACCAGTGCCTTCCGGGCCGATTGGCTCTCACAGAACCTGCTGAAGGCCGGCAAAGATCCGCGGGCGGGTCGGTCGTGGCAGGGCTCGGTGAACTTGTACGACGTGAAGCAGTGGGTGGGAGCGGCCGGTCAGCCCGCCGCCATCAAGGAGGCCAAGGATTGGATGAAGTACTGGAAGCTGGGGGAGACCGATGCGGTGAAGAGAACGGCGCCGTTCACCGGAACCCGCCGGCTGGGAAGCTACTCTCACGAAGCCAACATCCAGGACGGGCAGTTGGAGTTTCCCGCGACAGCCGAGGCGGCGCTGGCCCGTAACCGGGTGGGCGTGATCAGTTATGTGGCCGGTCCGGGTCCCGGTTACGATCAGTACCGGGAGACAATTGGCTACACATTCTGGAGGGGGAATCGGCTGGAATTGAGCCAACGAATTCCGGCTGAACGGCGGGAGCGGCATCTGACAGGTCGCGGCGACTGACGAGTCAATTCGAAAGCCTGACCTGGCCACAGTCCCTCTCTGGAAAAATTGGGAAATCTCTGTGGACTCAGACTCCCGCTTTTGCGAAAAATACGGAGTGTGTTGTGAGCTTTTCCCCGGGAGGTGCCCAGAGTGCAGGTTCAAGTTCATCCTGGCGACTGGATCGTCTACTGCAAGACCAAGTACAGCCAGCACCCGGGCGAGCGGGCGCGGAATGTCGAGCCCTCGGCCAAGGGAGATGAGTACTGTTACACGGTCGACAAGTACTGGGTCATCGAATCGGTGACGCCAGGGGGCCAGATCTGCCTGCGCACGCCGGGTGGCAAGCGGCACGTGGTGACTGCTGACGATCCTCACCTGCGTCGCCCCTCGTTCTGGGAGCGAATCTGGTACCGCAGCCGGTTCCTGGCGGCGGAACAGCAGAAGGTCGCGTCCAACAGCGACGGCATGGCAGTCGCCGGGCAATAAGCGACCGGGAGAACTCTGGTCGAGCCCGGGTCAGGCTGCCGCGGACACGGATTGCGGGCTCTGGACCTGCGTCGGGTGGTGAGCTGGGGTCTTTTCGGGGCCAACGCCGTCGGGCCCAATTCCAGCCAGAGGGACAGGGAAACGGTCGTCCCCCGCTGAGACACGCCCCGGTTTCATCCAGCGGCGATCAGGCAGACAAAATAAGACAGGACACAGATCCCGCCTGGCTGGGTCTGTGTCCTGTTTGCTTGTCTGGTCCGAGTGGTGCCCGGTCAGTGTGATTGCCGGTCCGCGTGATGCCCGATCGCCCGCTCCAATCCGCGGACGATTTCGAGGGTCTTTCAGGCCGGGGTGGGGTTCGCCGCCTCGATCGCCCGCAGGATCTGGTCCAGCTCATTGGGAACCGCGACGGGCCGATTGGCGAAAGGGGTGCGTTCGACACCATGCTTCAGCAGTTCATCCCGCGAGGCGGCGTCAGCGGTGTGGTAGGCGACCGTGGCGGTGGGGTCCTTCAACTGATGGGCCGTGAGGATGCAGACCACCCGCTCACCCGGAGCGATGACCCCTTCGCGCCGCAGCAGGCGGGCCCCCGCCACACTGGCGGCGCTGGCCGGTTCGCAGCCAAAACCCCCCGCGCCAATCTGCGCCTTGGCGTCGAGAATCTCCTGATCGCTGACCCGCCGCACCACCCCATCACAAAGCTCGAGGGCCCGCAGCGCTTTCTTCAGATTGACCGGCCGGCTGATCTGGATGGCGGTGGCCAGGGTGTCGGCGCGGCGGCCGGTCTGGTCGAGTTCGGCGTAGTAGCCGTCGATCACCCCCTGGTCGACCTGACCCCCGTTCCACCGCAAGCCCCGGCGTTCGTGCAGTTCGTACAGGGTATCGGCCCCGGCGGCGTTGATGACCGCCAGCCGCGGCAGCCGGTCGATCAGCCCCAACTGCTTCAATTCGGCCAGCGCTTTCCCGAAGGAGCTGGAATTTCCAAGGTTGCCCCCCGGCACGACAATCCAATCGGGCACTTCCCACCCGAGCGACTCGAGGATGCGGAAGATGATGGTCTTCTGCCCTTCGAGCCGGAACGGATTGAGACTGTTGCAGAGGTAGATGCGGGCCTGTTGACAGACCGCCTGGACCTGCCGCATGGCGTCGTCGAAGTCACCGCGGATCTGGATGGTCAGGGCGCCGTAATCGAGCGCCTGCGACAACTTGCCATACGAGATCTTGCCCGACCCGACGAACACGACGACGCCGAACAGCCCCGTGGTTCCGCCGTAGATGGCCAGCGACGCACTGGTGTTGCCGGTGGAGGCGCAGGCCGCCTGGCGGGCACCGGTCATGCGGGCGTGGGTGGCCGCGGCCGTCATCCCGTTGTCTTTGAAACTGCCCGAGGGATTCAGCCCCTCGTACTGCAGCAACACCGTTCCTTCCGGCAGGTCGCAATAGCGGGCGACATGGTTCGAGGCACGCAACTGGGTCTGCCCTTCACCAATCGTGACAATCTGGTTGTCGGGAGCGAAGGGGAGCAATTCGCGGAACCGCCAGACACCGCTGTACGCAAGAGGATCGAGCCGCTGGCTCCAGCGGGCCTCAAATTCCCGCAGCGAGCGGGGGACTTTGACGCGGGCCCAATCGTAATCGACATCCAGCAGATCGCCGCATTGGGGGCAGCGGGTGAGAACCTCGGCCACCGAGTAGGTCGAACGGCAGGCCAGGTTGAGACAGCGTTGAAAGGCAGTATCGGAAGCAGACATGGAAGTGCGCAACAAGACGAACGGTCAATCACTTCGTTGTACCAGTCGTGTGCCGCACCCGCCAACCGCTTCCGCAGCAACCCGGGAGAAATCGTCAAAATCGGACCGCACAAACGCCGGAACATTCCGATGCGGCGGATCGTTCGGACCGGTTTCCGTGGGTCCGCAATTCGGCGATACTGGACAAGCTGTTGTTCCGCCGCCCCGCCGGGCCGCGGGTTGGTTCCTTTCCCGCCAGTCGATCTCGGCCCTATGAAACAACGCCGCCTGTTCGAGCCCGAACCCGAACCCACTCCGTGGGAGGTGGTCGATCGCGCCGACCAGGTCTGTGCCCAACTGGTCTTCAACCGCCCGCTGGAGACTCCGTTCGACTACCTCATTCCCGAGGGGCTGCAGCCGTTTGTGAAGCCGGGGATGCGGGTGCGGGTTCCGTTTGGTCGGGGGGATCAGGCGATTGTCGGTTACTGTGTGGGGGTGGGCCGGCCGACGGGAGGGGCGAGCCGCCTGAAGAGCGTGCTCGAACTGATCGATCAGGCCCCGATCCTGTCTCCGCGGATGCTTGAGCTGACCCGCTGGATTGCCGCGCGGTACCTGTGCGGCTGGGGTCAGGTTCTCGAGGCGGTGGTCCCCGCGGGGGTGAAAAACCAGGCGGGAACGCGCCGCACGCTGCTGGTAAGCATCGACCCCGCCCGCTGGCCAGGGGCGGAGCCGGTCGAACTGCCCGCCAAGCAGGCCGCCGCCCTGGCGGTACTGCAGCGCGAAGGACGGCCGATGGGCATTGAGCAACTGGCCCGGTTGGCACACTGCGGGACAGGTCCGATCAACGCACTGCGGCAGCGGGGGGTGCTGAAAAGCAGTTATGAGCGGATTGACCAGGGGGGCGCCGAGGTGGAGGAACCACTCGATCGCCAGCCCGATCTGCAACTGAATGTCGATCAACAGCGGGTCCTCCACGAGATCCTGCAGACCCTGCGCGGGGGAGAGTTTCGCCCCTTTCTGCTGCATGGCGTGACTGGCTCGGGCAAGACCGAGGTCTACATCCGGGCCATTCGCGAGGTGGTGGAGTACGGGCGGCAGGCGATTGTCCTGGTCCCGGAAATCAGCCTGACGCCGCAGACCATCCGGCGGTTTCGCAGCCGGTTTGACTCGGTGGCGGTGCTGCACAGCCATCAAACCGATGCCGAACGCCACCGGCACTGGCAACAGATTGCCTCGGGACAGGTGCAGGTGGTGGTGGGGGCCCGCAGCGCGGTGTTCGCTCCGACGCCGCACCTGGGACTGATCGTGATCGATGAAGAGCACGAACACTCCTTCAAGCAAGACTCGGTACCCCGGTATCACGCCCGCGAGGTCGCGCTGGAGCGGGCCCGCAGTGAGCGGGTTCCGTTGATCCTCGGCTCGGCCACCCCCACGCTCGAGTCGTGGCAGCGGGCCCAGCAGGGAGACTTCACGCTGCTGTCTCTGCAACGGCGGGCGGCGGGGTTGCGGCTTCCCCCGGTGCATCTGGTGGATACCCGCGAAGATCCGCAGTTCAAGGGAGGGGCGGCGATTGGACGGGCCCTGCGCTCGGCGATGCAGCAGGCTTTGTCTGCGGGGGGACAGGTGATCCTGTTCCTGAACCTGCGGGGCTATTGCCCGGTGCTGTGGTGCCAGGCGTGCGGGGCCCCCGTGAAATGTCCCCACTGCGATGTCTCGCTGACCTGGCACCGCGAGCAGAACGAAGCGCGCTGCCACTCCTGCGAATACACCACCGAACCTCCCCGGCACTGCCCGGCGTGCGGCAAACCGGGGGTGCGTTATCTGGGGACCGGCACGCAGCGGCTGGAGAGCGAGGTGCAAGCGAAGTTTCCTGGCGTGTCGTGCGTGCGCATGGACAGCGACTCGATGCGGAAACCGGGGAGTCATGACATCGCCCTCGAGAGCTTTCGCACTGGTCAGACGCGCATCCTGCTGGGGACCCAGATGATTTCCAAGGGGCTCGACTTTCCCAATGTGACCCTCGTGGGAGTGATCGATGCCGACACGGTGCTGCACCAACCCGATCTGCGGTCGGGTGAACGGACGTTTCAGCTGATCGCACAGGTGGCCGGGCGGACGGGACGGGGTCAGCAGGGAGGCCGGGTGCTGGTTCAGACGGCGTGCCCGCAGGAACCCCCGATCCAGTTCGCCGCCAAACACGATTACCTGGGCTTCGTGCAGCGGGAACTCAGGCTGCGGCGGCAGATGGGCTATCCTCCCTTTGAAAGTCTGATTCGCGTGATCCTGCGGGGTCCCGACGAGGCGGTGGTGAACCAGGCCGCCCAAACCCTTGGCAACACCCTGCGTGCCGCGATCGACAGCGGGGGCCTCTCCGCCCGTATCCTGGGCCCGGCCCCCGCGCCGGTGACCCGCCTGAAGAACCTCTTCCGCTACCACCTGCAACTGGCCGCTCCCCAACTGGAGACCTTGCAGACCCTCTGGCGGACCCATGGGGCTCCTTGCACGCTCCCGACCGAGGTCGAATTGGCGGTCGACGTCGATCCCATTAACCTTCGCTGATGCAATAACGGTCCCGGGGTCTCCGGCGGGGGTTGTAACATTTACAACACACGGTCCGCCCGGCCTCTCCGGCGGGTCCACTCCAGACCAGTTCGCAGCTCGCAAATCTCTATTTTCAATCGTTTTACGACCATTCCTCCGAGCCATCTTCGACTCTCGACCAGCGCTGGCCCGGGTTTTGCTCTGGGGGGGGGTTGTCGCCCAGGATGTGGCGGCAGTTGCAGTTGCCTCTTCAGGGATGAGTCCGGGTCATGCTGTCGCGCACGAGCTGCTGGGTGGGGACTCTGTCGGTGTGGCTGGGCATCGGCTTGGCAGTCGCCCCCGCCGCCGAGTTCAAGACCACCAACTTTGTGGTGTCCGCCCCCACTCCCGAAGTGGCCCGCAAGGTCGGCGAGGCCGCCGAGCGATTCCGGAAGCAGATTGCCCTGGAATGGCTGGGGAAAGAATTGCCGCGCTGGTCGGCCCGCTGTCCGATTCGGGTGCGGGTCGGACAGATCGGCGCGGGGGGAGCCACCACCTTCAATTTCCATCCCGTCCCCAATCGGCCCTCCGAGGTGTGTGACTGGAACATGGAGGTGCTGGGGACGCTGGAACGCATTCTCGACTCGGTCATTCCCCACGAGGTCAGCCACACCATCTTCGCGTGCCATTTCCGCCGGCCGTTGCCCCGCTGGGCCGACGAGGGGGCCGCGACACTGGTGGAGATCGAGTCGGAACGGCGGATCCAGACGCTGACGGTGAACGAGACGATCAACACCCGTCGGCGGATTCCCCTGCGGCAACTGCTGGCGATGAAAGAGTATCCCAGTGATCAGGGGGCCCTGCGGGTGTTGTATGCCCAGGGCTATTCGCTGGCCCAGCTCCTGGTGCAGGAGGGGGGCAAGCAGCGTTACCTGGCCTTCCTCGAAGATGCCCACCGTACGAATTGGGATCAGGCCATCGCGCGGCACTACCTGCACCAGAATGTGGAAGGCCTGGAGCAGTATTGGCAGAAGTGGGTGCTGGCGGGCAGCCGTGAAATCGACCGCGAGCCGGGACTGCTGATTGCCGATGGCACGCTGGGACGACCCGGCGCTGCGGGTGGAGCGGAGGAGATGGTCATTCGTGGCCAGAATGAAGACGCGGAGGATCTGGTCGAAACTCCGGTCCGTGCGAAATCGGGGGGACGTGACGCGGCCCGGGACGTGGCTGGTCGCGCTGCCGTGGCGGCACCGGCTCCCCGGCGGCGTGCCCAGGGACCGTCGCTGGGCGAGGAGGATTCCGCCGATCTCGAGGAGAATGACCCCTATCTGAAGTTGTCCCGCTCGCGGAAGGAAGCGCCCGCGGCGAACACCCGCCCAGCCTCCTCCCCCCGCAAAGACCGGGAGCTGGCGGCTTCTTCGCCGCGAGCCAAACCACAGTCTCGCCCCCTCGCCGACATGGACGAGAATCCTTCCCGCCGGGACCGCGCCCAGGAAGAAGATGACCCCCTCGGAGCCGAGGAATTCCCCAGTGCCATCCCGGTTGGCCGGGCTCGTGTCCGCCAGGGGGGAGCGTCCGATCGCGAAGCCGAGTCCGCCCCGCGTCGTTCCCCGGAAGCGGCTTCGCCCCCAGTCCCCCGCCGACGACCGCAGTATTCCGAAAGTCCGGCCGAGTTCGAATCGCAATTGACGCTGCTGCCCCGCGAATCGCGGCAGTAGTTCGACCTGCCCCCGATCCACTGCATTCGGCTCTCCAGCCAACCCCAACCCGCGTGACCCAGCGCGGGCTGGGGTTGGTGCGTGTTCGCGAGACCGGGCACAAATCGGCAGATTGCCCCGGCACAACCGGGCTGCACGCTGACGTGGTCAGCCAATACGCTGGCGCAGCTTGCAACTGAAAATTGGGCTGGTCTAAAATCTATTGGGAGAAGGACGCTCCGCTTCGTTATCAAGCCAGGGAAGGAGCGGTTCCGACCCTTTCGTTTCTGGCTTGCGTTCCATGCCCTCTTCCCCGTCGACTCACCCCAGGGGTGTTGCGAGAATTCTTCCACGGCCCGGGGACTATTTTCGATGGGCGTGATGCGCTTTCTCGTGGATCGTCCGGAGCTGTTGTCGGACTGGCCCGAATTGCAGCGCGGTTTTCTGAGCGGGTTTGATCAGAGCATCTGGCCAACCCGGGTGGAACGTTGTGATTCCATCGTCACCTGCCGCCGCGCCATCTCGGACAGTGGCCGATTCCAGGTGGCCTGGCCGGTCGCCGGATTTGGGCGCCCCATGGTGAGTACGGCGTCGCTGCCCGAGCGCGAGGAGCCCTACGTCCTCGCGGTTGAACTGGCGCGGGGCAAGATCGTGCAGTTGCGGAATCAACTGGCGTTCTGGCAATGGTCGGGGATGCAGATTCCCGCCGAGGTGGCTCCGCTGCAGCGCAGCGCACAACGCCTGCTGGCCCAGGCGGTGGCCCGTCAATCCGATTTGGCCGCCGCGGGCGCGCTGGCCCAACAGGCGCTGGAACAGGCCTTTCAGGGAGCGGACCTGTTGACCCGGGCCTATGTCCGGCAGAGGCTGGGGGTGCGGCATGCGCAGTATCCCCAGTTGCCCACCGTGCTGGGGTGCAGCCTGGGGGACACCCTTCTGCCGGATGAGCAGGAGCAGGTCTTCGCGGGGATGTTCAGTGGGGCGGGTATTCCCGTGCAGTGGCGGATGATCGAGCCCCAGGAGGGAGAGTACCACTGGGATGTGAGCGATCATCAGGTGGAGTGGGCCCTGCGCCAGCGGCTGCTGATCCGGGGTGGTCCACTGCTCGACCTGGGACCGGGAGGACTGCCGGCGTGGTTGTCGAACTGGTCGCACGACCTGTGGAACCTGCAGAGCTTCGTCTGCGACTTTGTGGAGACCGCCCTCACACGCTACCTCGGAAAGATCCGCATCTGGGAACTGGCCGCCCGGGCGAATACGGGCGGAGCCCTGGAGTTGCCGGAAGATGCCCGGCTGACCCTCGTGGCGAAGATCCTGGAGGCGGCCCGTCGCGTGGATGAAGACGGTCAGTTCCTGCTGCGCATCGACCAACCCTGGGGCGACTACCAGGTCGAAGGTCGTCACCGACTGTCTCCGCTGCAGTTCGCAGACGCCCTGTTGCGCGCGGGGATCTCGCTTGCGGCCATCAATCTGGAAATCGCGGTCGGATATCATCCCACGGGAAGTCCCTCGCGCGACCTGCTCGAGTTTTCCCGCCTCATTGACACGTGGAGCGGATTGGGCATTCCCCTGCAGGTGACCCTTGCTTTCCCTTCGACATTGGGGAACGACCTCCAGCTCACTCTCCCCAGCGAAGTTGAGCCCCGCTCGTGGCGGGAACCGGTCTCGGAACTGACGCAGGCCAAATGGCTCGAAGAGCACGTTTCACTGCTGCTTGCCAAACCGGGGGTGGTGGCCGTGTTTTGGAATCATCTCTCCGACTCACAACCGCATCGGTATCCGCACGCGGGGTTGCTGGCATCTGACGGCCGGGCGAAACCCGCCCTCGATTCGCTCAGACAACTTCGGGCCGAGCATTGGCCCCGGCCATGACCTTCCGCCACGTCGTTCTGGGAACCGCCGGACATATCGACCATGGCAAAACCAGTCTGGTCCGGGCCCTGACGGGCGTCGCTACCGACCGACTTCCCGAAGAGCGGGCGCGGGGGATCTCGATCGAATTGGGATTCGCCCAATTCGAATCCGGGAATGTTCAGTTTCATGTCGTGGATGTTCCCGGTCATGAAAGATTCATCCGCCAGATGACAGCTGGTGCGACCGGAATGGATCTCGCCCTGCTGCTGGTCGCTGCGGACGATGGAGTCATGCCGCAAACCCGTGAGCATCTCGACATCCTCCGTCTGCTGGGAGTCACGGTCGGAGTGGTCGCCCTCACGAAGGTGGATCTGGTCGAACCCGATCTTGTCGCGCTCGCCCAGGAGGATGTGCAGCGGCTGCTGGCCGACTCTCACCTGGGAAACGCCCCTGTCATTCCGGTCTCGTCCAAAACCGGAAGTGGTTTGGATGCACTGCGCCAGGCACTCGTCACCGCCGTCCAGGCACTGCCGCCCCGCCCGGCCGGGGAGTTGTTTCGCCTGCCGATTGATCGGGTCTTCTCGGTGCCGGGGCATGGCACCGTGGTGACCGGATCGGTCCTCTCGGGGGTGGTTCAGCCGGGAGACACACTGGAGCTGTTTCCCGATCGGGTTCCGGTCCGGGTACGGGGGGTTCAGGAGCATGGTGCGTCCCGGGAGATGAGCGGACCGGGACGACGCTGCGCAATCAACCTGGCGGGGGTCCGCGATCTGGGGATCGCGCGTGGGAGCGAACTTGCCACGCCGGGATTCCTGCAGCCTGCGACCCGTCTGTTGGTGGAACTGACCGTGCTCGATTCGGCGGCGGAGCCGGTTCTCGACCGACTCTCGGCCCGACTCCACCTGGGAACCTCCGAAGTTCCAGCCCGTGTCGCGCGTGTGGGCCCTCCCCTGGAACCAGGCCAGACTGGTTTCGCCGAACTCCGTCTGCAACGTCCCGTTGTCGCCGAGTGGGGGCAACGATTCATCCTGCGCCGGTTGTCCCCCGAGCAGACAATTGCCGGCGGGATTGTTCTGGACCCGGGAGTGACGCCGGCGGTGCGACTGGCCGACAGTGAGGAACAGGGGCGCTGGCGGCGCCAACCACAGCCGCGAGCGCGACTCTCGGCGTGGTACGCACAGCGGGGAATCATCGAGCCAGATCCGCGGGCCGCCGCCTGGAATGTCGGGATCGATCCATCGGAGTTCCCGGCGCTCTTCGATCAATTGAGGATGTCTGGCGAACTGCTTCCCCTGCCAGGCAATGCGGGCTGGCTGCATCGCGACTTCCTCGCGACGCTGTCGACCGTGATGCTGCAGCGCATTCGGGCCTTGGTGATGGCCGAACAACCCCGCCGCTCGCTGCCGCGACAAACCCTGTTCAACGCCTGTCAGAATCTCGCCCCACCTGCTGCTCTGGAGTCGGGATGGAAGCAGTTGCTGGCGTCGGGACTGATCGTGCCGGTGGGAGAGAACTTTGGTCCGGCCGACCTGCAGGTCCAACTCAGCAAGGCCCAACAGTCCCTCTTGAACAATGTCCTCCAGCGGATCGAAGCCGGGGGCCTGGCCCCTCCGACCGAGAAAGAACTGCTCACCGAACTGGGCGTCCGGCCGGAAGCCTTGCAGGCCATCCTGACGGTCTGCATCGAAGATCACCGGCTGGTGGCGCTGGGGGGGGGTTTTTATTACACCCCCGCGGCTCTGGAACAAGCCCGGGAACTGTGTACGACCCAACTCAGCCAGGGCCCCGCCACAGTCTCTCAGTTGCGGGAGGCGTGGGGGGTCAGCCGGAAGCACGGCATTCCGTTGTGCGAGTACTTCGATACCCAGGGCATCACACTGCGGGCCGGAGACCTGCGGCACCTGGGGAGACCGTGACGACGGAGGGCCGGAATTGTCGGCAAGATTGTTTCCCGTTCCATTCTCGTTTGGGTCGGCAGACGTTATTTTTCCAATCAGGTCAGTGTTGACTGCCCGCTTCCTCCCGCCCGTCCCGAAGGCCAAGAGATGCTCTCTGATTGCGCCATTCATTCGATTGACTGCATCGAGGGGATGCGCCAGTTGGAAGAAGGGCGGGTGGATCTGGCTTTCGCCGACCCTCCCTTCAACATCGGTTACAAATACGACGTCTACAACGATCGGCAGAAGGCCGACCAGTATCTGGAATGGTGCCGGGAGTGGATCGCCGGAATCCACCGTGTCCTCAAACCGGAAGGGAGCTTCTGGCTGGCTATTGGCGATGAATACGCAGCCGAGTTGAAGCTGCTGTCGCAATCCCTCGGATTCCATTGCCGCAGTTGGGTGATTTGGTACTACACCTTCGGAGTGAACTGCAAATCCAAGTTCAGCCGGTCTCACGCGCACCTGTTTCATTTCGTGAAGGATCCCCAGAGATTCTGCTTCAACACCGAAGCGATCCGGGTTCCGTCGGCGCGACAGTTGGTGTATGGCGATCGGCGTGCGAATCCCGTGGGGCGGCTTCCTGACGACACCTGGATCCTGCGGCCACAGGATCTTCCCGAAGGCTTCCAGGCCACCGAAGACACCTGGTATTTCCCCCGGGTGGCGGGCACCTTCAAGGAACGCGAGGGGTTTCACGGCTGCCAGATGCCCGAGCAGTTGCTGGGGCGAATTGTGCGGGCCTGTTCCAATCCTGGCGACTTGGTTCTGGACCCCTTTTCGGGGAGTGCGACCACGCTGACGGTCGCGAAGAAACTGGGGCGGCGCTGGTTGGGTTTCGACATCAGTCCGGAATACATCGAGCGGGGGCGGGCCCGGCTGGCGAC
The DNA here is from genome assembly GCA_046339535.1 of Planctomycetaceae bacterium. Taxonomy (GTDB): domain Bacteria; phylum Planctomycetota; class Planctomycetia; order Planctomycetales; family Planctomycetaceae; genus UBA10511. The sequence goes on along the minus strand of JBKDUK010000395.1, from coordinate 2,046 downwards.
AGCCCGGGACGGAGACCGCCTCGATGGGGCCCCGGAACCTTTGGTCAGTGCACCGAAGACGACGGACGGACGGACCCTCGACTCGAAGAACCGGCAGCAGTCCACAGGCAGGAAGTCCCCGAAGGGAACACGCCGCAAACAGCAGTCACTCCCGTTGTCGGATTCCGAGTGAGGTGGCTGGCTCCTCGACACCAACAACTCAATTAATCACAGATGGAAGAGTGGGGATTCGCTCGATCAACAGAGGGAGTCCGGGTCCGGCATACCGGAGTTGTCACCCCATGCCTATCCGCGGTGGGATCGTCGGACAACTTCAATGGGCTGCTGACAGGGGTGTGACAAAGCGGAATGCATGTGAGACGACGTGCCGGGTGGGTGTCCCGGGAGACAATTCACGAGGAACGGTGGCGTCACCGAGGAACTGACAGGGATTCGAACCATGCGAGACATTCTGTTTCTCTGCACGGGCAATTATTTCCGCAGCCGGTTCGCGGAGCTCTCATTCAACTGGCAGGCGCAGCGGCGAGGCCTGGATTGGCGGGCTGACTCTCGCGGACTGTGGCTGGAACCAGGCAATCCGGGTCCGATTTCCCGCAATACCCTGCGGTGGCTCGAACGGCTTTCGATTCCGGTTCCCACAGCGCACCGGTTTCCCCGGGAGTTGGTGGAAGAAGACCTGCACCGCGCCCAGTTGGTGATTGCCCTCAAGGAAGTCGAGCACCGTCCCCTGATGGAATCGTTTCATCCCCTGTGGGCCAATCGAATCGAGTACTGGCAGGTCGATGACATCGACTGTGCAACACCCGACGAAGTGCTTCCGAAACTGCAACTGCTGGTCGAGGCGCTGGCCGACCGGCTCGATGGAGGGCCTTGCCAGGAGCCCCATTCCACTACAACAACGGCGATCGGCTGACCCAAACAGTTTGATCCCCTTCGCAAACCTTGCCGTCGCACGATCCCGGGCGATGGGTGACTTATTCCCCTCGCCGGCCTCTGGTCCTGAAACCATCACTCCAGCGGTGTCCAGGCTCTGTGAGCCGGGCTCCATCCCCGATCAGAAGCCTTACAGCGGACTCCCGGCATTCCCGGGCAAAAGATCCCGCCCGGGTGTACGTCCCCAACTTCGCCTCAGCCCTGGCAAGGTACCGGTTGACGGGGGACTGAGTGGAAAGCGGTGCCGGGAAGGGCACATCCCGGCTGGGGTGATGGGCCCTTGGTCATGAACCGTGGGAGCCGTCGGCCGACTGATCCCGCAGCCTGACCAGTTGGGGAATGAACTGGGTGAAGGCCCGGGCGCGATGGCTGATCTGGTGTTTGACCAGGGTCGATAATTCGCCGAAGGTCCGCCCGTATTCCCGGACGAGAAAATACGGGTCGTAGCCAAATCCATTGGTCCCGCGTGCCTGGTCGACGATCATTCCCCGGCAATGGCCCGTGGCCGACGCCCGGATGTTTCCGTCGGGATCAGCCAGCACCACGGTGCAGTTGTAGGCGGCGGTCCGTTGGTCGGGAGGAATGTCGCGCAGCTCGGCCAGTAGCTTGGCGTTGTTCGACTCGTCCGTGGCCTGGGATCCGCTGTAACGGGCCGACCAGACTCCGGGAGCGCCTCCCAAGGCATCGACAATCAGACCACTGTCCTCTCCAATCACCCAGCGGCCCAACTGGCGGGCGGGGAGGGAAGCCTTCTTGCTGGCGTTCGCCAAAAACGTATCGCCGTCCTCATCGATTTCGCCGACTACGGGGAAGTCGGCAATCGATTCGACGGCGATTTTCCAGGGCGCCAGCAGCTCGGCGATTTCCCGGGATTTCTTTCGGTTGCGGCTGCTCAGAACGAGTTCGAGGGAGGCTGACATGCCGGGATGCTCGTCGGCGTACCGGCATTTGTCAACCACGAACCGGGCTGGTGAGGATCAGCCCGATTACCAGTGGGGCACTTCCATCACTTCCGGGACAGGGTCGGCCGTCCACGACTTGACCGGGGTCTTGCCATCCTTGCCCAGGAGGTAGAACGCCTCACCGACCAGCACCTTCTGCTTGGTCCGGGGG
>JBKDUK010000394.1:0-25062 GCA_046339535.1 Planctomycetaceae bacterium | reverse complement strand
GCGGCTGGGGCGCTGGTTCCTGTCCGGCCGAGTGGGCAGGTGCTGCACATCACCCAGCATCGTCTGCGCGAGAAAACATTTTTGTCGGAATCGGGGTTCCCGGTGACCCCCTTCCGTCGGGTCACCTCTCGGGCCGGGTTGCAGGCGGCGTTGGCCGAGTTCGGTGCGCCGGCCATCCTGAAGACCGCCGGGTGGGGATACGACGGCAAGGGACAGGTGCGAATCAACCGGGTCGACGAAGCCGCGGAGGCCTGGGGAAAGCTGGCCACCAACGAAGCGGTTCTCGAAGCCTTTGTCGATTTCGCTGCCGAGGCTTCGGTCGTGGCGGTGAGGGGGCGGGGGGGGGAATGTGTTTCGTTTCCGATGATCGAAAACAGCCACAGCCACCACATTCTCGATCTGTCGGTCTGTCCGGCCCGCGTCCCCGCGGCCGTCCAGCAGGAAGGTGAAACGCTCGCGCGCCGGGTTTTGGAGGCGCTCGACGTGGTCGGCGTTCTGTGCGTCGAGTACTTCGTGGGACGAGACGGCCGGTTGTTGATCAACGAATTGGCCCCCCGACCGCACAATTCGGGACATCTCACCATTGACGCCTGCCTGAGTTGCCAGTTCGAGCAGCAGGTGCGGTCGATCTGTGGTCTCCCTCTGGGATCGGTGGAGCAGGTCCGGCCGGCCGCGATGGCCAATCTGCTGGGAGACCTTTGGTTCCCCCGATTCCCCAACTGGGTCGCCGCCTGCCGCGACCCGCGGGTCAAGCTGCACCTGTACGGCAAGGCCGAGGCTCGCCCGGGACGGAAAATGGGACACCTCACAGCTCTGGCCGATACTGTCGAAGAGGCCGTGGCGCAGGCCCAGGCCGCGCGGCAACGTCTGGGTGAATAGTCGCGTCAAAAGGTTTCCGGCCGAATCCCGCCCGGCGTCGTGAACGAATCCTGAGCGGTCGGCTCGGCGTTACCGCTTCTCTTCACAGCAGCGGTCGGGGGGTCAATCCCGCGCGACACAGGTGCGGCGGAGCAGAACAATGGCGTCGGCCGACATCGCCTCTTCGCGGCCAATGGGCCCCACCTTCTCACCGGTTTTCGCCTTGATGTTGACGCAGTCGGCCGGCAAGTCCAGCAGTTGGGCGAGATGCTGGGCGATGGTCGGCTTGTAACTCGAGAGCTTGGGACGCTGGGCAAACAGCGTGCAGTCGAGATTGACTGGTTCCCACCCCAATTCCCTGACTCGGGCGAGGGCGGCCTCGAGGAAGATCCGCGAGTCGAGATCCATGTTGGCCGGATCGGTGTCGGGAAAAAGCTCCCCGATATCTCCCAGAGCGGCTGCTCCCAGCAGAGCATCGGTGACCGCATGCAGCAGCACGTCGGCATCGCTGTGACCCACGAGGCCCCGATCGTAGTCGACCCGCACGCCCCCCAGAATCAGGGGGCGATCCGGTCCCAGGCGATGTGTATCGTGGCCCAGTCCCACCCGGTACTCAAAGTCGCTCATCGGTGTTCACACGTGGAGTCGTAGCATTTGCCCGGAAGCAAATTAGCGATCGCCGCCGACGCGTGCGACTCTGGGCGGCAGACCGACACGGTCACGGGCTTAACCACGATTGCATGGGATTCTGGGGCAGCATCAGCCCCACCAGAATGTCGTACGCGGCATGCGCCCCCACGGCGATTCCCAACCCCCGGTTGACCATCAACGTCGCGAAGAAGATTCCCGCGATCGCCCGGACGGCAAACCCAAACGGCTCGTAGGCATCACCGGCAGGGCCGATGTAGTGGGCCCACGAAAACAACAGGCTGGAGCCCAGCACCGCCCAAAGGATGGCCGGTCCCCGATCGAAGAACAATCGGAGCACGCCGAACATCAGCGGCAACAGCGCGGCCCGGAAGAGCAATTCTTCATAGATTCCGGCTCCCAGGAAACTGACCGCACGAGTCAGTTCGGCGGTGGTGGGAATGGCGATGGCCGCCGTCGGGGGAACGCTTTGCGCGGCGTTGTACTTGTCGACCAGGATCGACTGGGTCTCACCCAGAAAAACCAGGCAAAATCCATAGACCACACTCTCGCAGAGCATTCCGAACAAGGTCCCCAGCGAGGCCCGCCAGCGGTAGCCTCCCGCGATTTGCCAGAACAGCAGGCCAATCATCAGGACGACTGGCAGAAACCACGGCTGTTCGAACCCGAACTGCTGGAGGGTGCTGCGGATCCAGTAATCGGCACCATTTCGAACCGGCTCCTCGGGAGCCGAACGAATGTATGCGGCCCCCAGTTCGTAAGACGCCAACAGCGGCAGCACAAACAACAGCGAGGCCAGAGGTTGCCGCGAAACGTACCAGTACTCGTCCCGATACCGCCCCTCGAACTGGCGGACGTACTCCCGGTCGTGAAGTTCCCGTTCGTCCCGATCAATTTCCCTGTCGTCCGACCCAAACCACATGCTGTCCACCTCCCGCGAGACCAAGCCGTCATCTCTGGGTCGGCACACGGCGTGGGATGGCCCCAGAGTTTCTGGCAGGATTCCGTCTGGCGCGATTGTCGGCAGGAAACCGCTTGTTCCGGTGGAGACAATCAGGCTGGAATGATCGTTGACTCCTGTTATCTGCACTCCAGCAATTCGGCCAGATGCATCACCCGAATCGGCTTTCGTTGCCGATGGAGCGCCCCACCGATGTTCATGAGGCAACCGGTGTCGGTACTGACCAGCACGTCGGCCCCGGTGGCCGACACGCAGGCGGTCTTCTCATTGACCATCGCCCCGGAAATCTGCGGATACCGCACCGCGAACGAGCCGCCGAAACCGCAGCAGGTGTCCTGCTTCTCGGGGGCCAGATATTCCACCCCCTGCACTTGCCGGATGAGCGTTTCGGCCTCGGTCTTCAGACCGAGGCCCCGCAGGTGGCAGGCATAGTGATAGGCGACTTTGCCCTCGAAACGTGCCCCGACGTCGACCACCTTCAATTGGTTGACCAGGAATTCACTGAGCTCATGGGTCCGTTCGGCGAGATCGCGGGCGCGGGGCCCCCAGACGGGATCGTCGTGGAACAGGTGGGCAAACTCGATGCGAACCATGGCCGCACATGATCCGGAGGGGACCACCACGGTCCGTCCATCGGCAAACGCCTCGATGGTGTGGCGCGCCAGATCCCGGGCACCATCCATGAACCCGCTGTTGTAGAACGGCTGTCCGCAACAGGTCTGCCGTTCCGGAAAGTGCACGGTCAGTCCGAGTCGCCGCAGCAGGCGCACTGTGGCCACCGCCGCATCCGGGCGCATCACATCTCCCAGGCAGGTGGCCATCAACGAAACTTCCACTCGGGGTACCTCGGATTCGGTTGAGGGAGGCGTTTGAGACGCGGCGAAGTATACTGGAGATTCGGGAGAGGGGGCAGTCACCATCGTTTGAGGAGACCGTTCGGATGTGGCGAAGTCTGCTGGTGTGGGGGATCGCGTTTGGTTTGGGTGGGGCAGGGGGGCTCGCGACCGCGCAGACCGCGGGCCGGGTTGAAGTGGTGCGGCTTCCCGCCGGCGACTTGCAACCCCAGATTGTGGTCTCCGGCGAAGGTGTTCTGCATCGGCTGACGTTCCGGGGAGATCCCGCGGCGGGAGATGTCTGGTATGCCCGGCGCGGTCCCGAGGATGCCGACTGGTCGCCGCCGATCCAGGTGAACCACCAGGAAGGAAGCTCGGTGGCGACCGGCACGATCCGCGGACCGCAGTTGGCCGTCGGCCCCCGGGGACGCGTGCACGCGGTCTGGAACGGTTCGGCCAAGGCCAACCCCCGCGGCCCCGGAAAACACGATGCTCCGCTGCTGTACACCCGTCTGACCGATGACGGACTGGCATTCGAGGCCGAGCGCGATCTGATTGGTGCGGCGTACGTTCTCGATGGAGGCAGTTCGGTCGCCGCCGATCACGATGGGCGCGTGTTCGTCATCTGGCATGCGGGGACCACCGGCGAAGAACACCGCCGCGTCTGGATGGCCCGATCGACTGATGAGGGGCGGACCTTCGAACCCGAGGTGGTCATTGATCCCAAGGCGGAAGGGGCCTGCGGATGCTGTGGACTGAAAGCGGGAGCCGACAGCGACGGGACCATTCATGTGCTGTTCCGTTCCGCACGGGAACGCAAACACCGCGATATGCAACTGCTGCAATCGCGTGATCATGGCCAGACCTTTCAGACACAGACCCTGGGCCTGTGGCAGGTCGACGCCTGTCCGATGTCGAGCGAGACACTGGCCGAGTCGGAGCAGGAAGTGGCCGTGGCCTGGGAAACCCGCGGCCAGATTGAATTCACCCGGATCAACAAGCGGACGGGAAAGGTCGGGAAGATCGAGCCCGCGCCAGGCAAGGGAGGGCAGCGCCGCCTGCCCGCCGTGACGTTCAATTTCCGGGGTGACCTGCTGCTGACCTGGACGGAGGGGACCGGCTGGAATCGCGGGGGATCCGTCGCCTGGCAGGTGTATGATGCCTCAGGGAAAACTCTGGGCTCACCCGGTCGGCAGGGGGATCTGCCGGTCTGGAGTTTTGCCGCTCCGACGGCCCGTCCCGACGGTTCGTTCGAAATTTTGTACTGAGAGCGTGCGAGACGGTCCGCGGTGAAGACCCGCCGCCTCGAGTGCCAACACAGGGGTTCGAAGATGTTCGGCTCATCCACTCCGCTCAACTGTCCAGCGCGAGGAGTTGTCATGTCGCGTCCGTCTTCCACTTGTCCCACCGGGTCGCATGGCGGACGAACGCAGTTGGCTCTCCGGCCGCTCGTTGGGAGGTGCAGCGCCTGGTTGGGGGCTGTCGTGCTGTTGGTTTGGGTCGGCTTGCCTGCGGCACAGGCCGCCGACGAACCCGGCGACAGCCCCCGATGGAAGGTTGGCCTGGGGCGCCGTGAGATCACCCCCGAAACTCCCATCCGTCTCTCCGGATTTGGCTTTCGCCGGGAGGAATCGGAGGGAGTCCGGCAGAGACTGTGGGCCAAGGCGCTGGCGATCGGGACGGGCGCGGAGGATCCGGTGCTGATCATCACGCTCGATGCGATGGCGATCTCGAACGAACTCGTTCAGGAGATTGTTGAGCGGATCCGCCGGGGGGCGAATATCCCGGCAACGCATGTGGCGGTGACAGTCACCCACTCACACACCGCCCCCATGCTGACCGGAGTCTGCCCGACCCTGTTCGGAATGCCGATACCTCCGGACCACCAGGCCCACATCGACCAGTACACGAGGTTCCTGGTCCAGGAGGCAGCCGAGGCGGGGATCTCTGCCCTGCGGGAGCGAGAGCCGGCCACACTCGTCTGGGGACAATCCCGGGCCGGATTCGCCCGGAACCGCCGCACCCCGGAAGGTCCGGTCGACCACGATCTTCCAGTGCTGTTGGTGAAAAACCGGAGGGGAGAGACCGTTGCGGTCTATACCAGCTATGCCTGCCACTGCGTGACGCTGTCCGACAACCGCGTCTCGGGTGACTGGGCAGGCTATGCGCAGGAGCATCTGGAGAGACTTTTTCCCGGGGCGCTGGGATTGGTCTCGGTGGGGTGCGGGGCCGACTCGAATCCAAGTTCGGGAGTGACGGGCGACAAGGCCGACGTCGCCGCGGCCCAGGGGCTCGAGGTTGCCGAGGCGGCCCGGCGGGTCTCCCAGGACGCTCTGCGTCCCGTTTCCGGCCCGCTGCGTGTGCATTACGAACGGTTGAGCCTCCCGTTCGATCGCCTCCCCTCCCGGGAGGAGTGGGAGACCCGGGGAGCACGCCAGGACGCGATCGGAGATCACGCCCGATATCAACTGGCCAAACTGGACCGTGGGGAAAGCCTGCCCAACCAGCTCGAATATCCCGTGCAGACCATTGCCTTTGGCGATTCGTTGGCCATGGTGTTTCTGTCGGGCGAGGTGGTGGTGGATTATGCCCTGCGGTTGAAGCAGGAACTTGATTCCAGCCGGGTCTGGACCAATGGATACTCCAACGGCGTCGCGGGCTACATTCCCAGCGAAAGAATCCTGCGCGAAGGGGGGTATGAAGGGGGTGGGGCGATGGTCTACTTCGATCGTCCCACCCGGTTCGCTTCGGGGCTCGAACAACCGATCATCGACGCCGTCCTGCGGGGACTGCTGCCGGCATTCGCATCATCCGTCGACACTTCGCGCACCCGCGGAAGCCGCCCTCTGTCTCCCGAGTAGTCGCGGGGGGCGTTGCGTCCCCGGCCAGGACTGACCGTTGATCTGATGGCGAGCGAGCCGGCGACCACCTCCCCCGTGGCGATTGACTTTGGTCCCGATGGCTCTCTGTGGGTCGCCGAGATGTACGACTACCCGCTGGGGCTGGATGGAAACTACCAGCCGGGAGGCCGCGTGCGCCGGCTGACATCCTCCCGGAATGACGGACGGTTCGACCAATCGGCGATCTTCCTGGAGGACATTCCGTTTCCGACGGGAATCACGGTGTGGCGGAATGGCGTTCTGGTCTGCGCGGCCCCGGACATCCTGTTTGCCGCGGATACCGATGGGGATGGCCGGGCCGATGACATCCGCAAGTTGTACTCAGGATTTGGTACCCACAATTACCAGGCCCGGGTGAACAGCCTGGAATATGGACTGGATGGCTGGGTTTATGGTTCATGTGGGCTCTTCGGCGGGAAGATCGTCAACTTCAAAGGGGAGACCTTTGAACTGGGGGACCAGGACTTCCGCATCCGGCCCGACACGGGTGAACTCGAAGCGGCCACTGGCCGGACGCAACAGGGCCGTCCGCGCGACGACGCCGGCAACTGGTTCGGCTGCGACAACAGCACTCTCTGCCGGCACTATCCGCTGCCGGCCGATGCCGTGCGGCGGAATCCCCATGTTCCCGCTCCCCCCGCGGGTTTCTTTGCCGAGGAGCCGGGCGAGCCGCTGCGGCTGTACCCCGCGCGCGACGTGCAGTTGTTCAAACTGTCTGGACCGTCGGGAAGAGCCACCGCCGCGTGTGGTCTGGGGGTGTACCGGGACGAACTGCTGGGGCCGGATTACCGGGGGAATGTCTTTACCTGCGAACCGGTGAACCTGCTGGTGCACCGGATGAAGCTGATTCCACGCGGCTCCAGTTTTGCCGGCCAGCGGGCCCAGGGAGAAGAAACCTCTGAATTCCTGACATCGGATGACACCTGGTTTCGCCCGGTGCAGGCCCGGACAGGCCCGGACGGGGCGTTGTGGATCGTCGACATGTATCGCTTCATCATTGAGCATCCGCGCTGGATTCCTCCCGAGGAAGTCGCCCAGCTCGATGTGCGGGCCGGACATGACCGCGGACGCATCTATCGGGTGCGCCCCACGGATGCACGCCTCGCCGCCTGGCCCAGTCTGGAAGGAAAGTCTGGACCGGAGTTGGCCAGCGCCCTGGACAGCCCGAACGGCTGGCAGCGTGACATGGCGATGCAGATGATCCTGTGGCGTGCGGACAAAAGCGTCGTTCCCGCTCTGAAGACGTTGGCCAGCTCCTCTCCCCGGTGGTGGACCCGGCTGCAGGCTCTGGTCACGCTCGACAATCTGGGGGCCCCCCCGGTTGAGCTGCTGCCGAACGCACTGTCTGATGAAGCCCCCGAGGTGCGTCGACATGCGTTGCGGATCGCGGGACCTCTCGTTCGTCTGCATCCGGATCTGGCCCAGAGCGTGCTGGCACGGATGTCCGACCGGGATCCACAGGTCAGGCTCCAGTTCGCGTTGACCCTGGGGAATCTGCCCGGGCAGCTTGCGGCCCAGCCGCTCGCGGAGCTGGCCGGAGGCGCCCAAGACGATTCGTGGCTGTTGGCCGGAGTGGTCTCAAGCCTGAACGCCAGCAATGCTCTGGCGGTGCTCGAGATGCTCACACACCCGGATTCGTCCAAACCGGTTGCCCCCAGGTGGTCGAACCTGTGATCCAGACGGTGCTCGCGAACTCCCGCGATCGCGCCAGCGTGACGGCTTTGCTTGCGCAACTGCTCGGACATGATGAGCGGTTGTCGTCCCCCTGGGCTGAGGCGGCACTCGCCAATGTGCTGCAAGCGCTGTCCCGGCAGGGACAGGATCTGGACCTTCTCGAACCGCCATCCCTCCGTGAGGCCCTGTTCGCACAACTGGACCGGGCCCGCGAGCGGGTCGCGGATCCGAAGCGGGAACTGGCGCAGCGGCTCAGCGCGCTACGACTTCTGGGCTGGCACACCGCGGGGCAGTCTGCTGATCGGGACACCGTGCTGGGTCTGCTGTCTCCCCGGGAGCCGGTGGAATTGCAGTCGGAGGCCCTGGCCGCACTTCAGAAACAAGAGCTCCCCGAAACGGCCGATGGCTTGCTGTCGGGCTGGCGCGGTTACAGCCCCACGCTGCGGGGACGAGTTCTGGATACGCTTTTGTCCCGGCAGACGTGGCAACACGCACTTCTGGATGCAGTTGCCCGGGGAACCATCTCGGCGGCGGAAATCGACGTCGCCCGGCGCGAACGACTGGTTCGCAGCCGATCCGGGGACATCCGGGAATTGGCGGAGCGGCTGCTGCAGTCGAAGGCCGATCCCGACCGGGCGGCCGTGTTGGTCCGGTATGAGGCGGCACTGAGGGGAAAAGGCGTGCCCGACCGGGGCCGGCAGATCTTTACCCGAACCTGCGCTCCGTGTCATCGTCTGGATGGACTGGGGCACGCCGTCGGACCGGACCTGTCCATGGTGGCCGCGAAGACTCCTCGCTATCTGCTGCAGGAGATTCTGGATCCCAATCGCAATACCGACTCCCGCTACCTGGGGTATACGGCCCTCACAACCGATGGCCAGACGTTTGCGGGTGTGCTCGCCCAGGAATCAGCCACCAGCGTCACCCTGAGGGAGGCGGAAGGACGAGAGCACAACTTGTTGCGTGCGTCCCTCGAGGAACTGCAATCCACAGGCAAGTCGCTGATGCCCGAAGGACTGGAAAAAGAGCTGACCCCCGACGGCATGAGCGACCTGCTGGCTTACCTCGGGACACAACGAAGTCCGCCAAAAAAAGTGGCGGGAAATCGTCCTGAACTGATCACCCAGGCCCAGGGTCAGATTGCCCTGACGGCCGATCATGCCGCGATTCACGGTGGAGACATCACATTTGAAGGTCCGCCTTTCCAGAATATCGGGATGTGGCATGGTGTGAACGATTCTCTGGCCTGGGACTTCGAATGGCCCGAAGCGGCTGAGGTCGATGTCTGGATGCACTATGCCTGCCATCCCGACAGCGACGGGAACCGGTTTGTGGTGGAGACTGGCAGCAGTTCTCTGGAGGGGGCTGTGGCGGGGACGGGAGGCTGGAACAGGTATCGGACTGTGCGGTTGGGACGTCTGGCACTGTCTGCGGGCAAGCAACAACTGACGATGCGTCCCCAGGGACCACAGATCAAGGGCGCTCTCCTGGATCTGCAGGGGATCTATCTGACTCCAATCGAGGATGAACCGGTCCTGATTGTGCGGGCCCCCGCGAAACCCACCGATGAACCCGATACTCCCCAGGGCGCGGCCAACCGCATTCTCGACGATCAGGTTCCCGAGGCGGAACGGGAGGCGTTGATCCGGAAGTTCCTGCACGAGGCCCCCGAGCTTTTGAAGGGCATGACGTCTGGTCTGCAAGCGGGAACCCCTGAGGAATACCGCCGAATTCCCTGGATCTGGCGTGTGGCGATTGCCGCGGGGAAACAAAACGAGGCCTCGGTAGTGCGGGCGATTCTCGATCTTTCCCTGCCCAACGACGAACAGCCGCTTCATGATTGGCAGGCGGTGGTGATTGGCGGTGGGCTCATCAATGGGATCAGTCAACTGAACCGGTGGCCCGGAGAGCGATTGGAGGAAGTGGTCGCCGACCAACCTCTGCTGCGCGCACGCTGGAACCGGGCACTCGACTTGTCCGTGAGGATGGCTGAAGATCAGCGGGTTCCCACCGGAACCCGCTATGATGCCTTGCGCATGGTACCGCTGCTGGGTTGGTCCAAAGCGGGCCCCCAATTGCTGAAGTACCTGAGCCGGGGAACGCACGAGGAGTTGCAGATGGGAGCCGTCAGCGGAACTGTGGATGTGAACGCCCCGGAAGCAACACGTGCCCTGACAGACGCGCTGCTGGGACTGGCGGAAGGGAATCGGGAACTGGCTTTGTCGGGACTCCTGCGAGATTCGACTCGGGTCGCCGCGCTGCTCGACGCGATCGAATCCGGTGCCGCTCGTACGGAGTGGCTGACTGAGAACCAGCGCAGGAAACTTCTCGGCCAATCCGATCCCGGCTTGCGGCGTCGGGCCGAAGGGCTTGTGAAGCCTTAGGTCCGGGGGCAATCCAGTCGCGGGGAACAGCTTCGGGATCCGGCCGTTGGCCCCCGATGTGTCTGGAATCGGATCCTCACGATGCGACTGAGCCTTTGAAACCCAGTCGAAAACTGCCAAAACCAGTCTCAAACCGTCGATTCCATACCACACGAACAGCAATCAAGGAACAATAAAACACGATACCTGCCTTTCCGTCCCCCGCCTTCTCCTCCATCCCTAGACACGGTTTGAGATCAGTGATTGCATTTCCAACGCCGCTCGACTAATTCAAGAGGCTTCATGCCGTGGCTTACACTGAATTTCCGACAGGGTGTCGGAATTTTAGATTTCCAACACGAGAAAAGAGGTTGACCGGGAACAGGCTGGGTTGCCGGGACGCAGTTTCTCAAATACGCGGCAGAAATTGAACGATTGTGATTCCCACAGTGGCAACTGGTTCCGAATGTGGGGGCTGAAACGGGGTGGAAGGGTCTGAAAATTCAGGGCAGGTGAACAGATTTGACCATTTCGACTCCCGGAACGGCGGAGTCTGACTGGAATTGAATCTGTGGAATCGACGATGGATGGGAAAGTCATGACACAAGCAGTCAGAGGCCTTTGCGACATGCTGAACAGGAGAACCAAGTGGGCGGGATTCGGCTTTCCCCTGGGAGCGATGGGAACGGGAATTCCTGGCAGCGAGAATCCTTCCCCCGTGATCGAAATGGGGCGGTAAGGGAATGCGCTTCTACCTCGTAAGTGATGATGAACTGGTCAGTCTGGCCATCCGCAGTGCGATCCTGGATCGCGGCCTGGAGTTTCCCGCTGCGCAGCAGTGTCGCCTCCTGGGGGTTCCCGGCCTCCTGAGCCAACTCGCCCCCCCCGTGGTCAGTTCGTTGCCCGGCTGGGGGTCCCGGGATCGTCCCGACGACCAGCAGGTCACCATCATCCTCGTGATCCCAACCGATCTCGAACAGGGACTGCAGGTCATTCAGCAGATCCGCTCGGCCTGTACCCATCGACTCCTCGTGGTGGGAGAAATTCAGGACAGCCGTTATGTATTGCGGGCCATTCGCCAGGGGGCTTCCGAATACCTCGATCGAATGGATCTCGCCAGTGAACTGGCCAGTGCCCTCGACCGCCTGGACCAGCGGGTGCAGAGAGCCTTCAGTGTGGGGATCTGTTCCGCCATCGGGGGAGCCGGCTGCAGCGTGCTGGCTGCGACTCTGGCCTGTGAGCTCTCCCGAAGTCCGAGCCGGTGCGGTCTCGTGGATCTGAAGCTCGAGGGGGGAGATCTGGCGAGTTTGCTGGATTTGAAACCCCAGTACACACTGGCGGATGTCAACCAGAATGTGGATGGCCTCGACTATACCGTGCTGAAAGGATGCCTCGCCGCGCACTCCAGTGGAGCACAGCTCCTGGTCGCGTCTGTGCAGTTTCCCAGTTTTATTCCGATCGACATCAAGGGGGTCGGAAGGGTGTTCTCGATGCTGGGCCGCCAGGTGGATTACCTGGTGGCCGACCTCGATCGCTGCCTGGGGCAGGCGACCTTCGCCACCGCCCAGGCGGCAGACCTGCTGTTGTGTGTGATGCGACTTGATTTCGTATCCCTCCGGCGAACCAAGCTGCTGATCGACTTCCTGACAAACGGAAACGTGCCCCCCTCGAAGATTCGCATCGTGGCCAATCGCTACGGGCTGGCGGGGGAGATTCCCGTCGACCAGGTCGAAGAGGCCCTTCGCATGAAAGTCGAATTGCGCATCCCTGAAGACAGCAAACTGGTTCTGCGATCGATCAATAACGGGGAACCGGCGGTGTTGACGGCACCTTCGAGCAAGTTCAGCCGGAAGATCCAGGAACTGGCAGCCACCATTCGCGACCAGGCAAAACAGGTCAAACCCAAATCCTAGAGCGACGGAGAGAACGCGGCTCCCCAGCCCTCTGTTTGCTGCACATCTCCCGTCACGAGATCAGCGGACCCGCGTGCTTTCCAGTCGCGAACGTCGAAGGGTTTTCCCCAACGCGATCTTTTGACTTCTATTGAGGCCGGTCAGTCCCCGGGACCTCGCCCACTGCCCAGTCCCCCCAGCCCCCCCGGCCATCGCGGTCTTTCTCATCAGACCTTCGACTGGAAGAATCGGGTAATCCGGAATGAACCGGTTGTTCGGAACATAGCAGTCAGGCGCGAAAGGCCGATTCAACTGGAGCCGGTGGTCCATGCCACGACCGGGGGTCCCAGGGACACCCCGTACTGACGCCCCCGCTCTCTTCAACCGTCCGATCCGTCATGAGAACTGCTGGACACACGACTCACCCGGCCGGCTTCAAAAGGCGGCCCCTCCACTGGCTCGGAGGTTGTCTGGCTCTGGCGACCTCTCTGTCCGTGGCTGCCGAGCCTCCTCCGTCAGGGCTGTATCCGGTCACTCCTGCCGTTCCGTCGCGATTGGAGAATCCATCGCTGCGGCAGCAAAAGGCGGTCTCCTTCATCGATCGCATCTCCCAGAACGACGCCTCGATCTCAATCGTGGTCGGCCAGGGGCGCACCCTGACCCTGGGAAAGGAATTGCAGTGGCCGACCGACGACTCAGCCCCCCCGTCGGTGGCGGTGACCGACCCGATGATTGCCGACGTTGTGGTGATTGGTAACCGACAGATCCGGGTCCTGGGACGCCGGATTGGGGTGACCGACCTCACCATCAGTTCCGGGTCAGGAGAGGAATACAGCTACGAGCTGCACATTGAGATGGACCTGCGGCTGCTCGAAGCCAAATTGATGCAGCTCTTCCCTGATGCCCATGTGCGGCTCGCCCACCTGGGCCCCAACCTGATTGTGGAGGGCGAAGCCCGCGACACCCAGCAGCTGGACCAGATCACACGGGTTCTGAAAAAAGCGGTCTCCGCCACCATCACCATCGATCCCCGCGCCGCGAACCAGAGGCCCCAGGGGGGGGGCACGATGAATGGTTCCGCCAGCACCGCCAATTCCCAAACGGGCGCTCAGAGTTCTTCCGGCAACCAAAACGGCAACCAGACCGGCGATCCGAGCAACGACCCGAACGGCGATCCCTCCTCTCCGGGCATGGAGGAGGAACAATCTGAAGAAAGGCTCTCACTCCCCCAGGCGGGGAAGGCCTATACGGCCGGAGCTGTGGAAGTGGAAATCATCAACCTCATGCGGATCCCAGGGCCGCAGCAGGTCATGCTCCACGTGCAGATTGCCGAATTGAATCGCACCGCCTACCGCCAGATCGGCGCCGACCTGCTGTTTGAAGGTTCCGGAAACTTTGTGGGGACCCGGATGGCGGGTGGAACCAATGCCTCAAGCAATTCTTCAGCCGCAGGGATGCTGGGGAGCGTGGTTGCCAATTCGTCGACCGCCACCACGGCATTCGGGATTTTTGAAGGAGCAGGGTTCCACGCCTTCATTGCAGCGTTGCGGCGCAACAAGGTCTTCAAGGTCCTGGCCGAGCCAAACCTGGTGGCGATGCACGGACATCGGGCCGACTTCCTTGCGGGTGGGCAATTTCCCGTGCCAGTCCCCCAGTCGGGGGCCGGGGGAGGGCCCGCCACCGTCACCATCGAGTACAAGCCCTACGGCGTTTCACTCTCTTTCGTCCCCTACGTCATCGATGGGGAAATCATCCGCATGGAGGTCGATCCGGGCGTCAGTTCGATCGACTACTCACTGGGAACGGAAGTCTCGGGAGTCAAAGTTCCTGGGTTGAACACCCGGCAATCGCACACCACCGTGGAAATGCGCGAAGGGCAAACCCTCGCCATCGCGGGGCTCATGCAGGTCTCACTGGAAGGGACCACCGACCGCATTCCCGGACTCGGCGACCTTCCCTACCTCGGCCCTTTCTTCAGCAACACCACGGGGCAGCGGGTCGAGAAAGAACTGGTGGTTCTGGTGACTCCACACCTGGTGGAGGCGTTGTCGGCCGATCAGGTTGGGCCACTGCCGGGAGAAGAGGTCTATGAACCGAACGACCTCGAATTCTACCTCCTGAACCGCATCGAGGGGCACACTGGCCACCCTGAGTATCGTTCGACACTTCAGGCAGACGATCCCTGGGGATGCCAGAAACGCCTGTTGATGGAGTGCGAATACGTTCAGGGCCCCCACGGATTTTCCCAGTAACCCATGGTCCCCAGGGACTGAAACCATGCTGCACTCCAAGCCTCTTCTCTGGACGGGAAGCGTTCTGCTGGCCAGCCTGGGAGCACCGGTGCTCACAGCGAATGCCCAGGGTGTGCCTCCTGCTCCTGCGGGTGACACACCCGTCTTGCTGGCCGAACCAGCCGCGGTCCCGGAACCGGGACGGGTGCTGCTCAATCCTCCCGCTCCGACGATGGTTCCGCTGTACGAGGCGGAACCTGAATGCGAGCCCCAACCGACCCGCTTCCAGCAGTGGAAGCAGCAGCACCGGGCCAAGTGGGCCGACAAGATGTGGGGTTACCCCAGTGAGTTCCAGCGTCCTCCCGTCGGAGCCGACGTTCAGTTCTACCGGGAACAACAGAAACTGAATGGACGTCTGGCTCGCATGGCACTTTATGAGTACGACTTCCTTCCGGGAACCGCCGAGCTCAAACCCCGAGGCCGTGAGCATCTGGCCCGCATCTCGGAATGGCTGCCTCAGGTTCCCGGGGAAATCGCGATTGAACCAACGCGGGAAGGGCTGGAACTCGACGAGGCTCGCCGTCAGACGGTCTACCAGGAACTGGCTTCACTCCCATGTGGAGCCGCGCTGATCAACATCAAAACGGCGCGTCGACGTCACCCCGGCCTGGATGCCTCCAGTGGGCAACTGATTTTCGACAATCGCCAGCAACAAACCAAGATGCGCGGAATGTCCTCTCCCGGGGGAACGATGGGAGCCGGGACGGGAGCGGGACTTGGTGGTGCAATTCCCTGAACCAAAGCACACAGACTGAAACCATGCGCAACGAATACAAGTGGATTGTCTGCGGCTGCACTCTGATTGCCCTGGGAGTGGCGACCGGGTGCCGCACAGCCTCGGTGTTCAAGGGGCAGACCTCTCCCCTGGAGGATCCGGTTCCCACCGCCAGCCGACTCAGCGGTTCACAGGTCTCAGAAATCCAGGTCTCGCTCTGCCGGACCCTCGAGCAGCAGGGAAATCTGCAACGTGCCCGGGACGGCTATCGTCGGATCCTGGAGTCCGATCCAAAAAACGCTGCGGCCGCCTGGCGGTTGGCGGTGATCTCCGATCGACTGGGTGAGCTCGACAAGTCGGAGCCGTTGTACCGACAGGCCATTGAGGGAGACCCCAAAAACTCCGATCTTCTGGCCGACTACGGCTATTCGCTCTACCTGAAACGCCGCTGGGCCGAGTCGGAGAAAATCCTCCATGAGGCGAAGCGCATCGATCCGAAAAATGCCCGTGTCCAGAACAATCTGGGGCTGCTGCTGGCCCAGACCGACCGTCCCGACGATGCTCTGGCTGCCTTTCGCAGCGCGGGCTGCCAGGAAGCGGAAGCCCAGTCCAACCTCGGCCTCGTGCATGCGCTGAATGGCCGCGACGAAGCGGCCCGTCAGGCGTTCGAAAAATCGCTGGCCATCCGGGGGGACAGCAAGGCGGCCCGGCAGGGACTAACCGCCCTGAGGGCCAAAGCCCAGAGGCAACTGGCCCACGGAACCCAAACCCCCAGAGACGCGAAGTCGGCCCCGGATGTGGTGCCCGTCGTCCACGAAGAACCGGCAAATTCCGGGGCCCAAGTGGAGTTGGCCAGCCCCAAATCCCCCGCCCGGTCGGCCGATACCCAGGCCACGGAGCGATCTGGCCGGGCACGCATTGGAACTGCCCCCGTCACCACGGCGAACTGACCTCGCGGAGGAGCGTGATCCCGGATGGAGCAAGTCTGCGGTTTGCAACGCCTTCCGCGACTTGGTCACTCCACAAGATAGACGAGATTGCCCTTGGCCAGATCATATCCGCTGGCCATGATCGTCATGTTGCCGTTCCCCGACCACTTCACGTTCCCCACAACGAATTGGGTGTTGAACACTCCCTGGCCGGTCAAGGTCAGCTGAGACCATTTTGCGTAGATGGTGCCGGTCACCTGGCCGGCCGTGGCATTTCCCGCCACCGCCACCGGCATGTCGTTCCCCCGCCGCAGGTAGATCAGTACCCCATTGTAGATGCTGCCCGGGTGGTTGGAGGGAAGGCTCAAGGCATGCAGGGTGGCATCCGAAGTCACCGATGCTCCACCCCGCTGGGCACCAGATCGCAGGGGGGCCGACTCCCGGTCGTTGGAATCGGGCAGTCCGGTGTTGGGGTCATAGTCATTGGTTGTGATGTAAAACATGACTCCCTGGGCCCTGAAAGTCCCTCCCGTCACCTTCAACTCTCCCCCTTTGATCACATAGATGCCGGGATTGAGGGTGACTGTTCCACCCGAGACATTGATCTCGGAATAGATCCCAGGGTTGAAAGTTCCCGTGTAGGCTGTCGAACTGACGCGGATTCGGCCCCGATCAATATTCACCACGCCCGTCGCCACGGTCGGCGTGGGCAGATTGATCAACGGGTCGGGGTACAAACCGGCCCGGCATTTCAGCGGCGAATCTCCCCCGTCGATGTACGGACGAAAGCCGGCCGGATTATTGACCCCCCCACAGATCTTGAAGCTGCGTCCCCGGAAGGAACCGTTGGACCCGATATTCCCGGCATAGCCGTTGGCGTACCCGTCGACATTTCCTCCATTTTCATCCACCCCCCAGCCCTGGGAATTGGTGATACACCCGCCGTCGATGATCAATTGCCCGTTTCCGACGCAATTCAAACCGGGGGTGGCCTGCTTGTCGAGGGCGATGACCAGATCGGCTGCGGCGACCGTACGATAGCCCGCCACCGCCCGGGAGGTCAGGTTGGCCGAATTGGCAATTCCCATCGATCGGAGCAGTGGGGTGGCCGAATCGAAACGGACCTTGGACTCAGCATACCCCATTCGGCCGGCATAGGGCCCACTGGTCGGCGGCATCGAAACGGTAACGGTTGCCCCCCCCAGGGAGTTGTACTCGGTGACATACTGACTGGCCGTTGTGGTGGCCAGCGAGTTCGACTGCCGCCGGACCAGAATCTGAGCCGCCGCCAGGGCCGAAGCGTCGGAGGCGTTCTGCACCTGGCGAATCTTGGCCATCGCACGGCCCGTTTCGAACACCAGGAACATCATTCCAACCATCGCGACCAATCCCAGCGCGGTCAGAACAAGCACGGTCCCCTTTCGCGATGCCTGGGAGCCAGAAGCGGGTCTCAAACGTTGCATGGCGGGACTTTCGATGCGGTGGTGAATGAAAGGGCGGGAGCAATCCGGTTCAATGGACGATCGACATCGTGCACTGGGCCTGCATCGGGACCGATCCAAGCCCGGTGAGCTGGGTGATGACGGGGTGGTAGGCGGAGCTGACCGTGGCCCGGACGCGGCTGTCTGGATCATTGTTTCCATCAAGCCACTCGAGCTTGAGGGTGAACGCCGCGGCATTCAATCCCCGGGTATGCGGAGCGAGTGTCCGCGAGATCTCCGAGGCATCTGCCAGATTCACAGTGCGAGTGGTCGGGCCCCAGACTGGCAATTCCGGCCCCGCCTGGGAGCCTCTCACAATCGTCATCCGGGCGGCCTGCCGGGCCAGATGCGCCGCCGTATTGCTGCGCATGGTGGTGACCCCGGCATCGAAGATCCCCACGAACACCATCGTCCAGGTGCCCACGACCAATGCGGTTTCCAGGGTGGTCGCACCCCGGCGGCAGCGGTGATGCCGGTCGCCCGATTCCGGAAACCTGAGGTGCAGTTGGCGGGAGATTTGCATGGTTGTGTGGCGTGCGATGAATTGCGGGGGGAGTCGTCGTGATGACCAGGAGCTTCAGCGGACCATCGGCAGGGCGGCATTCCGGACCACTGGGCTCTCACGGGGCAGAAAGGCCCAGTGGATGACGGTCCGAAACGGGTACGAGACCGTCACCACAATCCGGTCATCCGGGGCCACCCCCAGACGCTCAATCGTGATGGTGGCTTTGCTCACATCGAATCCGGGGGTGGTGCTCAGTTCATTGATCACAACCTGTCGGCATTCCTTCAGAAACACCTCCTGGGTGAAGGTATCGTAAGGATGCATGCAGCCATAACCCGCCCCACACCGCGCTGCATTGGCAACGGTCATGGCGGTGGAGGCGAAGCGGCAGTAGTCGGCCGTCCCGGCGAGCACGGCCATCAGAATCGGCAGCACGGCGGCGAATTCCATGGCGGCCAACCCGGACCGGGTTGAGTCGGCAGCGGGCTTGGCTGGTCGACGGCAGACGGTGCGAGAGGTGATCACGAGCATGCGTTCCAGGGGACCGGTGAGACCAGCATCCAGTACGTGTCTGGCGGGAAGACAAGGTGAGGCATCTTCTGCCTCCTGATGATGAGAAGCCGGTTTGACCCTCATGAGGTGACAAAAAAAGCCAGAATCGTCGTAAAAAGACGATTCCGGCCTTGAGGTTGCCACGCCAAATGAGAACCGGCGGTCCTGGCATCTCGCAAGATGCATTTGCGTGATCGGTCAGCGAGTTCGCGTCACCAACTTGCCGGGCGAAGACGCGTTGGACTGTCGACTGAACACCACGGTATGGTCGGTCTCATGACCCCGCATGGTCAGCACATGGACGGGACGCTTCGTGCGGGGTGGTACCGCCACGAACACGGGGGTCGCGTCAAACTCTGCTCCCTCCGCCTTGCCCGCTGCCGGGCGGCCGGTTCCAGACAGCGAAGTCAACGTGACTTCGTCGACCGGAGTGATCTCATCATCGAGCGGATTGCGAAGCGTAAGCCGCAGCACTCCCTTGTTTTGCCCCAGATCGAGCTGCTCGGCCTGCTGCGGAGTGACCAGCAGAGTGACCGCCTTCATTTCCTTCAGATCGATCTTCTGCTCGGTAGGGGCCTCGATCCGCTGATCAACCGCCAGAACCGTGACGTTCTGCAGAAGAGTAATCGTTCGCCCCCCACCCGTCGGATCCTGTTGGCCCCCATTCCCATGCATGGTCAACAGCACATCCACCTTGTTGTTCGGCATCACGAAACCGGTCACACCCGAGCTGATGTTGGAGGTGGGAATCGACACCGCCCGCATTCCCTTGGGAATCAGGGGAGGCAGACCTCGGCCCACTCCCAGTTCGGTCAGGCGGTTCTCGAGCAACAACTCTCCCTTGGCCAGCGGATCCTTCACCGTGCGTCCGACTGCCTTTTCAACTTCGCGAATCGCGGACGGCGGAACCGATGACGCGGGAAACTTCGTCAACGTCAGGTGCTCGGCGGTCAACAGGGTCCCTCGCGGCAACTCACCGCCGGCGGTCACCAGAGCAACCGTCTCGGTCACTCCCTGGCTGTTCCGCTGGGAGATGAAAGCCCCCACCGCGGAAACGATGCCAAACACCACGGCAAAAGCACCAACCAGCAAGGTTTTGGTCTGCATGACAACACGTCCTTCACAATCAGGGCCGGACCGCGATGTGACTCGTTTGGTAAAACCCGGCTGCGGATTGAGTTATGACCTGAACTGCGGTCAAAGGAATCACTCGCTCCTGAAGGGAATGGCCGAATCGGAGGAGCCGATCCGCCACAAAAAACAACCAGTTTTTCCCGAAATGTTCATATGTTCATTTTTCCGGAAGGAACTTGCCCCCCCTCAGCCTTCAGCCAAGGCGTACGTGCTTCGGGAATTTGTCGGGATTCCGAGACGACACGCCGCTGCAATCGCCGCCGGGCCCCCCCCGATGGGTCCGGCACTTCGAAGATCTCAGGAAGCCGCGGCATTGTCGTTCCGCGGCGGGCCAATGCCTCACGCGGCAAGTGGAAACCGAACGTCGACTGACTGCCTCGCCTGCAACGCCACCCGGCAAATCAGTTGTTCAGATTGCCCAGGACCTGCAACACCTGGATCATCGCCGGCCCCAGGATCACGAGCAGAATCGCGGGGAAAATAAACAGGAGCGTGGGGAACAGAATCTTTGTCGCCGCTTTCTGGGCCATCGCTTCGGCGTACTGCTGCCGCTTCAGCCGCAAAGACTCGGAGAACTTTTCGAGGGTACGGGTCATGCTGGAGCCATATTTTTCAGCCGTCATGACAACCGCCGCGAGGTTCTGCAGTTCGGGCAAGTCACTGCGATTGCCAAACTTGAGCAGCGAATCGGCCAACTTGTGGCCGAGTTGCACCTCGCGTTCAACGATCCGCATCTCGGCCGCCAGCAGGGGATGGGCCGTCTGCAGTTCTTCCACCACCCGAACCAGGGCGGCAATGAGACTCAAACCGCCGCTGAGGCAGATGACGATGAGGTCACACGCGTCGGGCAACGCTCTCCGCAACAACAATTGGCGACGGGCTTTGCGACGATCCAGCCAGAAGCTGGGCCCCACCAGTCCCAGAAGTCCCGCCACCGAACCGGCCAACAGGGCGTGGGGCATGCTGAACGCCCCAAAGGCAGCCAGTACGATTCCGAAGAGCAGGGGGCCTGCCATCAGAAGAAACTTCACCCCCAGAAAGATGGGCATCGCATTCGGACTGTACAGACCGGCATGCAACAACCGGGTCTTGAGTTTCGACCGTTCCTGGTCGTCATCCGGGATCAGTGTCTGCCCGACCTTGGGGAGGGTCTGATGGACGATGCGGGTCAGGTTTTCGACCAACTCCCGCTCGTCAACAATTTTGTCTCCCTCGCTGAGGGTAGCGACTCGTTTGTCTGACCGTTCCGATTGACGCCGCACAAACATGTACAGCAAGCCAGTCAGACCGCTCGACATCGCTGCCGCAAACAAAACAGGAACCCACATGGCAGACGCTCCGGGAAGGCAGGAGCCCAGGAAAGAGACAATCAGAAGTCAAAATTGACGATCTTGCGAATCCACAGCCAGCCGCAGAACATGCTGCCGGCCATTCCGTAGAGCAATTCCGGATGGTCCAACAGGCTGCTGGTGTACTCTCGGTTCATCACGACCATGATCAGCAGCAGAAACGGAGGGAGCGACATCAGAATGACCGCCTGCAATCGCCCCTCGGCGGTCAGGGTGTTGATCAGCCCCATGATCCGGAATCGCTCCCGGACCACATTGGACAATCCCTGCAGGATATCGGAGAGGTTCCCTCCGACCTGCCGCTGGACAAGAACAGCCACCACGAAAATCTTGAGCTCGATAATACCGCAGCGGCGAGCCATCTGCCGCAGGGCAATTTCGGGGTCGAGCCCGAGATTCTGCTGTTCGGAACACATCATGAACTCTTCGGCAATGGGGGCCGGAAAATCGACCGCCACCGCCTGCAGCGACTGGGCCATCGACTGGCCGGCACGCAGCGTGCTGCTCATCAACTCAAACGCGTCAGCCAATTGGGCCCGCAAGGCGCTTTGCCTGCGATCCCGCATTTTTCTGACGTAGAAAAACGGGGCGCACGCGGCCAATGTGGCCAGGATCAAGGCGATCCAGATGTCTCCCCGCAGCAGGTAAGCCAGTACTCCGACCACCAGGGCGGCTCCGCCCGCCTGGTAGAAGAGCACCACCGGCTTGATGTGCAGACCGGCCTGGTCGAGCAGATCCTGCAGGCGGGTCATGAAGTTTCGCTTGTCATCGGCGGCGTCCATGATCCCAGCCAGATCGTTCTGGCTGAGGGTTTTCAACATCGACTTGGCGCGCGACCGCTGAACCTGCCTCAGCTCTTCTTCAATTCGCTCCCGCAGACGGATCTTGTCGCGCAGAAAGATGTCGGTGACGATCGAATAGACACCAATCACGCTGAAAATGGCGGCAAAAAATGTCGCGAAGGACACCATCGCCGGTGAGCTCATAAAGCCCATGGAACGCTCTTTCTGTCGAAGGGGAAGGACTGGACAGAGTGACGTGCGGCGATTCGTCAACAGGTCATCAGCGAGCGGCGCTCGAAGATCCCCGGCGACAATTTGATTCCCATCGCCTCCAGACTTTCAAGGCAATGCGGCCGGATTCCCGTCGACATGAAATAGCCGGATGCGATCCCGTCGGCATTCAGGCCGGTCTGCTTGAAAACAAACAGATCGTGCATGGTGATGTTCTCCCCCTCCATGCCCGTGATCTCTGAGATCTTGATCACCTTGCGGGCCCCCCCCGTCAGACGGGCCGCCTGCACCACCAGGTGCACTGCCGAGGCGATCTGACGGCGGATCACCCAGATCGGCAGATCGAAACCCGCCATACCCACCATCATCTCCAGACGGCTGACCGCGTCACGCGTGTCATTGGCGTGCAGCGTGGTCATACTCCCGTCGTGGCCGGTATTCATCGCCTGCAGCATGTCCAGCGCCTCTGGTCCGCGGGATTCCCCCACCACCAGACGGTCGGGACGCATACGCAGCGTGTTGCGGGCCAAATCACGGCAGGTCACGGCCCCCTGTCCTTCGACATTGGGAGGCCGGGTCTCCATCCGCACCACATGCGACTGCTGCAACCGCAATTCCGCCGCATCCTCGATGGTCGCGATTCGCTCATGGTCGGGAATAAACCCTGACATCAGGTTCAAGAGCGTCGTCTTGCCGGAACCGGTGCCTCCCGAGATGAGAATGTTCTTGCGGGCCTTCACCGCTCCCGCCAGAAACTCCACCATCTCGGGAGCAATCGACTTCTTGGCGATCAGGTCGTCGGCCTTCAATGGCTTGTCTGGAAAACGACGAATCGAAACCAGAGATCCATCGAGAGCCAGGGGAGGAATAATGGCATTCACACGGCTGCCATCGGCCAACCGGGCGTCCACCATCGGGCTCGTGGCATCCACCCGACGCCCGACCCGGCTCACAATCCGCTGGATGATCTGCAGCAGGTGGTCTTCGCTCTCGAACGTGACCTCCGACTTCTCCAGACGCCCCCGTCGCTCGCAGAAGATCGTTTTCGGACCATTGATCAGAATATCACTGATCGCGGGATCCCGCAGCAGCTTCTCGAGGGGCCCCAGTCCGAAGGTTTCATCCATCACCTCGTCGACCAGCTGATCCCGCTCGGCCGCTGTCAGCAGGTTGTTCCCGCGCAGGCACAGTTCCTCGGCTGCCGAGCGGATCTCGGCCCGCAATTCGGCATCGGTCCGAGTCCCGATCGTCGACAGGTCCAGGCTGGCAATCAGCCGCGAATGCAGTTCGCGACGAGCTCCCTCATCGACTTTGCGGCCTGTCACAGCTCCAGAATTCCCAGGCAGATTTCCGCCATCGGGGGCCGAAGTCCGCACACGGGGGTCGGAGGGAGCTGAAATTCCGTTGGCCATGGCCAGACGGGGGTCTGACATCGGAGGAGTGACTGGGGAAGCAGTCATGGAGAAATCTCGCTCAGATCAAAGAGAAAAGTGGGCTGAAAACTCTTTCGGAGACTGCCCCTGGCGGGAACCTCAATTCACCACCAGAGCCGGGAGGGGCTGGAAATCCCTTCCCTGTGCTCTGAGTAGGGGAAAACACTCGTCAAAGATGACAAAAAAAGTCAGCGAGTGTAAGGATTCCGACCAAGTGAGGTTAAATCGGGAATCGGCCCCAGGCGACACACTCGTTCCCCACGTCTGCGGAACGGGCCTGGAGCGTTCAGTCTGCCCCTGAGAACACTGCCCGAAGCTACCGCGTCAATTGCTGAATCCCGGGAAATACAACATTGACCAACACTCCACACAAAATCATCAGCCCGAACGGCAACAGATACTGGCGGCGATCGGCTCGCCGCGCCAGTTCTTCGATGGGGAGCGACCTCAGATCCGTCGCAACTTGAGTTCGACTGCGAAGACGTCGCAGCAGTCCGGCAGCCCCCCCCACCAGTCCTGCCACGATAATCACATGCAGCCCGAACCAGGCTCCCATCCAGGCGCCAATTCCGGCCATCAGCTTCACATCTCCGGCTCCCATCGCCCCACGGGTGTAAAGAAGCAGAAGTGGAAGTCCGCTCACCAGGATTCCCGTGACGCCAATCGCCAGTCCCATCCCTCCCCGGGTGAGGCAATTCCACACCACCCCAGAGATCAGGAGGCTTAAGGTCAGCCAATTGGGCAGACGAAATCCTCTCAGATCACACACAGCTCCAATCACGACGGCCAGAATGACGATGCCCAAAGGAAGGCTGGCTGACACCGGCCATTCGAGGACAGAAAAGTTCAGGGACAACATCGATCGATTCCATTTCGCAGGGAACGACTCAGACCGAGTCGTCTTCTTGTCCATCCAACCAGCTCGCCCACCGCAGACTGACTCAGAGTCCGCGGCGGCGAATGATCGGCCGCAGTCATGCAGCGGGGCACGCTGACTCACCAGAGAAGCACGAACTTAAACCCGGATCCGCCAGCCAGTTCCAGGCGGCCCCCACTTCTGAAGGCCTGTTTTTTCGGCTCCAGACGACAGGATTCGACCCAATCCCCGATCGTCGGATCAAACGCGGGCCTCCCTGGAGCGATCGTGGGGACTGGATCCCCCTCGCTGCCGGTGCCGTCGGTCGATCAACTCGGTCCATGGCAAAAAAAACAGGCCGACCGTGGTCTCACAACCACGATCGGCCCGCCCATACGACCACCTTCCCGAGGATGCAGTTTTTGCATCAGCCAGCCAGCCCGATTCACCCCGAGGGTGCGGCTGCGGAAGACTTCACGGAAAGAATGCACTGTCTTTTGATCCCGCCGGGCTCGGTACGAGTCCCGGGATCGGCTCTCTGTGGGGGGCCGCTGGGCCACCCCGAAATTACTGGGCGGTGAAGCTGGTGTTCGTGCTGTTGAACACGCCCTTCACGGTGCCGCCGAGGGTGCCGACGGCGGCCACGGCGACCACGGCGATCAGAGCGACCATCAG
>JBKDUK010000393.1:0-4149 GCA_046339535.1 Planctomycetaceae bacterium | reverse complement strand
GTGACGGACGGCTATCGCGAGAGCAAGCAGAGCTGGATGGAACTGCTCCTGGACCTCAAGCATCGGGGCCTGACGATCGATCCGAAACTGGCTGTGGGGGATGGGGCCCTGGGCTTCTGGGCGGCCTTGCGGGAGGTGTTTTCTGCCACCCGGGAGCAACGCTGTTGGGTCCACAAGACTGTCAACGTACTCAACAAGCTGCCCCGCAGCATTCAGCCCAAGGCGAAGGCCGATCTGCACGAGATCTGGCAGGCCTCAACCCGGGAGGCGGCGGCGAAGGCGTTCGATCACTTCCTGACCAAATACGGAGCCAAGTACGACCAGGCGTGCGTGATTCTCAAGAAGGATCGTGATGCCTGACTCACCTTTTACGACTTCCCAGCGGAGCACTGGAGGCAAATATGCATCCCCAACCCCATGGAAAGGCTCTTGGCGACCATTCGCCTGCGTCACCGACGGAATCCATTCACTGGAGACGGGGGGCAATGAAATCAGGCAGGCCAGTCTGGTCAGGATGTTCAAGCTCGCCCAGTCAGCGTCAAAGCACTGGCGCAAACTCAATGCCCCCACCCTGATCCTCTCCCTCCTCGAAGGAAAGGTCTTCACTGACGGAGTTCTCCAGCTCACTCACGCCGCCTGATCCACATTCCTCAGAACACAACTCTTGACAATACCTCTGTTCTTTCCGGAGAGGCCCAATGGCGTTGAGCACGCGGCGATTGGAATTGCCGAATAACCGTTGTCTTCCGTGCAACACGAAACCAGAGATTGTTTGTTGGGCATTGCGCTGACGAGTGGTGATCTGCGCGTGTCCCGAGAAGCTGGCGTCTCCCGACCGACAGGCCGGGTGAGGGGGCTGACTGTTGGGTACGGCGAACAGTGCTCGGTGAGCAACAAAGGGGCCATTCTTCCCTCACCCCATCCCTCTCCCGCGACCACCTGGGTTCTGTTGACCGGGGGGCGTTTTGCGGAAGAGGGAGAAAGTGTGCGGCGCGGTCGCGGGCTCACCGCAGTTCGGATTCACCAACCGACTTGCGGTCGGGAGGGTCGGCGACGCGGCTGAACTTCACACACGAGAGTGGCCCTTTATCTTCGGGGCGTTGACCTTGCGGCCAGACGTGCGGTACAAGCAGTTCCTGGAGGCCACCCCCAAATGACGACCGAAAACAAACAATCCCATCGGCAAGACCAAGTCGCGCTGCGCGTGGTCCTGCGCGCGCCGCCCCCGGGGGGCGACTTTGGGGTGCAGCAGGGGAAGGGGACCGATTACACGACGATCCAGACGCAGCGCTCGAAGACGGGGGACCTGAGCTTCGAGTTCACGGTGACCGTCAAAGACAACCGGGACGACGGCTTGCCGAACTTTCTGGGGCCGCTGACACACGGGCCGACGACGGGCCGCTTCCTCTACATCAACATCGGCCAATCCGCCGGCCAGTCGAACACCGCCTGGGACCGCCGCCTGAAGATCCCCCTCGAGGGGATCACCTGGGACCTCATCGCCCAACAATCGGCCACCACAGTGCTCGAAGCCCAGCTTCCCGGAACCGGCAAAGACGGCGGACCGAGTTGTGCGACGGTGAAGCCCATACAAGGTTGGAAGGTCCGCCCGCAATAAGTGGCACTGTCGCAGCGCTCCCCATTTGAGGACAAAAGGGGTCAGGTCCATATCGTGATGCACCTGATGTCTTGCCCGTGAGCGTGTCGCTGGTCGCCGAGCCAATGCCCGTGGCTCTGTGGCGGGGGCGTTTCTGTTGACCGCCACGCGAGGGGTGATCTCGACGCGTGCCGAGGCGCGCTGGCGTCCGGCGGGGCCCTCGCCCCTGCGGGGGAGAGGGTGGCCGACAGGCCGGGTGAGGGGGCTGGGCGTCCGATGCTGCAATCAGCGGTCGGCGAACAGCGATCGGTGAGGAACCACACGGCCATTCTTCCCTCACCCCATCCCTCTCCCGCGGCCGCCTGGGTTCTGTTGACCGGGGGTCGTTTGGCGGGAGAGGGGGAATGCGCGCGGCCGGGCCACGTGTTGGCCGCCAGTCGGTGTCACCAACCGACACAAAGTCGGTAGAGCTGGGACCGCGGTCGTGGCATGGGCTTGTCAGCCTGTGCGCGAATTCTCTGCGGGGGCTGATTGGGTCGATGGACTGGGCGAAGGGGGTTTGACTGACCGACCTGGAGGTCTGTCACCACGGGCCGATCTGGGCTCGGCTTGTCAGCCGGTGCGTCGAAATCTGGGCGAGGGGTGATTGGGTCGATGCGCTGGGCGACCGGTTTTTGACGGACAGACCTGGAGGTCTGTCACCACGGGCGGGTGACCCCTCACGCACGCGCCGCCGGATGCTGTGCGAGAAAACCTTCCATCCCTTTCAACACGTCCGGCAGGGCGTCTTCGAAGACGTAGTGGCCGGCGTGGGGGAGGGGGAGCGCTTCGGCCTGGGGGAACCGGCGCTGGAATTCTTCGCGGAACGCGGGGGTGAAGCACCAGTCCCGTTCGCCCCAGATCAACAACAGCGGGTGCCCCTGCAGCCGCTGCAGGCCGGTCTCGACTTCGACCAGGGTCGCGTAACTGGGATGCGATGGTTGGAGCGGGATGTCTTCCACAAACCGCTGGATCGCCACCCGGTCGTGCCAGTTGCCGTAGGGGGCCAGCAGCCCCCGCCGGATTGCCGGGGTCAGCTTCTCGGGGTGCTCCATCGCCATCGACAAAGCCGCCCGGGCGAAGAGGTTGAACCCACGCACTCCCAGGGGGCCCAGCAGGGGCCACCGGCAGACCGCGATCCGGAACGGAATGGCCTGCGACCGGAAGGCGCCGGTGTTCATGAGGATGAGCCGCGAGAAGAGGTCGGGACGCCGCCCGGCGACCCCCATCCCAATCGCTCCTCCCCAGTCATGCGCGACCAGTGTGATTTGCCGCAGTTGCAGGTGGTCGATCAGCGCCTGCAGGTTCGCCATGTGGTCGGCGAGCCGGTAGGAGTACGACTGGGGCTTGTCCGAGAATCCGCAGCCGAGGTGATCGAGAGCGATGACCCGGTAGCGGTCGCGGAACCGGCGGATCACGTTGCGCCAGGCGAAACTCCAGGTGGGGTTGCCATGCACGCAGAGCAGCACCTCTCCCTGGCCTTCATCGACGTAATGCAGACGGCCTCCCGCCACAGGCAGGAAGTGCGATTCAAACGGATATTCCTCGGCAAACCCCGGGCGATCGGGAGGCGACTCACGGGGATCGGTCATTGAGCTGCTTGGGGACGAATTCGCGGGGAATCGCCATTTTGAGGGGGTTTTGCGGAACCAGCGACTGTGCCTTGGCCCGGGCCGCCTCGGCTTCCGCCGTCCGCCCCAGAGCCACCAGCACGGTCGCCTGTTCCTCCAGGAACTGGGGCAGACGCGGGTGCGACTCGACCAGCATCTTCCAGTGTTCGAGGGCGTTCTTCAACTCGGTCTCGGCCCCCGCCTCTTGCTGGCCCGCCCGCAACACCTCGGCCAGATCGGCATGCAACCGCGCCAGCCGGGGACGCAGTTCGAGAGCCACTTCGGGCTGTTCCGACAACCCCGCCGTCAACGCCAGGGCTTCACGCAGCTCGCGCTCGGCCTCGGCCGGAGCTTCGGCCAGTCCATGCAGCAGCCCACGTTCCCGCAGAATGTCGGCCCGCAACAGCCGCAGTTCGTCCTCCGGCACGTGCTCGGCGGTGACCTTTTGCAGCCGCCGATCGGCCTCTTGCAGATCGGCGAGCCCCTTGGAGACTTCCTTCACCAGGCGGCGGGCCCGGGCCCGGTCCATCAGAATACGGGCCAGGCGGTAATCGACGACGGGAGTCCCCGCCCCCTGCTGCTCGATCTGGTCGTAGTTGTAGAGGGCCGCGTCGAAACAGCCGACCGCCTCATCGGCACGCTGGCTGTCGATCAGCAGCAGGCCCTCCTGGCGGTTCCCTTCGCCCAGAATGGTCATGACGACGGGATCGTCATCCTTGAGATTCCCGCGTCCGGTGGGAACCCGGCGTTTGAACTGCATCAGCCGCAGGCAATTGTGCAGGTTTTCTTCGGCCTGGGGCAGATCTCCCGTGAAGCGCTTCAGCAGCCCCGTCTGCAGCTTCGACATCCCCACGAAAAAGTCATCCCCGACCATGTCGCCATTGCGGCGCTGGAGCGTGGCAT
>JBKDUK010000392.1:0-2385 GCA_046339535.1 Planctomycetaceae bacterium | reverse complement strand
ACCCACCGCCGTTTCGTGGGCCAGTTGGCTACCGGCGAAGTGATGCCCGCCTCCTTCATTTCTTTGGCAATCAGCGTGTTGAAGGGAAGCTCCATCTGGTAGATGGTGATGTTGTCGGGAGCCAACTCGCGGGCCTTGTCGATGCAGCGATGCCAGTTCTCGTCGGTCTCGCCAATCATCCCGGCAATCAGGTCGATGTTCACCTGCGGAAACCCGACCTGCTGGATCCACTCGTAAGCCCGGAAGATCTCGGGAGAGAGATGCGCCCGGCCATTCGTCTCGAGAATCGTGTCGTCGAAGTTCTCGACTCCCAGCGAGATCCGGGTGACCCCAATCTCCTTCAGCGTCTTGACCGTTTCGAGGCTAAGGGTGCCCGGCTCGCACTCGAACGTCACCTCTTCGGCCGAGTCCCATGAGACCGAAGCGTGCAGCCGCGTACGCAGCGCCAGAAGCTGCTTCGCACTGAGGTACGACGGCGTTCCCCCGCCAAAGTAGACGAACCGCAACGGCCGACCCGCCACACTGGGCTTGTGCGCCAGCAGTTCCACCTCGTGCGCCAGGGCCTGGGCATAGCGCTCGATGTCTTTGGCGTTCTGGTCGGTGTAGACCCGGAAGTAGCAGAACCGGCAGCGCTTGCGGCAGAACGGAATGTGCAGGTACAGCCCCAGCGGCGTCTCGGAACGCACCGGACGCTGATCCAGGACCGCCTCGATCTCGGGCAGAAACTCCCGCTTCCACTGCGAAAACGGGGGGTAGTTCGAGATGAAGTAGCTGCCGACCTCGGTTGTCTCGGGCCGTGTTCCCGAAACCACCTCCAACCCCGCACCGGCCCCTGGTTCGAGTGCCATGTCTCCCTCATCCCTTCTGCCCGAAGCAGTACAACTTGCCGGTGGGAGCCTCGGAACCAATCACCAGGCATCCCTCGCCGACGGCGGGAGAGGCCGAGAAGGGCCTCCCGTCGGCGAAGCTCCACACCTCTTTCCCGGTCGCCAGTTCGAGGCCGTAAATGCGGCCGTCGTGCGACCCGACGAACACGCGGTCCTGCACGATCACCGGCGAACTGTCGATCTGCCGTTTGGCATTGAAGATCCAGACATTTTTGCCGGTCTCCCGGTCGATGCAGTGCAGCTTCTTGTCTTGCCCCCCCAGCACGACGTACTTGTCGTTGACCGCGGCGGAGGAATGAAAGGCCACGTCTCCCTGTGCAGCTTTGTAGGTCCAGACGTTTTTCGACTGCTTCCAGTCAATCGCCAGGACCTCTCCCCCATGGGTCCCCACGTAGAGCATTTCGTTGACCACCGCGGGGGAAGCGATGAGGTAGATTCCCAGGGGCATGTCGGTCACCTGTTCGCCAGTGGCGACGTTGATGACCCGCAGATGCGAATCGCAGCCGGTGACGAAGGTGTGCCCGTCGACGATCGCCGGCGAGCAATTGACCATTCCCTGCGTTTCGAATTTCCAGACCAGCGTTCCGTCGGCCGCCTTGAGGCAATACAGGTTGTTGTCGTGCGAGCCGAAGACGACACGGTCTCCGAAGAAACTGGCCCCGCTGATGATGGGGGCCCCACCGCCGGTGGGATCGTCGGGATTGGTGGAATAGGTCCAGGCCTTCTTCCCGGTGGCCCGGTCGATGGCGTGAAACAGCCCTTCTTCATCGCCGATGTAGAGCAGGTCGCCCGAGACCGCCACAGCCGCCTTGAAGCCGGGGATGAACTTGCTTTCGTCCGCCTCGTCGCGCGAGCGGTAGGTCCACAGGCGGCGGCCGGTCGCCCGGTCCAGACAGAAGACCTGGCCGTTCAGCGAGGCCGCGTACACATGCTCTCCCACGATCGCGCAGGTCGAGCTGATCATGCCATCTTTCGGTCCCGCCTCGACCATCCACAATTGCTCGAGCTGGGCGGGCAAAGGGCAGGTGGCCAATCCCCGCTGCGACGGTCCATTCCGGAAACTGGGCCAACTGGTGGGGGCGATGGCCGGGGGCGCGGCACGCAGCACACCCGGTGCCCCCAGGGCGAACCATCCGAGAGTGGCCAGAGCGGCCCGGCGCGACAGGCGTCCTTCAGGATGAGTCGCGGGGGACGCGAGGAACAGCGATGGAGAGGGAGTGGAGTTCATCACCAGGCGTGTTCGTAAAGAAGTTGAAAGTCAGGCTCGGCCAGCGGACGGGGATTGAACGTCCCGGTCCAATGCTGCGTCGCCTCGTGGGCCATGACGGGGAACAGCCCCCGGTCGAAGACGCATTCCTCCAGCCGGCCAGGAAGCCCCGCCAGCGCCACCAGGTGCCGCACCTGCTCTGCCAGCCGGTCGCCCGCCCGCCCGGCGCCCGCCCCCCCCAGGCCCGCGAGAGTGGCGAGCCGTCCGGAGCGCCCGTGGACGGCCGGCGCG
>JBKDUK010000391.1:0-5097 GCA_046339535.1 Planctomycetaceae bacterium | reverse complement strand
GCCTCATCGATCTCGGCTGCCTGGATGGCCCCGATGACACCGCACGCCAGCCAGACCGCAACGGCCCCGCCCAGCGCCAGCACACTCCCGCGACTTGATCGCCGCTGCCAGATCCGCACCCGAGTTCTCCCCCAAGTCGCCATGTAGACCACACACAACCCCTGCCCCGAACGCATCAACCGCGCCCTATGCAAACGTGATCGTATGTCGGGCGGAATGGAAGGGTCAAGCTGTTCGCAACCGATCCCAGTTCGTCCGGACGGTTCCCTTCCGTGGGGCCAGCAATTCCCCCAACGCACCCCATTCGCGCAGCGTGCCACGTCGTCACTGGTACCATCACCCGGTGAGATGGATCGGAAACCAGAGGAGTTCACTCAACCGGTTTGGCGACAGGTCGGTCTGGCGGGTACCATGGAAATCCTGTCTGTTTCGACTTTTCATCCCCCAACCCGCCCGGACTGGAGCCCCTATGCTGCCCCCTGCTCGTGAAATTGGACGACGGAGTTTCCTGCGCACTGCCTCTCGGGCATCGGCTGCCGGTTTGTGGCTTGGTTTCTGGCACACTCCAGGAGCCTTTGCCGAGGAATTGACCCGCACTCCCCGGCAGACCGAAGGTCCCTTCTATCCCGATCATCTGCCACTCGACACCGACAATGACCTGATCGTGATCAACAACAGCATCACTCCCGGTGTTGGTCAAATCACCCACCTGACGGGCCGGGTTCTCGACGCGAAGGGGAGCCCCGTGAGGAATGCACTGGTCGAGATCTGGCAGTGTGATAGCCAGGGGGCCTACCTGCACACGAAATCCGGAAATGCGGAGAAGCGCGACGGCCACTTCCAGGGTTTCGGAAGGTTCCTCGCCAGCCGGCAGGGAGAGTACTACTTCCGCACGATCAAGCCTGTCCCCTACCCCGGCCGGACGCCCCATATCCACTTCGCGGTAAAGGTCCCTGGCCAGGAGAAATTCACCACCCAGTGCTACATCGACGGCCACCCAGCCAATGAGAAGGATGGTGTTCTGCAGGGGGTGAAAGATCAGGCCGGTCGCGCGGCGCTCATGGCCCGCTTCGAGCCGATTCCAGAGTCGAAGACCGGAGAACTGGCGGCCCGTTTCGACATTGTGCTGGGGATCACCCCCCAGGGTTAGTCTCGGTAGCAGTCACCCGACCGGCATGTTGGCTGGTCGGACGGAACGCTGCCGTGCGACTTGGTGTTGCCCCTGTTTTTTCCCTCCGATCCGACTGGTCCTCGCGATGAAGCGTCTTGTGCTGGCATTTTGCACCTGGCTGCTGATAGATCACTGCGGCGCTGCCCAAGCAGAAGATCACGCCACGCAGATCCTGCTGGCAACGGTCAAGCTGCAGCATTCCCAATCGGCCGGTACGGGCTTTCTGATCGTTCCCAAAACAGGCATTGACCCAGCTCGTGGAGAATGCCTGTTGGTGACAGCAGCCCACGTCTTCGAGCCCTGTCCTGATGACGCAGTGACCGTGGCGCTGCGGGTCCCGAAGCCGGATGGCACCTACCAGCGGCGTGATGTTTCGGTTCCGATCCGGCGGGACAATCGCGAGAAGAAGCCAATGTGGGTGCGACACCCAGCATTCGATGTGGCGGTCCTGAAACTCAGCCTGCCTCAGGGAGTCGAAGCCACCCCCTTGCCGGTCGAGGTTCTTGCCGAGGGACCGGAACTGAGACAGCGTCGTGTGCGGATTGGGGCCCGCCTGCTGGTTTTTGGCTATCCGGCGCGGGTCGAGGGAAATGCCGCGGGGTTTCCCCTGGCCCGTCACGCTTCGCTGGCGACCTATCCCGTCATGCCGCCGACGGCGTATCCGATCCTCACCCTCGACATGTCAGCCCATGGAGGAGACAGCGGAGGACCGGTGATGCTTGAGACGATCGATTCCCGCAACGAAGACGCCGGCTTGCCGGTGATCCTCGCGATGGTCGTGGGGAAGATGCAGCAGGATGAAAAAGTCGTCGGACTGTACGAAGAGCGGATCCTTCACCATCCCCTGGACCTTGCGATTGCCGTGCAGTCGCAGTTCGTGCGCGAGACGGTGAGCCTCTGGGAACAGGCTGTCGTCAAACCCGAGCGGAAGTAAGCCCCACTGCCCCTGGGAAGCCGCTTGGCTTCCACGAGGTTCAGCGCGCCAGAGGTCCGAGGCTGCGCTCGAAATCCAGTCGGGCTCCGGCCAGCGCCATGCCCAACAGCATCGACACTGCGCAAAGCCCCAGAATAATCCGCCAGACAAGGGGTAAGCTCCGAACCCGGGGGATCTCCACGACCCATCCAGCCAAAGGGGCCAGCCCCACCAGCAGAGCACGGGTTCCTGTCAGCTTCCCAAAAGCACAGCCGACAAACAGCACGCCATACAGGGCGCTGATCGCCGCTGAGACAATCGCCCGCTGTCCTTTTGACTGCGTGTCTGCCGGCAGAGGACGGATTCCTGGCCATGGCCAAATCGCAGCCAGACATCCCACGAGGCTGCCCGTCAACGGAAACGCGACAGCCCCCCCCTTGATATAGCCCGCCAGCAAAACGCACAGGCCGGCGGAGAGGACAGCCCCCAACAGCCCCAGCGGGGCCAGCGTTGCCGCGCCGCGCAACGAAAACCGCAACAGGCTCCAGTCTGTCACGACCAGACAGACACCACTCATCAGCAACAGCAGACTCGGTCGCGGAGGGAATGTGCCGGCGACCCACCAGTCAAGGTGCACCGACTTCCACAACAAAATCACGGGAATCGTCAGACAGAACAATCCCCGCAACACGGGGTCAAACCAAGTCGACAGCGATCCCCCCCGTCCGTCCGAGGGACCAGTGCCCGTCCGATCGGATGACCGGTACCGCAAGATCAGGTCGATCACCAGGGTCAGGGGGAGCACAACGGCCAGCAGCCGATCCAAACCCGTCGCGGGGGGCCAGGGAAGGGAATAACCCATGCGGTACCAACCAGCCGCCAACCCAGCCAAGGCCCCCAGCCACACCGCACATTGTCCTGTCGATGTCTCCGCAGCGGGACCTGGACGCAGCACCGCCAGAGCCCGCGTTACCAGCAGGCTCAAGACGGCAGCCACCACCAGGCCCTGAACAAACAGCCGCGGATCGGGCATGAGGGATCAGTTACGCACCCCTTCACAGTCAATCAGGATGATCGCTTCATCGCCGATCAACCCAATCTGTGACTTGTCGAAGTTGAAATCGCTGCGCTTCAGCTTCACTTCGGTCGCGAAGGCCACGATCTTCTTCTTGTTGAACTCAATTTCCTTCCCCCCTTGCAGCATCAAAGTCACCTTTTTGGTGACCCCATGCATGGTGAAGTCACCCGTCACTTCGAAGCCGTCCTTCACCGGTTTGGTGCTGGTGCTCTTGAATTCGATGAAGGGAAACTGCTTGGTGTCGAAATAATCAGGCTGGCGGAGATGCTCGTCGCGGGCCTTGTTTCCCGTGTCGACACTGTCGGCATGCACCTTCAATTCAAACTTAGATTTCGCGGGATCGGCCCGGTCGATGGTGAATTTCCCCTCGACCTGATTGAACCTCCCATGGATCCAGCTGATATCCAGGTGACGGGCCTTGAACGACACCGAAGAATGCACGCCATCGTAGGCATATTCATCGGCGGCGTGGGCGGTCGGGAGGCCGCAGCAAACCAGCAACGCGGCGCACAAAGCAAAGGCGAACGAACGCATCAGGGGTTCCTCGACAGGTGAAAGAACGGGGCAAGATCCCGGACAAACGGGGCTTGAGACGCGATCGTAGGCAGCCCCCTGCCTCCCGGTAAAGCGTTGGCATCCCCCAGCCCACCGGCAGGTCGCCTGCGTCGCCACGCTGTCCGGCGGTGGTTGGAACGTCGCCATCCGCAAGATCCTCCCTCCCAATTCTCTTTGGTGTTCCGCACGGGGATGGCACCCGCCCGCGAGATTGTTAAGATTCGATGAAGCGTAACTGGTGAGGGGTAAAGTCTGGCGCAGATCCGCCAGGAAAACGGTGTCCGGGAATTGGTGTACCGCCGTGGTTGCCGAGCGCGGATTCCGGCCAGTTCGACGACCCGGAGTGTCCCTCCTGCAATCTCTCGAGATCCGCCGATGATCGCGTTGCCTCAGACAAGGCTCGTTGGCCAGTCCTGCCGGATCCCCCCGCTCAGCATTCCGATGCGCAATGACCGATCTTTGTCGTTCTTGAGACACAGCCCGTCTCCCAACGCGCTGCTCCCGCTGTGGCTCGTGGCGCTGTCGTGGTTCCCGCACGCGCTCTCCGCGCAGGATACCGCTGCGAACCCATCCGGCGAAGAACTGTTTCGCCCTGGAAGGCTCGTCCAACTGCACCTGACGCTTTCGGAGGAACAATTTGCGGCGATGAAACCCGCCAACCGGGGACGGTTCGGCGGGTTTGGTTTCGCAGGACGGGGCGAGGCGGACCAGTCCCCCAGTCCTGAAGTGCCTCTGGCCACGCCGCGCGATGCTCACCGCAACACATTCGGCGTCGAGTTCCCCTGGTCCGAGGGGAAGCTCGAAGTCGATGAAGAGAAATTCAGGAAGATCGGCGTCCGCTGGAAGGGAAATTACACCTACATGGTGGCGGGCCAGGGATTGAAGCGTCCGCTCAAGATTGACATCAACCGCCACCAGGAAAAACAGCGGCTCGATGGCCTGACAATGCTCAACCTGCATACCAATGCCACCGATCCCACCCGGACCCGCGAAGCGTTCGCCTTTGGCGTCTTCCGCGACGCCGGGGTCCCAGCTCCCCGCACCGTATTCGCGGAGCTGCGTTGGACTGTCCCGGGGCAATACGACCGGGAACTCGCCGGCCTGTACACCCTCACCGAGCAGGTCAACGCCCGGTTTCTCAAACGTCACTTCGGTGATGGCTCTGGCCTGCTGTTGAAGCCCGAAAACCTGCAGGGGGGGCCGTCGTACTTCGGCGACACCTGGTCCGACTATGCCGCTTTGTATCACCCGCAGAACGAGGGAACCGCTGATGAAAAACTGCGGCTCATGGAATTCTGCTGGCTGGTCTCGGTGGGGACCGATGAAGAATTCGCCGATGAGATTGGCGGCTTTCTCGACGGGGACGCCTTTCTGAAATTC
>JBKDUK010000390.1:0-9762 GCA_046339535.1 Planctomycetaceae bacterium | reverse complement strand
AACTCAGTCCACGCGACGGTTCGTCGTGCTGTTGATCCACGCTTCTTTGACGAACAGGCTGACAAGCCTGTTCCACAACCGCGCGGATCTCTGTATCCGCTCCGCTGGACTCTCGTCCGCAGGTCACCGACCCGATGGGCAGACAAAGACCATGGATCGACCAACAACCTCCGCTGGGCACTCAACCCAAGACATCCTCCCGCAAGGGCCCAAACACAGGGTGGCGGGGGGGCGGACCTCTGTGTCCGCTCCGCTGGACTCTCGTCCGCAGATCCCCGACCCGATGGGCAGCCAAAGACCATGGATCGACCAATAACCTCCGCTGGACACTCATCCAAAGACACCCTCCCGCAAGGGCCCCAGCACAGGGTGGCGGGGGGGCGGACCTCTGTGTCCGCTCCGCTGGGCGCTCGTCCGCAGGTCACCGACCCGATGGGCAGACAAAGACCTTGGATCGGACAACAGCTCGCCGCTGGACGCACGGCCTCAACCCGCGCGGTATGCCTTGTGTCACACCCCGACCAACCACTCGGCCCTTTCGCCTTCACCCCAACCCTCTCCCACAGTCACCCGGGTTCGGCTTCTCGGGCGTCGTTTGGTGGTAGAGGGGGCGACGCGCGGCGGTGCCGCTGGGTTAGCGACAGATCTCGTTCACCAACCGACGCGAGGTCGGTGGGGTCTGGGACAGCCGCAGGCCAGGCATGGGAGCCACGATGCGGATCACCAAGCGAAAGGGATCGGCCAATTTCCGCTACGTCCCCAACCAAAGACACCCGCTCGCAAGGGCCCAAGCACAGGGTGGCGGGCCCTTGCGTCGCGTTGTGTGGAGGGGAGCGGAATGGGGTTTTTGATCCAGAGGGTTTGGTCGCACAGCGGGACGTTTCTTGTTCGATCCAGGTCCAGCGGAGCGGACACGGAGGTCCGCCCCCCCACCACCCGTGGGTTGGGCCCACTCGGTGGGTTGTGTTGGGGGACGCGGATTTGAGTTTCCGATCCAAGGTTTCCGGCCAACCAACATTCGGTTTTCGTTCGATTCAAGTCCAGTGGAGCGGACACGGGGGTCCGAGCTCCCGACGCTCGGCGTCCGATCCCTTTCGGCGCGCCGCGTAATTGGATGCCGATTGGGTTTCCGAACCCTCCGGTTGCAGACTGCTGGCCTGTAACGACGACCGACAGACCATCGGACTCTACCGCCGGGCCTGGGCGTTCCGCGTGTGGATCCGCTGGTAGAAGGTGGCGAAGTCGACCTCCTTCATCTTCGGTTGGCCAATTTCATTCTCGGCCTTGGTGATCAGCTTGCGGTCCGCCGCGTCGAGCTTCCAGTCGTAGCGATGTTCGGCCCGCATGTGGGGACTGTTGCGGCTGCGTCCCTGCATCGAGACCTCCAACGGCAGCCAACCCTTGCGGCGCAGGCTCTCATCGAGTGCCAGACGGGGTCCGGGGAGCGGAGCATTTTCATGCAGCAGATAATTGAGCCGGGCCGCCCAGTCGGCGTAGTCGAGATAGGCCCGGGCATACTCCGGAGACTCCGACGCAACACACTTGAGCGTGTACTCCGCCCCGGTACCGCTCAACTTCAGAGCCAGCGACTGTTCATCGATCGACTCGGTGAAGTCCGGATTGAGCTGGAACTGGATCAGTTGCAGGCGCTCGTCATCCCGTTCGGTGCCCACTTCGCTCTCCAGCCGTTCCTGCTGCTTGCGCTCAATCGAACGAATGGTGGAGGCGATCTCAGACGTCTTGATCTCGGTCCGCAACTGGCGGGCCCCGTCGAGAATGAGGAACCGCTCCTGCGACGGCTCGTAGATGGTGATGCGATCGCCGGCGTCAATGAAGTCATACACCTTCCCGGCATGGAACACCGTGGTGGTCCGGCTGACCGGGGCCGGTTGCTTGCCCGCCTTGCGGGCGGCGGCGTCGGCCCGTTCATTGAAAATGCGGGTGTAGACCCGGAACTCCTGGGCGGCCAGAGGCAGTCCCACGGCACACAGCAAGGCGAACGACACCAGTCCGGTCAGCAAAGAACGCATGGCCAAGCTCCAGAGGTGGGCTCGTCCGATCAGGGGCTTCCCGGGGGGGCGCCCCCCCCACAGAGGTGGGGGGGAACGCCAGACCCAGAGACCAACTTCCGGACGACAGATCGGGGGAGGGAGAAACGGGGTGGGTTCGAACGCAGAGAGGGACGACGGAATCAGAAGGGAGAGAGAGCCGCGGAGGGAGGGGGTGGCTCGGAGGCCGGTGGGAAACGCAGGGGTCTGAACGACCCGGAAGGGAGCGGTGGTATACCCGCCCGCGATGCTTTGTCTCAAGAGCCTCTGCGCGGATTTTCCGGGAAGTTTGTAGTTTTTACATTGGGATATCCCAACTCTTGCCGATCAGAACCTCCAACTCTGCCTCCAGCCTGACACCGGGGGCAGACCTTGTCGCAGGCTCAATCGTGGTCGTTTGTCAGAACTGCCCCGAATCGCATCGTCTGGTCCCCCCCTGTCATCCACAGTGGGCAGCCTCTCCGGAAGACTTGCGGATTCGGTCTCCCGGATGCATTCAACTGTCCACGTCAGAAACACACGCCAACGATCGAATCACCACGCCCGCAGAATGACATCTGTAGTGGTCTGGCCCGAGGTCACGTCGCAGATTACAACCCAGCAGGAATTGCTCTCCCTTCGCGAACCGGAATTCCTTTCCCAACACCTCTCTCTGAATCCTGACGACATGTGGACTAAATGCCGTAAATTCCTGCGTCGAATTCTACGGCGTAATCACAACTGGGAAAGCAAATGGAAAGAAGGGAAACCCGCACCCTGGGAATTGCATTCGGTCTCCCGCCATTTTGTCGATGCACTCGAAAGCGGTTTGCTGAAGCCGGGCGAGCGGTGCCTCGATGTCGGGTGCGGTCTCGGATACAGCGCTGCCTGGCTGGCGGAACGTGGAATGCAGGTTCTGGGGATTGACCTCTCTCCCACGGCCATCCAAAAAGCCGGACAGCTGCATGGTGCGATCCCGCAGTTGGTATTCGAGCAGGCCGATGTCACCCAGGCATGCGATCGACTTGGGAACTTCGATGCGGTCATCGACCGCGGTTGTCTGCATGTCCTTCCAGCGAAAGCCCGGGCTGCCTACTTTCACAACCTCAACTGCTGGCTCAAACCAGGTGGACACATGCTGCTCCAGCACTACCTGCACAAGTTCACCCGAGACCAACTGGAAGCCGATGTTCGAAGCCATCTTCCCCCAACCTGCGACTTGATCCGTACAGCCGACATCCAAATGCTCGAGCACACGTCCACAGAGGAGATTCCAGGACTGTTGCTGGTGATCCGCAAGCGAGACTCCTCCACATAGACGCCGAATCGAAGACAGTTCATCGGGCCCGACTCGACCGGCAGCTGCCAGCAACCGGAGATTGGCGCCACGCTGTCTTGGAAAACGCATGGTTTTGCAGAGCGTCCAGATCACGGCAATGGCTCCGGCTCAAGAGCGACGACGGAAGCCCTTGGAAGATTCTGAATGTGTCAGTCGCTGGAGACCCAAATCCCCTTCCTGTTCTGAGTGGCTCATGGGGGACAGACAGACAGACAGACAGACAGACAGACAGACAGACAGACAGACCCGTCACATTGACCGCCACACACGCGAAACCGAACGAAGTGCAGGGCGAATCGCGGGAGACTCACTCGCAATAACCACTCAAGGGCTGACAACAGTGCTGGTGGAACAAAGTTGCACCCCAACTTGCCGTGAGGTGGCCTCGCCTGTCCCATCCCGCACTGCCCCGCTCCAACAGAACCGGCCCCCCTTCTGTCGCAAGAATCACCTCCGGCAATCTGGGGAATCTGGGCAAATCCTGAGCGTCATTCCGTTTGCAACTTCGTACAAATCGGTTGTTCGCAAAAAACCGATACAGCCGTTGCCTCATGCTGTTTGATTCCAATCCGCACGACCGATTCAGAAGGCACAACGCTTCATCCAGCGATCAGGGCTGATCGGGTGAAGGTCACACATCGGCTTCGCTGGAAAGTGGGGGCGATGTCGGATTGGTGATTTGGAGCGCAAGGATGCCATCTCTTCTCAGACCTCGCTGGTGGCAGATGGCCGCCGGCATCTTGCTGTGTTCCTCGACAGTCCTCGCACAGTCGAAGTCGGTCCCCTCGGTCGCGCTCCCGCCATTGCCCGCCCCCCCTCCCGGGGGATTCGCGGCCCCCGCGATGCCCGCTGCCATGCCGGCCGCTCCCGGTTTGCCCGGGGGGATGCCCGGAATGGGTGCACCCGGTATGGGGGTTCCGGGGATGGGCATGCCCGGTATGGGGGTTCCGGGAATGGGAGTTCCCGGCATGGGCATGATGCCCGGCATGCCCTCCCAGGCAACCATCACCAACCTCATGGGGGGAATCCCGGGCATCGGCCCGATGTTCACCAACCCCGCCTCGGTCACGAAACTCGTTCCCGACCTGGGCCCCTTCCAGGTCTCGGGCTGGTTCGACTACGGGTTCATCACCAACACCTCGGGTCCCGAGTCCGGCTACAACGGTCCCTACAACTCGATCGACCAAAACACCCTGATGCTCAATCAGGCCTATTTCATCTTCGATTGGAAACTGCCCGAAGACGGCTGCTGGGGGGTGGGCGCCCAGGCTGACGTCTTGCTGGGACGCGACTACTGGCTGGCCCAGTCCTTCGGATTCGAACTGAACCAGGATGGATCAAACAAATGGAATGGTGATGACGAAATGGGGCTCGCCATCCCCCAGCTCTACTTCGAAACCGGCAACGACATCTTCCAGTGGAAGTTGGGGCACTTCTACTCCCCCATCGGTTACGAAAGTCTCCCCGCGCCGAACAACTTCTTCTACACCAAGGGATACAGTTACCAGTTCGCCGGGCCCTTCACCTTTTGGGGAGGCATCGGCACCTGGGCTGTGACCGACAACCTCACCTTCGACGTCGGGCTGGTCAATACCTGGAACACCCTCGACGCCCCCTCCGACCACCTCAACGCCCTCGCCAAGGCAACCTACCGCGGCGAGAACCGCGACTGGTACACCTCGTTCGGCATCATCACCGGCCCCGAGTTCTCCAATACCGCGCAATTGCCCGGCATCAGCAATGTCTGGGCCAACCGCACGCGGTACAGCATGATCTACTCGCAGAACTTCGGAGCCAATTGCCAGTGGGAATACGTCGCCGACCACTGGCTGGGCTTCCAGGACCAGGGGACCGCCACCCAGGGAACCGCCTGGTGGTACGGGCTCGATCAATACCTCTTCTACAAGATCAGCGAGCAGTACAAGTGGGGTGCCCGGGTCGAGTGGTTCCGCGATGAACAGGGAACCCGCGTCGGCCTCGGCCGCCGTCCCGGCAATCCCAACGGCCCTCCGTTCGCCGGAAACTTCTACTCGATCACCACCGGCATGAACTACACCCCCTACCCCAACTTCACCGTCCGCCCTGAAGTCCGCTATGACTGGTTCGACGGCACCGCCAATCCCTATGACGATGGACAGAAAGAACACCAGTTCCTGTTTGGCATCGACATGATTACGCGGTTCTAGAAACCGCCGATCGATACTCTCCGCCGAAGCCTCTGGATCGGCGGACAACCGCCCCTCAATCACGAGGGACCTCACCACAGACCCCGGATC
The DNA here is from genome assembly GCA_046339535.1 of Planctomycetaceae bacterium. Classification (GTDB taxonomy): domain Bacteria; phylum Planctomycetota; class Planctomycetia; order Planctomycetales; family Planctomycetaceae; genus UBA10511. The sequence goes on along the minus strand of JBKDUK010000390.1, from coordinate 4,120 downwards.
AGTTCACTGATTCGGGGTCTGCCTTTTGAGAGGCCCGCCGGGCGCTTGATCCCGAATCCTGCCGCCCCCGCTAATTCAGATAGGTCACCGCGCGGTCACCCGCCAGCACCCCACCGACCAGCCGGGGAGTCATCCCGAACTTCGCCAGCCGTTTCGACACGGTGTCGAGCGTGTCGGGGCGAATCACCAGCAAGAACCCCAGCCCCATATTGAACACCCGGAACATCTCTTCCCGCTCGATGTTCCCCAATTCCTGCACCCAGCCAAACAGGGCCGGGGGCTGCCACAGGCTGCGGTCGATCTCGACCGCACACCCCACGGGCAGAATCCGTTCGAGATTCCCCGCAATTCCTCCCCCAGTAATGTGAGCCAGCCCGGTCACCGCCTCCCGGCCACTCTTCTTGCTCAACAGGTCGACCACCGGACGCACATAAATCCGGGTCGGAGTCAGCAGCGCCTCCCCCACCGTTTGCCCCAGTTCGGCAATGGTCTCGTCGACCTTCAACCCCCCCACGTCGAACACCGCCTTGCGCACCAGGCTGTAGCCGTTCGAGTGAAACCCGCTCGAATCGAGCCCCAGCACCAGGTCCCCCGGCTTGATCCGCGAACCGTCGATGATCTGCTTCCGCTCGACCACTCCCACACAGAACCCGGCCAGATCGAAATCGCCCGGAGCGTAGATGTCGGGCATGATGGCAGTTTCGCCCCCCAGCAGGGCACACCCCGCCTCTTCGCACCCTTTCACCACCCCCGACACCGCCTGCGAGATCAGCTCGGGATCGTCTTTGGGCAGAGCGAGGTAGTCGAGAAAGAACAGCGGCTCGGCCCCCAGGCAAAGGCAGTCGTTCACCGACATGGCGACCAGATCGATCCCCACGGTGTCGTACCGTTTGAGCTTCGCCGCCACCTTCAGCTTGGTCCCCACCCCGTCCGTCCCCGAGACCAGCACGGGATCTTTGTAGTTCTTGCCGAACTTGCGCGAGTTGCCAAGGCGGAACAGGCCGGCAAAGCCCCCGGGCAGATCCATCACCCGAGGGGTGTGGGTCTTCCGCATCAGGGCCGGCAGCCGCTCCATCGCCTGGTCGTACAGGTCCAGATTCAGGCCGGCACTTTCGTAGGTGAGGGGGGTGGCGGGAGGCTTGGGTTTGCGGGCGCTCATGCGGAACACAGGGGGTGAAAACCAGGGGGAGCGGCGGACTGCAGTGCCAGACTCCGTCCCTTGACGATAACGGGCCCTTCGGGGGGCTGTCGAATGAGTTGGTCTCCCAGCACCGTGGCCGAACCGCCCCCGGCCCCGACCGGTCGAGATTGGGGGGCAGTTTGGCTACAGTACGTCCAATCCCGGGAGGCACCTGAATGCCTTCCCTGTTCACCTCGCTTGTTCCCGGAGTGGTGCATGCCTGTCCGCCTGCTGCTGTGCAGCCTCTGTCTGGTGTGGAGTTCGAATCTGGTCCAGGGGGCGGAACCGCTGAACCAGCGGACCGACGGACAACCCGGCTATCGGGTCCTCGCCGCCGACAAGGGACGCCTGGCCATCGTCCAACCCACGGGCAAGGTCGAGTGGCAGATGGCGAACCCGGCCGAGGTTCACGATGTCTGGCGCTTGCCCAACGGCCACATCCTGCTCCCCGCCGCCCGGAACAAGATTGTCGAGGTCAAGCCGGGGGCCGACCGCAACGAAGTGGTCTGGCAGTACGAAGCCCAGCCGGTCGAAAGCAACAAGAAGCACGTCGAGATCCACGCCTTCCAGCCTCTGGCCGACGGCCGGGTGATGGTCGCCGAGAGCGGCAACGGGCGGATTGTCGAAGTCGACCGGGCCGGGAAGATCGTGAAGACCATCCCCCTCACCCTCGAGCACCCCGATCCCCACCGCGACACCCGCATGGTCCGCAAGCTGGCCAATGGACACTACCTCGTCTGCCATGAAGGAGACGGCAAGATCCGCGAGTACGATGCCGACGGCAAAGTGGTCTGGACCTACACCCTCGATCTCGCCGGCCGGCCCCGCTCCCCCGGGCATGGTCCCGAGGGACACGGCACCGAGGTCTACGGCGCCGTCCGGCTCAAGAACGGCAATACGCTGATTGCCGGGGGGAACAACAACCGGGTCTTCGAAGTCACCCCCGAGGGGAAGACCACCTGGAGCATCGACCAGAAAGAACTGCCGGGGATCACGCTGGCGTGGGTCACCACGCTGCATGTGCTCCCCAATGGCAACATCATCGTCGGCAACTGCCACGCCGGTCCCGAGAACCCCCAGTTGTTCGAAGTGACCCGCGACAAACAGGTCGTCTGGCGGTTCCGCGACTTTGAGACCTTTGGGAACGGGCTGGCCTCGAGCCAGAGTCTCGATCTCCCCGAGGGGACCATTCGCTGACTGGAGTTGGTGTCGCGGCGCCGCGGCCTCGCCCGGCGGCCGACTGTTGCGAGGTTGCGAGTTTCCTTCCTGAGAGTTGCCCCATGCTTCGCCCTGCCCTGTTTCTCCTGGTTGCCGCACTGACCACTGTCATGACCGCCACCCCGCACTCGGCCGCCCGTGCCGCAGATCCACTGATCTTCATCTCCAACTTCGCGCCGGCTCCCGATGGGGCCATTCAGGCGGCCACGTTTGATCTCCAAACCGGCACCCTCAAACTGGGGGTCCGCACCACCGGAGCCGAGAACCCGTTCTTCCTGGCACTGTCGAAAGACCGGAGATTTCTCTACTCGATCCACGCGAAGAACTTCGGCGGCCAGGAACCCGAGCAGGTCGCCGCGTATTCGCTGACCGGTCGGACGGGAGAACTGAAACTCCTCAACCGCGTCTCGTCGAAGGGGACCGCCTCGTGCTACCTCGAGACCGACGCGACCGGCAAGATGGTGATGGTGGCCAACTACTCGACCGGCAGTCTGGCCGCCTATCCGGTCAAACCCGACGGCTCGCTGGGGGAAGCGGCGACGTTCATCCAGCATGCCGGGTCCAGTGTGAATCCCAAGCGGCAGAAAGGCCCCTACGCCCACTGCATCGTCGTCAGCCCCGACAACCGGTTCGCGTTTGCCGCCGATCTCGGGCTCGACCAGATCCTCGGCTACAAGCTCGACCCCGCGAATGCCAAGTTGACCCCCAACGTGCAGCCGTTCGCCCGCACCCCTCCCGGCGGCGGCCCCCGGCACCTCACCTTCCACCCCAACGGCAAACATCTCTACGCAATCAACGAGCTGGGGAACACCGTCACGATGTACAACTACGTCGCCGAGTCGGGGCTGCTGCTCGAACAGCAGACGATCTCGACCGTCCCCGAGGGATTCGACGGCGAGAGCTACACGGCCGATGTGAAGCTGACGCCCGACGGCAAGTTCCTCTACGGCACCAACCGCGGACACGACAGCATCGCCTGCTACAAGGTGGCGGCCGACGGCCGGCTGTCGCTGATCAAGATCGAGCCGAGCCGCGGGAAGGGTCCGCAGAACCTCGCCATTCTCCCCGGCGGCGGCTGGCTGATGTGCGCCAACATGCCCGGTAACAACGTGGCCATCTTCCAGATCAACCCACAGACGGGCGAACTGAAGCCCCACGGCGACACGGTACCCCAAACGGGGCCGTCGTGCCTGATGGTGGTCGACAAGTAGGGCCCTGCGCATCGTCCGCGTCGGAAACAACAGACCCCACCGACCTCGCATTGATTGACGAATCCAATCTGTGGCAAAACCGGCACCGCCGCGCGCGTTCCCCCTCTCCCGCAACCGACCTCCGGTCAACAGGACCCACGTCGCCGCGGGAGAGGGTGGGGTGAGGGCGAACTGGCCAATTTGTTTGCACACGGCATCCCCAGACCCCACCGACCTCGCGTCGGTTGGTGAATCCAATCTGCGGCGAACGCGGCACCGCCACGCGCGGACGACTGCTTGACTCTCTCGGCGTGCAGCCGCCACTCTGTTGGCGTGCGAGCGGGAATCGTGAGGCAAAGTCCCAGTCGATATGACGTCCGGTTTCCTTCCCTGGCCAGTGCACGCTCGACGAATCGAACCGTCGGCAATCACCATCAGGGAAACCCATCGCGTTTGCTGGATGATCGATCGCTCTCGTATCGTGCCCTTTGCTGTTCGATTTCCCGACGCCGAGACGACCGATCCTTGGCAA
>JBKDUK010000389.1:0-2206 GCA_046339535.1 Planctomycetaceae bacterium | reverse complement strand
ACAGGAAGATCCAGATGACCGACTTTGCCCGGGGGGCGGGAAGCGGCTCGGCCGGGGGCGGTTCTTCGGCCACGGCGCGTCGGACACCGTCGCCGGCCAGCACGGCCGAAAGGACCAGGCCGGTGAATCCCATGCCAAAGTCAGCCAAAAAGGCCCGCCGCGGGTGGGGCGTGCAGCAGGAGAAGTGTGCTGAGTCGTTGAGATTCATGGGAGACACCTGGTTCGTTAGCGGATCGCCACGAAGTCGTTGTGATTGAGCAGCACCCGTACGAGCCCCGACCGGGCCGCCTCAGGAGTGGGGGCGGGAGCGCCCAGGAATTGGGCGCAGGCTTCGAGTTCCGCCGGGGTGGGGCTGCGCGACAGAATCTGCTGATAGGCCCGCACGATGAACGGGGCCACCCCTTGCCGTTCGGCGGGAGACAGCGCCTCGTGGAGCTGCACGGCCAGTCGGGCCGACAGTTCGTGGGCGAGATCACTGTTGCTGAGGGCCAGCGCCTGCTGGGGAATGATGGTGCGCGACCGGCGGTAGCAGTCGGACGGCTCGGGGCCGTCAAAGAGCATGCCCAACTGGCTCTTGCCATCCTCTTCGGGCTGGCAGCAGTAGTAGAGACTCCGCCGGAAGGTGGTGAGCGAGTCTTTGTTTTCGAGCTCCTGGCCTCCCAGCGTGGGGTCGAGGCGGCCGGCGACCGCCAGCAGGCTGTCGCGGACCACCTCGGCCTCCATCCGTCCGACGTTCATCCGCCACAGCAGCCGGTTTTCGGGGTCGGTCTTCGCCGCGGGGGAATCGGCGACGGCCGAACTGCGCTGGTAGGCGTCACTGGTCACCAGCAGACGATGCAGGTGCTTCATGCTCCAGCCCGAATCGATCAACTCGACCGCCAGCCAGTCGAGCAGTTCGGGATGGGTGGGAGCGGTGCCATTGCGGCCGAAATCGAACACACTCGACACCAGTGGCTGGTGAAAGTGCCGCATCCAGATGTGATTGACGGCTACCCGGGCTGTCAGCGGGTTCCGGCGGTCGATGATCGCCTTGGCCAGACCCGCCCGACGGCCGGTGCTGGAGGTGGGATAGGTCTGGCTGAGCGGCGTGTAGGTGTCCGTGAGCGGCTGGGCGAGGGCCGCCTCGGCCGATTCGCGTGCTGTTGCGGCGGTTGCCTGCTGCGCCCGGGCCGCCTCGATCTCCTTGGCCCGGTTGGCGTCGGAAACAGGTTTGGCCTCGGCATTTGCCAGGGCGAGTTCGGCCTGAAGCACGGCCGACTGGGCGGCGGCCAGAGTGGCGTCCCGTTCGGCCTGCTGCGCGGCCTGCGGGGCGGACGCGGACGACAGTCCACTGGCGGGAACAAACCGCGCCCGGTCGGCGGTGATGCGGGCTTCGACCGCCCGGAGACCCGCCTGGGCCGAGGCCAATTGGGCTTCTGCCGACTGCAGCCGCAATTCGGGTAGTTTCGCCTGCCGACGGGCGGAGGCCAGCCGCTGTTCCAGCGGCGCGAGCGCATTCGGCTGCAGCACATCGGTCAGCAACGAGGTCGCGGGGGACATGCCGTAGCTCGACGCCTCCCAGCTTCCCAGACCCACCACATCCCGGCCCCCGGCATAGGCGGGGGGTTCGAAATCGAAGTGGGCCACCACCTCACCTTTCTGATCGGCAGCCGCGGGCCCCTGGGTCAGAATCAGTTCGTCAATCGCGGCCACACTGCCGGTGCGGGCGTCGAAAGAGATTCCCTTGGTGGAATCTCCCACCGGATTCCATCCATGCGTCGCCACGGGAACCGCATCGACCAGCAGTTGATTGTCGGACAGCGAGCGGACCGACAGCAGCATCGTGTTGGCGCTGGTCTGCAGCACCAGTTTCACATGGAAGCGGTCCTGACCGGCGTCACGGTTGAATTGCCCCGCAGCGAACTCGTTGAACGTGCCGGGCTGGTACGACATGATCCGCCCCTGGTCGAAGGCGACATACCCGGCGGTCAGCCCCTCGATGAGGTGCTTGGCGAGCTGGAAATTGAAGTGGCCAGGGGACAGCAGCCGAACCTGGAATTCGATCGTGAATCCATCCCGCAGCTCTTTCAGGCCGGGAAGCCGGTTCATCAGCACGCGGCGTCCCTGGGTGGCGTCGAACACCAGCGATTGCTTGCCTACGACAGGCCCATTGTTTCCAGCTGCGATTGCCGCGGTCTTCGCCTGTTCGACTGCCTGACCGGCCGAC
>JBKDUK010000388.1:0-20419 GCA_046339535.1 Planctomycetaceae bacterium | reverse complement strand
GACCGCCAGCGTGGTGGTCAGCGAGAAGTCGAGCGTGTCCGCTCCTTCACCCGTCACTTCGACCAGCGTGTCGGTCCCGAGGGCGGCACTCGTGGTGTAGCTGTAGACATCGTCCCCCGCAGCTCCCGCCAGTGTGTCGTTTCCGGGCCCGCCAATCAGCACGTTGCCGAGGGAGTTCCCGGTCAGCGTATCGGCCAGCGAACCACCGGTGACGTTTTCGAACGTATCGGCAGCGTTCAGGGTGACATTCAGATTCCCGGTGACGGCGGTCTGCGCCGTGGTCAGACCGAGGTTGAGGGTGACGGCCTTGGTGGTGGTTGTCGCGAAGGAGATCAGATCGATTCCTTCTCCCGCCAGTTCGACCAGCGTGTCGCTCCCCAAGGCAGTCCCGGCGTTGTAGACGTAGCTGTCGTTGCCCACCCCACCGACGAGGGTGTCGTCTCCCACGCCGCCGATCAGGCTGTCGTTGTTTGCGGCACCATTGAGGCTGTCATTTCCGACGCCGCCGGTCAGCGTATTGATCAGGCTGTTCCCCAGCAGGGTGTCCGCTCCGTCACCACCGGTCGCGTTTTCGAAGACCGCGCCGCTTTGCAGGTTGAGCGACAGGTTGGTGTTGACCACCTGCGTGGTCGCCAACGAGAGGTCGAGCACGACACTGACCGACGTCCCGGTGAAATCAATCAGGTCGGTCCCGCCAGTGGACGTTTCGACCAGAGTGTCGGTTCCCAGCGGATTGTCGGCATCGAACAGGTAGCTGTCGTTGCCGGTGCCGCCGGAGAGGGTGTCATCTCCGGCCCCTCCCGTCAGTACATTCACCAGCGTGTTGCCAGTGAGTGTGTCATTCGCCGCACCGCCGATGATGTTTTCGAACGTCGTGGCAGAGCCAAGCACCAGAGTCAACCGGTCGGCCGCCACGGTCTGGATTGTCGCCAGAGCCAAATTGACTGTGGCGCCGATGCCAGAGGTCGGCGAGAAGTCGAGCGTGTCGATTCCACCCCCGGCTTCATTCAGCGTGTCGGCTCCGAGGTTGTCGTCGAGGTCGAATCGATAGACGTCGGTCCCCGCCGCACCCGTCAGGGTGTCATTGCCAGGCCCGCCAATCAGCACATTGGCCAGGGTATTCCCCGTCAACGTATCGGCCAGGCTGCCGCCGGTGACGTTTTCGATCGCCGATGCGGAGGTCAAGGTGAGCGTCAGGTTCGCGTTCACGACCTGGGCGGTGATCAACCCGAGATTCAAGGCAATCGCCTGTCCCGTCGTGGCCGAGAAGTCGAGCGTATCGATGCCGACACTGTCGTTGACGGTATCGATCCCGAGAGCCGCGTCGGCATCGAACAGGTACGCGTCATTCCCGGCCCCGCCGACCTGCGAGTCGGTCCCCGCCCCACCGGTGATCACGTCGTTCCCGCCCCCGCCGGTCAACGTGTCGTTGCCGTCATCGCCATACAGCCACGCATTGCGGGTGATGGTCGAAGCCACGGTCACGTTGTCATTCCCGGCCTGACCGAAGACGACGATGCGTCCCGTCGGAGCGAACGACCCCGCTGAAACGGCATTGATCGTGACGGTCGTGTTCGAACCTGAGAGGGCGAGGGCGATCGTATCGTTGGCGGTGGTGCCGCCGACGAACAGATCGGTCTTGGTCGGATCGAGTTCACTCGTCTGCAGGTTGGCGGCGACGATCGAGACGCTCTTGGTCTGGCTGATCGAGGCCCCGTCGTCGTCGGTGACGGTGAAGGTGATCGTGAAATTGCCCGACGTCGTGTAGACGTGCGACCCGACGGTAATCGATCCCCCCGAAATCGACTCGCCGGTCACCCCCAGCGACGACGTGCCATCGCCCCAGTCGATCGAGGCGGTATGGGTGTCGGCGGTCCCGGCATCGGAGAACGGCAGGCTGTAGGTGACCGATTGGCCCCGCACGGCGGCTGCGAGACCGCCGATCGTGCCGACCGCGGGAGCCGTGTTGGAAACCGTCGTCACAAAGCTGTCGGAGACCGTCGTCGACCCATCGGTCAGCGTCAGGGTGACCGTGTAACTTCCGTTGTCGGCATAGCGGTGGGTGTTGGCGATCGTGCCGCCGTTGGTGCCCGCCGTGGGAACCAGCACACCCTCTTCGCTGGAGCCATCGCCCCAGTTGATGGTGAGGGTCAGGTTGCTGTCGGGGAGTGGGCCGTCGTAGGTGGCCGTGGCCAGTGTCACCAGATCCCCTTCGACAGCGCTCCGGTTCGCCCCGGCATTGACTTCGAGGATTCCCTGAACGGAAATCGTGAAGGCTTTCTCGAAAGACAATCCGGCTTCATCAGTCGTTCGTACCCGAATTGCATAGCTGCTCTTGGTGGCGAAATCGAAGACCTCAGCAGTCTTGAGCGCGTCGCCAACAATCTCAAAGCTGGCGTTGTCATTGCTGCCAGTCCCGGTCACCAGACTGTAGGTGAAAGTGTCGTTTGCGTTGGGATCGGTTGTCGAGAAGGTTCCCACGACCGTTCCCACCGGCAATTGCTGCCCCACTTTCTGCGAAGACAGGGTGAGGTCGGTTGGTGCCAGTTGGATGACGTCGTCATCACAAGCGGTGTTATTCGAGGTATCGGTGTCGACCAGAGCGTTGGAAGCTGGCTTGAGGACCATGGCGCTGAAACTCGCGGATGCCAGGTGGGTGAACCCGGTTCCGGACGGGGCTCCATAGGCTGGACCGGCATCTCCCCAGGTGACGATCGAGCCGTCGTCGCGGAGAGCCATGCCACTGCGTCCGCCCGCCTTGACCGCATTGAATCCGGTCCCAGTCGGGGCTGTGCTGACCGCCCCGCCGAAGTCACCTCCCCACGCGACGATAGACCCGTTCTCCCGCAAGGCAAACAGGTAACTGCCGCCGGCGGCAACAGCAGTGAATCCCGTTTCAGTAGGGGCATTGCTCACCTGTCCATATGTGTTGTTTCCCCAGACCACGATCGAACCGTCGGCCTTCAGAGCGACACCGAAGCCGCCCCCGCCGGCCACCGGGCGATAGCCGGTCCCGGATGGAGTATTGGTCGCCTGGCCATAGCCATTGTTCCCCCAGCCCACGATCGAGCCGTCCGCCCGCAGCGCATACGCCTGCCCCCCGCCTCCCGCCACGGAGACAAACCCGGTTCCTGACGGAACGTTGAGCTGCCCGGTGTTGTTGCCCCCCCAGGCGAGGATCGAACCATCAGGTCGAATGGCATAGCCTGCCTCATCGGTGGCTCCAATCGCAATGAACCCTGTTCCCGTCGGAGCGTTGCTGACCTTGCCGTTGATGATCTGGGTTCCGTCCAGTTTGTCCTGGCCCCAGGCGGCAATCGAGCCATCAGCCCGCAACGCGTAGCACTGATTCGAGCCTCCTGCGATCGAAACAAAGTCGGCACCCGATGGTGTGTTGGTGATTTGCCCCTGACCGTTATGCCCCCAGGTGGTGATCTGTCCGACCTTGGCGGCGGGCAGAGTGACCGTGGCGCAATTGTGGAGTGTCCCGGTCAGAGAGGCGTCGATCGCCACCGTCACCGTGAATGATTCGCTGCTGGTCGAACCGAGCGTGCCCGTCACATAGCGAACGGTCTTCGTCGACGCATCGTAAGCCACGCCACTGGAGCCGCTGACAAAAGTCATCCCGGTCGGCAGCACGTCGGTGACAATGGCTCCGGTCACCGCACTGGGACCGCTGTTGGTGACTGTGACCGTGTAGGTCGTGGTGGCACCCGCGACGACATAAGCCGACCCGTTGCTCTTGGAGACCGAGAGGTCGACCTGGGCGGTCAGGAAATCGCTGTCCTTGGCTGTATTATTCGCGGCACTTGTGTCGGTCACGCCATCCGGGGCTCTGACGATTGCCGTATTTGTCAACGATCCAACCAGAGCGGCGTCCACTCCGAGAGTGATTGTAAAACTCTCCGTCCCAGCCGCTCCCAAGGCTCCCGTCACGTAGCTGACAGTGCGGGTGGCCGAGTCATAGGTGACACCAGTGGAGCCGCTGACAAACGTCGTTCCAGCCGGCAGGACATCGGTGACTGTCGCCCCGGTCACGGAACTTGGTCCGCTGTTGGCCACCGTGACCGAATAGGTTGTCGAGGTTCCGGGGACGACCGTGGTTGTCCCATTGGATTTTGAGACCGAGAGGTCGACCTGGGGTGTCAGGGGGTCGTCATCACAACCCGTGTTATTTGAGATGTTGGTATCGAGGGCGGAATTCGCGGCGGGCTTGATTGCGAAGCCGTTGTAAGCCGCGGAGGCAATCGTGCTGAATCCCGATGTCGTGGGAGGGCCCCAAACAGCACCTGAGTCGCCCCAGGTAACGATGGAACCGTCGGCACGCAATGCCATTCCATGCCGTTCGCCTGCCGAGATCGCCGTGAATCCTTTCTCTGTGGGAACTCCACTGAGCGCACCTCCATTATTCTGTCCCCAACCGACGATCGAGCCGTCTTCGCGCAACGCAAACAAAAATCGTCCACCTGCGGAAATCGCGGTAAAGCCGGTTGCTGTCGGAGCCTGACTGACCTGTCCCCAGGTGTCGAGTCCCCACACGGCAATCGATCCATTCGCCCGAAGTGCGGCTCCATAGCCAGGACCGCCGACCACTTGTCGATAACCCGTCCCAGCGGGGGTGTTGCTCGCCTGGCCGTAGCCGTTATTGCCCCAGCCGACAATTGAGCCATCGGCTCGCAGGGCATAGGCCTGCCCATCCCCTGCCGCCAGTGCGATGAATCCCGTGCCTTGGGGGGCCGCGGAGATTTGGCTGGTGGAGTTGTAACCCCACGCGGCGATGGAACCGTCAGGACGCAGGGCATACCCCACGTGGCGGTCGGCGGCAACTGCGAGGAATCCCGCAGCAGTGGGCGTTGTGCTGACCTGTCCGTACGCGTCGGCTCCCCAAGCGACAATCGATCCATCCGACCGAAGTGCATAGGAGTTTCCATGCCCACCCGCCATGGCGACGAAATCAGTCCCGGATGGGCTCTGCGTTACCTGGTTGTCGCTGTTGGTTCCCCAGGTGGTGATTTGGCCCATTCCGGGGGATGGCAGGGTGACCGTGGCACAGTTGTGGAGCGTCCCTGTTAATGAGCCATCGATCGCGACCGTCAGGGTGAACGACTCGGTACTGCCATTCGCCAATGCGCCTGTGACATAGCTGACGGTCCTGGTCGCGGCCTGATATGTCACACCGCTCGAACCGCTGACAAACTCCACCCCGGTTGGCAAGACATCGGTGACCAGGGCTCCGTTCGCAAAACTGGGGCCCTGGTTGGCAACCGTGATCGTATACGTGGTGGATGTGCCGGGGACGACAGATGTCGCTCCATTGCTCTTGGTGAGCGACAGGTCGACTTGCGGAGTGAGCTTGTCGACGTCGGTACCGCTGTTGTTCGACAAACTGGTGTCGGTGACACTACCGGGAGCGGTCACTGTGGCGCTGTTGATGAGGGTGCCGGTCAGGGCCGCATCGACTTCCAAAGTGCAGGTGAACGTCTCGTTCGTCGCGGCACCGAGTGATCCCGTCACGTAACTGACGGTTCGCGTGGCCGGGTCATAGGTGACGCCGGTGGATCCGCTGATAAATGTCGTTCCCGTCGGCAAAATATCGGTGACTGTCGCCCCGGTCACGGAACTTGGGCCGCTATTGGCGACCGTGACCGAGTAGGTCGTGGAGGTGCCAGGGACAACCATAGTCGTCCCATTGGATTTCGTGAGCGAAAGATCCACCTCGGGTGTCAGCGTGTCCTCGTCGCTGCCGGTGTTGTTTGCTGGGTTGGTGTCGACGAGGGCATTGGCAGCGGGACGGAGAACCATTGCACTGAAAGTCGCCGAAGCCAGTTTCGTGTACCCGATTCCTGTTGGGGCCCCGTAGGCAGGGCCGGCATCCCCCCAGGCGACAACCGACCCGTCCTCGCGAAGCGCCATCCCACTGCGGCCACCTACCGCAATCGCCTGAAATCCGGTCCCGCTTGGGGCCAGGCTGACGGCTCCGCCGGTGGCTCCCCAGCCGACAATCGAGCCATCGTCACGCAGTGCGTACAACGTGGTTCCGCCAGCTGTAACCGCCCTGAATCCTGTGCCGGTCGGGGCGTTGCTCACTTGACCATTGGTGTTGTTTCCCCAGACGACAATTGATCCATCGGCACGGAGGGCGGCACCAAATCCGGCCCCTGCGGCAACTTGACGATAGCCTGTCCCGGCAGGAGTGTTGGTCGCCTGGCCATAACCGTTGTTTCCCCAGCCGACAATCGAGCCGTCGGCTCGCAGAGCGTACGCCTGGCCAGAGCCTCCGACGACGGAAACAAAGCCGGTTCCGGACGGAACATTGAGTTGTCCGGTGTTGTTCCCACCCCACGCGAGGATCGAGCCGTCGGGCCGGATGGCATAGCCGGCTTCGTCGGCGGCACCAATGGCCAGGAACCCGGTTCCTGTCGGGGCCTTGCTGACCTTGCCGTTGGTATCCAAGCCCCACGCGACGATCGATCCATCGGCTCGCAGGGCGTAGCACTGATTGCCCCCACCAGCAATCGAGATGAAGTCCGCTCCGATTGGGGTGTTAGTCACCTGGCCTTGACTGTTGTGTCCCCAGGTCGTGATCTGCCCCACTTTGGCGGCCGGCAGGGTGACCGTGGCCGCGTTGTGGAGCGTCCCGGTGAGTGTGGCGTCAATCGCCACCGTGATGGTGAATGCTTCGCTTCCGGTGGAACCGAGAGTTCCCGTCACATAGCGAATGGACTTTGTCGAGGCATCGTACATGACCCCGCTGGAGCCGCTGACAAAGGTCATCCCGGTCGGCAGGACATCGGTGACGACGGCTCCCGTTACCGAGCTGGGGCCGCTGTTGGTAACCGTGACCGTGTAGGTCGTCGAGGTCCCGGGGATGACCGAAGTCGCGCCGTTGCTCTTGGAGATCGAGAGATCGACCTGGGAAGTCAGAAAATCGCTCTCCTTGGCGCTATTGTTCGCGGAATTTGAATCTGTGACATTCCCCGGTGCAGTCACCGTCGCGATATTTGTCAGAGATCCGATCAGAGCCGCATCGACAGCAATTGTGACCGTGAAGGTCTCCGTCCCGGCAGCACCGAGGGATCCCGTCACGTAGCTGACAGTCCGGCTCGCGATGTCATAGGTGACACCTGTTGATCCACTGACAAACGTCGTTCCTCCGGGCAGCACATTGGTGACCGTCGCCCCGGTTACGGAACTCGGGCCGGCATTCGCAACAGTGATCGTATACGTTGTTGAAGTTCCGGGAACGACCGTCGTGGTTCCGTTGGTTGTTGTGACGGACAGATCGACGGTACTCGCATCGATTGTGAATGACTTCTCATAGGTCAACCCCCCATGATCTGTCGTTTGCACGCGAATCGAATAGGTGCTCTGGAGGGCGAGATCGAGGGGAACGGCTGTTTTGAGTGTGTTCCCATCAATGGTGAAGCGGGCATTGTCGGTGTCACCACTGCCGGTCACCAGTGTGTAAGTAAAGGTGTCACCCGAATCGGGATCTGTGGTGGTGAACGTCCCAATGGTGGCGCCTGCCGGCAGATTCCCGGTCAGTGACGTTCCCGACAAACCCAGATTGGTTGGAACTTCGTTTTGGTCGGTGATGCTGATCGTGAAAACCTGTTCGTGAGTCAGCCCTCCCTGGTCCGTGGTCCGCACACGAATCGAGTAGCTGCTCTGGGCCTCGAAGTCGAAGCTCGCGGCGGTCTTCAGTGTGTCGCCATCGATCGTGAAGCTGGCGTTGTCGGTATCGCCCGTGCCGGTCACCAGAGAGTAGGTGAAAGTGTTACCAGTGTCGGGGTCGGTCGAGCTGAAAGTGCCGATGGCGGTGGCGACTGGCAGGTTCTCGGCGATGGTGGAGGCCGAAAGGATGAGGCCCGTGGGGCTCTCGTTGACGTCGGTCACAGAAATGGTGAAGACCTTGTCGTACGTCAGGCCATCCTGATCGGTCGTCCGCACGCGAATGGAGTAGCTGCTCTGCGCTTCGAAGTCGAAGCTCGCAGCGGTCTTCAGTGTGTCGCCATCGATGGTGAAGCTGGCGTTGTCGGTATCTCCTGTGCCGGTCACCAGAGAGTAGGTGAAAGTGTTGCCGGCGTCGGGATCGGTCGCGCTGAACGTGCCGACACCCGTGCCCACCGCTTGGTTCTCGGCGATGGTGGTGGCCGAGAGGGTGAGGCCGGTGGGGGCCTCATTGACGTCGGTTACCGATATCGAAAAGACCCTGTCGTAGGTCAGTCCATCCTGATCGGTCGTGTGCACGCGAATGGAGTAGCTGCTCTGCGCTTCGAAGTCGAAGCTCGCGGCGGTCTTCAGTGTGTCGCTGTCGATCGTGAAGCTGGCGTTGTCGGTATCGCCCGTGCCGGTCACCAGGGAGTAGGTGAAGGTGTTACCAGTGTCGGGGTCGGTCGAGTTGAACGTGCCGATGGCGGTGGCGACTGGCAGATTCTCGGCGATGGTGGAGGCCGAGAGGGTGAGGCCGGTGGGGGACTCGTTGACGTCGGTCACCGAGATGGTCAAGACCTTGTCGTACGTCAGGCCATCCTGATCGGTCGTCCGGACGCGAATGGAGTAGCTGCTCTGGGCCTCGAAGTCGAAGCTGGCGGAGGTCTTCAGTGTGTCGCCGTCGATCGTGAAGCTGACGTTGTCGGTATCACCCGTGCCGCTCACCAGGGAGTAGGTGAAGGTGTTACCAGTGTCGGGGTCGGTCGAGTTGAACGTGCCGATGGCGGTGGCGACTGGCAGATTCTCGGCGATGGTGGAGGCCGAGAGGGTGAGGCCGGTGGGGGCCTCGTTGACGTCGGTCACTGAGATGATGAAAACTTTGTCGAACGTCAGGCCATCCTGATCGGTCGTCCGCACGCGAATGGTGTAGCTGCTCTGCGCTTCGAAGTCGAAGCTGGCAGCAGTCTTCAGTGTGTCGCCGTCGATCGTGAAGCTGGCGTTGTCGGTATCGCCCGTGCCGGTCACCAGGGAGTAGGTGAAGGTGTTGCCGGCGTCGGGGTCGGTCGAGTTGAACGTGCCAATGGCGGTTGCGACTGGCAGATTCTCGGCGATGGTGGAGGCCGAGAGGGTGAGGCCGGTGGGGGACTCGTTGACGTCGGTCACCGAGATGGTGAAGGTCTTCTCGGTGGAGAGTCCTCCCTGATCGGTCGATCGGACGCGGATGGAGTAGCTGGATTTGGTTTCGAAATCGAAGCCGCTGGAGGCCTGCAGGTTTATGCCGCTGATGGTGAAGGCGGCGTTGTCGGTATCGCCAGTTCCCGACACGAGGGTGTAGGTGAACGTGTCCCCGGGGTTGGGATCGGTGGTACTGAGGGAACCCACCGTGGTATTCGCAGCCGAGTTTTCGGCGATCATGCTCGACGACAGGCCGATGTCGGTCGGGGACTGATTGGAGGAACTGACCGGGATGATCAGAACCTTCTCGAACGGAACCCCGTTGTCATCTGTCGCACGGACGCGGATGGAGTAGGAGGTCTTCGCGGGGTCGAAGGCTTGCGCTGTGCGCAATTCACTCTCGGTGATGGTGAAGTAGGCGTTGTCGGTGTCGCCTTCACCGGCGACCAGTGTGAAGGAAAAGCTGCTGGCCGGATCGATGTCTTTGGTCAGCAGTGTGGCAACATACTGGTTTGTCGCGAGATCGCCGGGAATGTCATCGCTTTTCCAGAGGGAGATCTTCAGATTGTCAATCCCCCAAGTTTCTGTATCCGATGATTCCCAGCCTGGACCGTTTGCCAACCACTGAATCGTCAACTGCGAGGATGTGTGTGAAATGGCCTTTAGCTTTGGATCAACACCCATATTGTAGGCAGAGTCGGCCCAGGTACCGCTAAAACCCAAATGGGTTCCAAAGGACACCAAACCTCCTGCCGGGGGGATATAGGACTGCTCCGCCTGGTTAAAGACACTGAATGACTCCCGGAAAATTGTGGTGCCATCGACCAAAATATTGAGATAGTCACCAGAATAACTCGGACCACGTTCGGTCCCATCCCAGGAATCAATAATTGCCAACAAAAACCCGATGTCGATCTGATCATGCTCGGGGAGATTCGAGAGTGTCAGTGTCGCAGTGCCGGAGCTTCTCAGAAACTTGAGGTCAAATGTATTTCCCGCAGGTCCGAGGCCCTGATAGCCCTGGACGCCGACGATTGAAAAATCACCCGTAAATCCGGCCGGACTGTCTGCGTTGAACGTATATGTGAAGTTGGCAGGATTCTGTCGCAGGGTGATATCCGTTGCCTGCTGCAACTTCAGCGTTGCTCCGCCCTGGGTATACACCTTGAACAGCGAACCGGTGATGGTTTCGGTTCCCGAGAAAGACCAGCCCGTTCCCTTATTCACGAGGTCGCCGACGTTGCCGCGAACAATGAGGGTGTCATTGGCGTCGGAGAGCGAGACTACACGGGCCTGATTGATCGTCAGCGAGTTATTCCCGGTCCCGGTCACATCGATCTCTTCAATGCCGACAACCTTATTTGTTGCCACAAGGTCCAAATTGGATTGAGCTCCTAAAAAAATTAGTTTGTCGAAGCCGACGCCCGATCCTACATAGGAGAAAGTTGAATTGCTGACATAGAAGAGATTATTTCCACCGCTCCCGTCGAGGAAATCGCTGCCATTGCCGCCATCGAGAAGATCGCTTCCAGAGCCAAATGGTCCGTTCCAGGGAAGATTGGCATTGTCGCCATACAGCGTGTCGTTGCCATCGCCGCCGCGCAGCGTATCGTTGCCATCAGCGGAGCCGCCGCCTGATTGCTCGTCTCCGTACAGAGTGTCATTGCCACCATTGCCTTCGACGACATCGTTCCCGGTGCCCCCCTGAAGATTGTCGTTCCCGGATCCCCCCTTGATGATGTCGTTGCCGGCTCCGCCCCAGATCCAAAGTCCGGCACCGGTCCAAGCACTCGCATCAATGATGTCGTTGCCTGATGTTCCACTGATTGTGAATGCTTCCACCCCATGATCGGCTGATTCCACACCGTCGGCGATATAGGAGGTATTCGTCAGCAGCACATTGCTCTTCAATCCGTCATCAGCCGAGTCGCTGCCGACCCCGCCGAAAAACTGATTCAAACCGCCACTGCCATACATGCTGTCATTGCCGTCGCCGCCATCGAGCAGATCGCTTCCCGTGCCGAACGGTGCGTTCCAGGGAAGATTGGCGTTGTCCCCATAGAGAGTGTCATTTCCATCGCCGCCGCGCAGCGTATCGTTGCTGTCGGCAGGACCGTTGCCCGATTGCTCGTCTCCGTAGAGATTGTCATTGCCACCGTTGCCTTCGACGACATCGTTCCCGGTGCCCCCCTGAAGATTGTCGTTCCCGGATCCCCCCTTAATGATGTCGTTGCCGGCTCTCCCCGAGATCCACAGTCCGGCACCAGTCCAAGCACTGGCGTCGATCGTGTCGTTGCCCGATGTTCCTTCAATTGCAAATCCCTCCACCCCGTGGTCGGCCGACTCCACACCGTCGGCGATATAGGAGGTATTCGTCAGCAGGACGCTGTGCTTCAAGCCGTCGTCAGCCCAATCGTTGCCGGCTCCGCCGAAAAACTGATTCGTCCCGCCAGAGCCATACATGGCGTCATCGCCATTTCCGCCATCGAGCAGATCGCTTCCCGTGCCGAACGGTGCGTTCCAGGGAAGATTGGCGTTGTCCCCATAGAGAGTGTCATTTCCATCGCCGCCGCGCAGCGTATCGTTGCCGTCGGCAGGACCGTTGCCCGATTGCTCGTCTCCATAGAGAGTGTCATTGCCACCGTTGCCTTCGACGACATCGTTCCCGGTGCCCCCCTGAAGATTGTCGTTCCCGGATCCCCCCTTAATGATGTCGTTACCGTCTCCGCCCGAGATCCACAGTCCGGTTCCAGTCCAAGCACTGGCGTCAATGGTGTCGTTGCCAGCGCCGGCAGAGATACTCAGCGAGCCAACATTGCTCGCCGCCAGGCTCTGCTCCCCTGCCGTCGCCGAATCGAGATCGACCTCACTGACCAGATTGCCACCCAGGGCGAGATTGTGGGTCAGCAGGCCGGTGGCACCGACGGTCAAGGCCAGCGAGTCATTGGCTGCGTCTCCGGCGAAGGTGACGGACGACCCGGAGAGCGAGACGGTCATCGAGAGCAACTGCCGACTTTCGAGGACCTGGGCCGCGCCCGAAGGCCGATACCCTTTCCTCGTCCGTGCCAACGGCCGACGCACCACGCGCAGGTTGCTTAACGACTTCACAAACCGCTGCCACAAACCGGTCGTCAGCATCTCGATCGTCCCCGCACCAATGGTGTGTGTCGTGTCTTGAAATGTCCGAGAGGTCGCCAGCGCCCCCAGGGCCCGGCCACCACGAAAGTCTCACCCCTCACCTGAGAGCCCGGGAGGTATCAGCCAGGCCGAGGAAAAGCGCAGACTTCCTTGTCTTTAATCACCACTTGATTGCCGGTTTTCTCACTGTAAATTCGCACAGAGGACCCCGAACTGCGGTCATGTCGCTGGAATTCAGCCCAAACTGAAGGATCAAAAGCATTTCTCCAGATCCCAAATGCGGTGGAAAAAACGCGATCCCAACACAGCATGGAGACAGACGATCACATGCACCTTGTGTCGGGTTGCAGTACCGCGCGTCGGTTAGGCTGGCAGGTGCCAACACCGACTGGTGGAAATGTGCTCTGTCTGGAAGTCATGATTGCCGTCGATCGCCAGCCCGACAAGACGCCTCTGCCGGTGCTGGCACCGTGTCAGCCATCGGGAAGACCCATGGCATTCGCCAATCGGTCGTCAGGACCGATCGCAGCGAATAGGGGCTGGCATGTCGGGATCATGTCTTGGAACACAGATCCATCACGGTTCGCGGTCTGCGAGCAATCTTTTGCTGGAGCCCGATTTTCAGCGTTCCAACCGATCGGGCCGGCTGCGGACCACGCGGAAGCCGGTGTAAAAATTGCGGTCATGTTCCCGGTCACCACCACGAAACCAGACTTCGCACTCGTTTTTGCCATAGTTGAATCCACCTCCCCGCGACACCCGGTATGGAACCTCGGTCGGGGTTCGCCGCAATACATCACTTCGGACGTTCTCCAGCCGCTCCATCACGTTGCCATGCATGTCAAACAATCCCCACAGGTTCGGTCGCAGTGAGCCACACCGCATCATGCAATTCCCAAGAGACACATTGATATTTGCGTAATCAGTCATGTGAAAACCAAGATCCGAGAAATGAAACCGACTGTGGGCATCGGCCAGGCAGGCACACGCCCATTCCCGTTCGCTGGGCAAACGAAAGCCATTGGCATCAGGAAGCAGTTTCCACTCATCATACTGCTTGCCGTCCCAGTCCAGTTTTCGCCCTGTTCGACTGTAACAGGAATTCAAATGAAACCGATGACTGAGCCAATTGCAAAACAACACCGCGTCGTAATGGCTCACCATCTGAACCGGGTGATGCACTCCGTCACTGAAGCGGTGATCTGGACCGGGCCAATCGGACGGCTTCTCTGAAGCGGGATAATTTGGATCTTCCATGAATGCACCAAACAACTGAACGGATATCTCGCGGTCGGCAATGTCAATCGGTGTATTAAGCTTTTTCATGGATTTTTCGACTGATGATCCATAGGAGGTGAACACATGCCAGAGAAAGTCACGCCTCTCAAGGGAGACCATTGTTAAATCTGGGGAAATGTCATACCAGTCATAAGTCGGCTGAATCTCAGTGGCCAAGGGGACCTGTGGCTCTTCGACTCCCCATTGACGCAACACCCACCGAGTCGCATTTCGGGTGGAAAGGTCCTCGCAGCGCTGAAAAAATGGCAACAGTCGCGGTTGGATCTGAAATCGGTCGGCACGAGACGGCTGAGAGCCTCCCAGAGCCAATAACAAGACGTACCTCGTATCTCGGTCGAATGCGACTGGACTGGGAGGCAGTAATTCTTCCAGTGGCCCATGCCAGGTTTTGAGCAAATGGATCAACTCAGTTCGCTGCGCGGGATTTGCTTCACGCCCGGAGTTACTGATTCGGCTCAATTCCGCAGTATCGCCGAGATGATGGGCCAATGTGGCCAGACGAAGACGCAGTAAGGAGTTGGAATCTTTTGGAATCGCTCCAAGACGTGAGGAAATACCCGCCAAGGCCTCGGCGCGGTTGATTTTCAGTGCTGAGATCAGGATTCCAAGATCCTCGGCCGGGACCGACTCTACCTGTTCAAGCAAAGTCTCCGTCGAGATAGTGTCGAAATGCGTCCGGGCCAGTTGCCAGCGCAACCGGTAATCGTCATTCGCATTCACTTCACCCCGCCGTAGTCGCTCCCGGACCTCGGATGCCGGATATTTGCGCAGCTCATCGAGTGTCGATTCGAACGCAGACCCCTGGACAGTGGGGAGCCCATCCACCAGCGATGCGAGCACTTCACTACGGGCTGCCCGATCTCGCTGTTTGGCAAACCCCCACAATAGTCCGACCACCAGTAGTGATACTGTTATCACTTGCGCCAAATGCCCGAGGTGCGTCCACGTCGCCTGCCGCATCATCGCGGCTTGTTCGGCGGTCCAGATCGCTTGGGGGACAT
The DNA here is from genome assembly GCA_046339535.1 of Planctomycetaceae bacterium. Taxonomy (GTDB): domain Bacteria; phylum Planctomycetota; class Planctomycetia; order Planctomycetales; family Planctomycetaceae; genus UBA10511. The sequence continues at coordinate 5,873 of JBKDUK010000388.1, read as the reverse complement.
GCCAGCGGATCCGGCAGTATTCACCGAAGCTGGGCAGTCCGATGTGCTGCGACGTCGAGCGCCAGACCTCACTGGCCTGGTTGAGTAGCAGGCGGGCCCGCCCAGCACTGGTCTGACGAGCTTGCTGTGTCAGCCAGTCCCGCACACTGGCAACCAGAAAGTCATGCGTCAGTTGATAGGACCGATTGGGGGGGCCTTCCGGCCCAATTGTCGGGCTTTCGACTGGGGTGATCAACCGCAAGGTCTTGTCGAGAATCTCCAGCAATTCCCGGAATTCTGCCGAGTCCACTGGCAGACTGGCAGCCTGCGCCAGCTCCGTTGCCGTACGACGGTGTCCCTTCAGATCGCTCCCCGCCGGGGGAAGCAGGGCCTGCAACACCTGCTGAGCCGCCGCCAAATGCGCCCGGTGCCCGGGTGGCGCCGTCGGGGCGGCCAGGGAATTCTCGAGAAACTTGACCCCCAGTCCCGCCGCCCCGCCCATCCCGGCGAGGGCCCCCTGCGTCCAGGAGCGAGTCTTCAGCAGCTCGGCCCACAGCGCCAGCCGGACCGGGCTGACCAGGCCATTCTCGGCCAATTCCCCGATCGCCTCAGAAACGAAGCCCGCCTGCGAGGATGACAGGTCGGTCCCGTTGGCCGGCAGACACTGCAACGATCGCCCAAACGCGATCAAGACCTGGCGTGCATGGGGGACGGGCAGCAGATCAACAACCGCCGAGTTGTGCCCTTCCAGCAACGGTTCCTCGATCTCCCGCAGAAATCGGGATACCGAGGTCCAATAGCCGTCGTCACGCACCAGCAGCAAGCACTGCAGGTGCTCGCCGTCGCATTGCCGCAGTGCCCCGGCCAATTCGGTCTGTACTGGCAAGGGATGGGTACTCAACCATTGCTCGAACTGGTCCAGAACCACCAGCACCTTTTGATTTGGGCCGATTCCCTGGCCATTTCGCAATTGGCTGAACAGCACGGTCAATTCGGCGGAGGCCGGCAAATTGGGGAAACGCACCGCCAGACTCTGACGCAGATCGGGTTCGGACGTTTCCGCCGTCGCCTCGACAAACACAACCAGCACTTCGGGGGACAGGCGGGGAATCAAGCCCGCCCGCACCAGCGACGACTTGCCGCATCCCGACGGCCCATACATCAGGCCGACCTGAAAGCTGATGGCGGGATCGCGTGACTCGATCCGTGTCTTCCAGAATCTCAGGCTTTCGGGGAGCCCACGTGAATCGCGCGGGCCGGGAACCAGCGACAGAAAGAACTCGCTGTCGTGCTCATCAAAGGCGCGCAGCCCCTTGGGAATCACCCGGAGGGCCGGAGAGCCTTCCGGGGAGATGGGACCCGCCTGTGAGCCAGCGACCGACGGTTGGAGATGTCCGGACTGCATTTTGTCCAGCACCTCGCGCAGATCACTGGCGAGATCGGCAGCCGTCGCATAGCGATCGGCCTGTCGCTTGGAGAGGCATTTGAGACAGATCCGCTCCAGTTCGGGGGACAGCGACGGCACATACAGCCGGAGGGGACGGGCTTCCTGCGTCTGGATTTCCAGCAGAAGTTGCCGGTTCGTCGTTCCCGAAAACGGGCGATGGCCGCAGAGCAGTTCGTAGAGAATCACTCCGAATGAGAAGAGATCCGAACGGCGATCGACCCGGTGGCCCTCTCCCCGGGCCTGTTCGGGACTCATGTAGGAGGGACTGCCGAGGAACCGTTCCCCCTGGCCAATTTCGGATCCCCGCAGGGCGATGCCGAAATCGGTCAGGTAGGGGATGTCATCGGCATCCAGCAGGATATTGGCCGGCTTGAGGTCGCGGTGGACCAGGTTGCGTGGTGCACGGTGGGCGTAATCGAGGGCGTCGGCAATCGGGATCATGAGCCGGACGACCTGGGGGGCTGACAGCGGGGCCCCTTTCAGCCGCGCGGCCAGGTCAACGCCGGCAATGAATTTGCACACCACGAAACCAGGAAAACCGGGGGCCGAGCCAACGTCGAACACCGGCACGATATGCGGATGATCGAGCTCGGCGAGAATGCGGGCTTCATATTGCCAGTGCGTCAAACGACTGGATGATTCGAGGCGATGTGGGACTTTGATGGCCACATCGCGCCCCAGATCGGGGTCATGAGCGAGATAAACCTGGCCGAATCCCCCCCGCTTCAGAGGTCGAATGATCCGATATCGTCCAATGGTCTCCCCCTCCCGCAGCTCCCTGGGCACATCGTCCTTCCCTGTGCCGGCACCTGACCCGCCCGGCTGTTGAGGGGCGGCCTCAATCCGGGCTGCGAGCCCCGCCAACCAGGAGGCGGGAGCGCCGGCATATTCCTGCAGGTCCGACGATTTGCCCAGGCGAACCCGGTTGGCAAAATCAATCCAGAGCAATTCCACCCCGGCGTCGTCACCGAACCGCTGGGCCTCCTGCTGAAAATCCCGCCAGTCGGGGGACGGGTGTTGTCTCCAGGCATGTTCAAATCGGTCGAAGAACTGCTCGGCGCCAACGATTCGGGACCATTCAGATGAGTGGGACGAATCAGTCATTCGGTCATCTCGTGTGCAGAGTGATGTTTTGGAAATCCTCGCCATTCCAGCAGACGGTGCCTCCCAACATCTATTGAGACGTTCGGCAGTGTAGCACCTCGCTGGACGTTGACAACCAATTCCGCCATAACCCGAGGAAAGACCTTGCTGGAGTCTTGCGGTACTGTCGCGGGTGGATATGATCACGTGAGTTTGAGTACGTGATGGTCAATAGAGACCATCAGGAATCCGGTCGCGGATGGATCTATTAGTCCGGCACGGTTGTCACCCGGTTCCAATTCCAATGTCCATTGCAGCACCGACTTCAAGACATGCCCGACGACCTGTCACAGTCGCTGACAATCACACACTTGCTCCATCAGTTGAGTTCGGAGGATGTCACTGTCCATGCGCGGCTGTTCCGTTTTTACCATGCGCAGTTGCTGCAAATCGCGAGGAAGTCTTTGACAGGGTCCCGTCGTCGGGTTCAGGATGAAGAGGATCTGGTCTCGATTGTGTTGGCCGAATTCCTGATGACGGGGCCAGGGGGACCAATCGAAGTGGTGGGCTCGCGCGAAGACGTCTTGTGGATGTTGTGGGCGAGGATCCAAAAACGCGGCCGCAACATGGTTCGCGACGAACGCCGACAGAGACGGGGCCGGGGGCGGGTTCGGGGGGATTCGGTGTTGGGTTACCCTGATGACGACCATCCGAATGGCGGTTTCGATCAGTTTCCTGGGAAATCACCTCTGCCGGAAGAAGCCATGGCTCTGGCGGACAATATCGCGGAACTGCACCAGCGGTTTTTCGACTGCCTTGGTCCTGTTCTGGAGCCGGTTGCACGACTCTGGCTGCAGGGCTGCACACCAGCCGAAATCGCCGACCAACTCGATATCGGACTGTCGAGTACCTATCGCAAACTGGACAAGATTCTCTTGCGGTTTGAGCAGGTTTTCCCGGGAGCGAAGGCTCCCAGGACGCTGTAATGTCGCAACGCCAGGTGAGGGGAGCGCGGATGTGGAACAGGTTTGTCAGCCTGTTCATGTAATTGGCGTGGACGAACGGCACGACAGGTGGAGTTTTATGATCTGGACGGACAGACCGGGAGGTCTGTCACCACGGGCGGGGGCCGAAACGTCGTTTTTTGGTGGTCCGTCGTTCGCGGGATTGCGGTGCATCGCCCCGCGGGGTCGCAGGCTGGAAGCCCACGCCACGACGTGGCGACGAGCCTGAAGGCTTGTCGGGCCAACGTTGGTCTGGAACGCTTGGTGACAAGAGGGGAGTTGTGGAACAGGCTGGTCAGTCTGTTCGTGAGATTCGCCAGGGGTTGAGTGAATCGGACTGATTGGCCGGGATGTCTGTCACCACGGGTGGGGGCCGAAACTACATCTTTTTTGTTGGCCCGTCGTTCGCTGGATTGTGGTGGATCGCCCCGCGGGGTCGCAGGCTGGAAGCCCACGCCACGACGTGTCGACAGACCCACATCCTGACGCGCGGACTGTTCTGGAATCAGGTTGCTCAAACCGCCTGCAATCGCTCCAGCATGGCCCGGATGGTCGCCATGTTGCTGGCGGCGACCAGAACCACACCGCCCGCCAACAGCATTGTGATGATGCGACTCCAGGGGGGAGGGAAAGCGAGGTTTCCGGCGAGCAGCACCAGCAGCGGAACAAGCCAATGCTGTGAGTAGAGGAAAAACTCACGACCCCACAGGGTGTGCAGCGCGATGTTGAACACGAGAATTCCGATCGCGCCGAGTGTGGTGACCCGCAGAGCTTTCGTTCCGCGACGGCTGCCGAGGATTCCCGAAACCAGCAACACCGACAGGCCGGCCATCGCACCCGCCGAGCCAGTTCCTTCGAGGGTGAATCCGAAATCGTACATGGCCCGGCGCTGCGTCCCGGAGTCGAGCGGTTGCTCGCGGACGTGGCGCGGTGCCAGCGTGTTGGTGAGGACTTCCGGAATCCGCACGAGCAGGGTGCCAGCATCGGCATCCTGTCTCAGGAATCGCTGGACCCAGGTCCAGTGATGCTCCAACAGTCCCCGGTAGCCGCTGCGTTCGCGCGGTTCGGCCTGTCGCGTGGCGTCCGCGGGCCCTTGGGGAGATTGCAACTGCTCTCCAAAAACGCGATTCAGCAGAAATGCCGATCCATAGGTCAACAGGCCGATCGCCACTCCCACCAGAATCACCCGCTTGAGCCCCTCGAGGCGGGTGAGGCCATTCGACAGTGCCGTCGCAAAACAGAGGATCAGGATCGGAATCGCCTGGGTGATGGTGGTGCCGGCGGCGAGTACTCCCACCAGACACCACACTGGCCAGTGTGGAATTCCTCCCCGATTGATCTCGCGTGCGGCCTGCAGAAAGCCCAGCCCCAGACAGAGCCCCCCGAGCGGAAAATGCTCGGGAACCGAGGCGCCGATCAACTGGCTGAAAGACACCGCCCCCAGGCTGGCCACCAGCAGGCTCTGCCAGAGGGACAGGCCCAACCGAGAGAGGACGAGCAGCATGACGGCCACACTGAGCCCCGCCACCCCGGGGGTGACCAGCAACGCCAGTTGCCGGGCGATTTCGCTTTCCTGGCCACGCCACAGGCCCGCCGCCGATCCTCCCCGAACCACCACCTGAATGGGAATCCGGAAGTAGTTGCCGAAGTTGGGATGAACGAGGCGAAACGCCTCAACTCCCCGACTGATGCCCGCCAGACGGAGATTGGGATCCATATCAAACAGGACGTCAAACTGTTGGAGTACCTCGAGCCGGTCCCATCTCTTCTCGAGCCACAGGCCCACGAAAAACACCGTCATCCCAAGAGCCACTGCCAGCCAGATGACCCGGGCCGGTGTGGAAGTGGGGCCAGGATTGGACGACGGCTGTGAGTCGACGGAAGACAACATCATCTGCCCCAGGAAGCGATGTCGGATCCGAAGGGATCCGTTGGCCGGAGTTGTGACAAACCGGGGCCCACACAGAGGCACCGACGCACAGGATTTTGCCAAGCCAGTGCGATGGTAACGGAGTGAGGATCCTGCTGCATTCAGAGAGGATCGGGCCTTGCAGCGGTCACTCACCTCCTGCGGTCTTCTCGGCCGGGGGCAAATCGGCCGGTCGATCGATCGGGATGATACCGGTAGCGGTTGGCGGCGGAAGCGAGTTGCTTGTGATCGCAATTTCCGGATGGTCATGGATGGTCAAATTGCGGCAGTTTTCCAGATCCCGATTGACGCGTCTGTCTTCAGGATTCAACACAGAGGAGAATGGAAAGAGGAGGATCTTTGTCCAGAGAGCGGGGACTTGCGGCAGGGATGAATGGGGGGGGGCTGTCGGAGGTGTGGTCGTCCAGAGAAGAACAAGATGGAAATCGTG
>JBKDUK010000387.1:0-24528 GCA_046339535.1 Planctomycetaceae bacterium | reverse complement strand
CCCCTCGGCATGGGCCTCGCGGGCGATGGGACCGACGGGGGGAGCGAGGGCGGTGAAGGCCGAGCGGTGATTGAGCACGAACATCGCCCCCAGCGTGTGCGGCTTCCCGTTGACGTTGAAGATCTCGTACTCGGTGTTGCGGGGGACGATCACATGACTGCTGTCGACCCGGATCGGCTCGGTGCCGCGATCTTCCCGGGGACCGAAGGGCGAAGGCCCCTGCCGGCGCAGCGGGGAGGGCTGCAGATTGGGAGCGTCCTTCGAGGTCACCGTCCAGAAGGTGACGGGGAAGGCGACATTCAGATCTTCGGCCAGCATCACGTTGGGGAGTTCGGCCAGACGCCGATGCACGTGCGTTTCACCCGAGTACCAGCCCCGCGCCGCCGCATTGACCCAGCGTTGGAGCCGCCAGGTCTTCTGCAGCGGTTGGCTGCCCGCAGTGAACACCTCCCGCAGCAGGCGGTACTCTTTGCCCCGTTCGATTTCGATGGTGACTTCACCCTCTGGCAAATCGACCCGCCACGGATGGGCCGAGACGGTGGTATGCCGGTCGCTGGAGCCTTCGAGGGGAACCCACTGCTCTTCGTAGCGGAATGCCGAGCCGTCGGCCGTGGTGGGCTCAACGAACAGATCCTCTCCCGACGCAGTCCGGAGGTAGACGCGGACGGGAAGCGGGCGTCCCGTGTCAGCATCCACCACCCGTCCGGTCAGTTCCCCTGCCCGGATGGGGAATGCAGCGCACAAACACCACACTGCCAGCAGCAGACCGAGAGGGCCCTTGCGGAGGGCACGAGAGGTGAGATGGCCGGGGGAAAGAAAACGGCGATGAGGCCAGTGGTAGAACGGCATGCGCAATCGGCGTTGAAGGGATCGACGGACCACCGGCAATCAAGCCGACTCGGCCTGCTGGGTGACGGCCCGCATTTTCCGCAGGCCGGTCTGAGCGACTTGCAGGGGGTCTTGCTTCCAGTACTCGCGGTTGAACAGTTCGAGCGACAGGAAGCCCGAGCAGCCGACGGTGCGCAGCGTGCGCAACAGCGGCACGAGAGGGGCGACACCGTCTCCCGGGAAAACCCGGTGCGAATCGTTGATCTGCTCGGGACCGGGCTGGGCGGGATAGTCGTTGAGGTGAAAGACCTGCATTCCCAGCCCCGAGAGCAACCGCACACCGTCGAAGCCCGAGCCTCCCTTGTGCAGGTGGTACACGTCGGCCAGCAGACAGGCTTTGGGATGGTTGGCCCCAATCACGGTGAAGGCGGTCTCGGAGAGTTTCGAGAGGGTTTTCGAAAAGCCCCAGACTTCGCACTGGGGAATGACCCCCAACTGGTCCCCCAGTTCCAACAGGGCGCGGTACCGCTGGCTGATGGTGGGCAGATCGGGGCCGGGTTTGTCCTGGGCCCCGACCGGCGGGGCGGCGATGCGCTGGCCGCCAATCTGGGCCAGCAGGTCCATGTCGCGCCGGGCGTTTTCGAGTCCCTGTTTGCGGGCGTCGGCATCATCGACGATCCACTGGGCGAAGCCGATGGCACTGGGGACGACCAACCCGGCATCCTGCAGGCGTTTCTTCAGGTCGGAGAGCGAACCGCCGTCGGCCACGTACTGGTGCAGGGTGTCCATCCAGGGCTCGATCGCATCGTATCCCGCCTCGCGGGCGATCTCGATTTCCCGCACGATCCCCACCTTCTGCTCGCGGATGGTGCTGGTGTTGAGGCAGAGGCGGAACCGGGCGGAGGGAGCCCCGGGGCGGTCCTGGGCGGGGGCAGGCTGCGTTCCGGCCACCAGGGCCGCTCCCGCCAGGGCGCTTCCCGACTGCAGAAAACCACGACGCGTCGACGAACCAGACATCAGCAACTCACACAAAAGGGACAGTCTGACGAGAGGCACCGCCTGGTGAAGCGGCCCGGGACTTCAGGGATCGGCTGGAATCAGCAATTGCAGGGGGGCGGGCAGATCCTCGACCTGCAGGGCTGGTTTGGCGCGGAATGGATTGTACAACGGATCCCCCACCAGGGTGATGGCCCACGACTGCAGGGGATTGGTAAGGGCGAAGACTTCTCCCAGACAGAGCTTGCCCGTCATCAGCAGGGGAAAGAATTCGGCCGGCCGGGGAAAGGCGACGAGGTACGGCTCGAAGGTGGGACCGAGCGTGACGGCGATCCCTTCATCGAGCATGCGTTTGCACCAGACTTCGCTTTTGGGATCGCGCAGGGTGACCGCCTCGCTGCTGGCGATGTGGTAGCCAACCGCTCCCCGTTTCCATTCGAAGGCGGGCACATATTTCCCCAGCGAATACCAGCCGCAGTAGAGGGCCGCCTCGGGACAGTCTCCCTTCTGGAACAGTTCCTGCTGGTCATCGAAGGTGACGGGGAGGGCCGACTTCTCGCGCAGCAAGGTGGCCAGTTCCCGCAGCGATTGGTCGTAGTCGCCGTACGAACCGGGCCCGGTGCTGGCCTTGATTCCCCGGGCGTCGATATAGATCTTGCCGGTCAATCCTTCTTTCTCCACCGCGACCGCGTCGTTGACCAGCCGCTTGGCGATCTCGACGCTGGGGCCATCCAGCCGCGACACGATGAGCGTCGGCGGCAGAGCGCGTCCTGTCACGCCCTGGGTGTAGTTGAGCGGATTGGGGATCCAGCGCAGGACAGGATGGTCCACCCAGTGCACGAGCGAGAGTTCGCTGTCGAAGCTGGCGGTGGTCTCATTCTTCTTCCACAGCTCGGCCTGCTGGGAGACCCAGTTGTACGCCCCCAGCAGCCCCTCCATGAGGATCCGCTGCGTGATGATCATCTCATCCCGTTCGGGGCTTTCGGGAAGCTGCTGCAGCGCCTGCACAGCGAGGGACAAACCGGCCAGCTCGGCCCGCCGTCGATCGAGATCTTGCCGCAACTGGGCTTTGGGGCCGACATTCTGTTGCAACTGCTGTTCGAGCAGTTGCAGCGAACCGGTCATTCCCAGGGCGAGTGTGTAATGGCGATCGAGCTGTGTTTCAGCCCGCTTGACGGCGAGGGTTCCGGGGGATTTGGCCGCCAGTTCACGCACATTCTTCAACGCTTTCTGGAACGGCTCATTGAGGGCCTTGCCCAGGGTGGCGGCGTCGGCTCCGTCTGGAATGGGTTCCAACGGCGGGGGATTGGGGTCCAACAGGGAATGGAACTCGAGCATGACCTGCCGCAGCCGTCGCTGGAGGTCGGTGCGGGAGGCCTGCAGCCCCTCCCCGACGGCGATCCCGCGGGAGGATTTGGCGTCGACCGGTCCGATCTTGAGCGGAATATCCCAGAGCGTAACGAGACAACGGATGCGCTCCTGCCGACCCTCGGACTGCAGCCACTTGCGGACCGCAGGTCGCAGCTTGGTCTCCCAGGTCTGCCGGGGAACGACCGCGTTGTTCGACACCTCGAGCAGCAGCAGGTTCTCGGCGGGAATACCCCGGGCCTGCATGTAATGACGGGCCAGATCGGCCGATTCCCGGCCCCGGGCACTGGCGATGACCCCGACCTGCCCGGGCTTCAACTCACCCCGGGCAGAATGGACCGGGACCAGCAGGCCGACCAGCAGCCACAGACACGCGCAGAGCAGACGACGCATTTCACCAGCCTCAGGGGAAGAGCACAGGAGGCAGGGCACAGGTGCCCGGCCACTCGACTTTCCCGGCGAGACGGTGGGCCGTCAACCGAAGGTCCCGGAATTGCCAGTCCGCCCCTCGACCGCCGTCTGGTCGCGCAAGGGGCGTGCCGCCATCGGCAGCAGCCACTCCTCACCCAACCGAGGGGAGAGGGAGACCCCCGGGGACTACTGGTTCCGCACGAACTTGTGGAACCGTTCCAGCAGGTCCTTGGTGACCGGGCCGGGTTTGCCATCGCCGATGAGTCGTCCATCGAGGCTGGTGGCGGGAATGACCTCGGCGGCGGTGCCTGTGAGGAAGCATTCATCGGCCACGTAGATATCGTGCCGGATGAGGGTCTTCTCGCGCACCTCATAGCCGGCCTCGCGGGCCAGCTTGATGACGCAGTTGCGGGTGATGCCTTCCAGAATGCCCGCATCGGTCCCGGGGGTGCTGATCACACCATTCTTCACAAGGAAGATGTTGTCGCCGGTGCACTCGGCGACGTGCCCGAGGTGGTTCATCATGACCGCCTCGACACAGCCGGCGTCGGCTCCCTCGATCTTGGCGAGAATGTTGTTGAGGTAGTTGAGCGACTTGATGCGGGGGGAAAGGGCCTGGGGATGGTTCCGCAGCGTGCTGGCGGTGATGAGCTTGAGACCCTGCTGATACATCTCGGAGGGATACAGGGCGATCGAATCGGCGATGATGATCACCTGGGGATCCGAGGTCTTCTTGGGGTCGAGCCCCAGCGTGCCGGCACCGCGGGTCACGACGAGCCGGATGTAGCCGTCGTGGATGCCGTTCGCCGCCACGGTCTCGTTCAGCGCCTGCGCCATCGCGGCACGGGTCATGGGGATTTCCAGGCGGATTGCCTCGGCACTCTCGTAGAGCCGCTCGACATGCTCGTCGATCAGGAAGACCTTCCCGCTGTACACCCGGATTCCCTCAAACACGCCGTCGCCGTAGAGCAACCCGTGATCGAAGACACTGACGACAGCCTGCGCTTTGTCGACAAGTTTGCCGCAGATGTAGACCTTGGTCATGGCGGAAAGATCCAGTTCGCCTCGCGAACCCGGCCGGGAAAGGGGAGGGCATCGGGGAGGTGGAGGGTGTGGAACAGAGATGACACGAGAGAGACGTGGTGCAGCCCGCAGACCAGCACCGGGAGACTTCCCGCCGCATGTTCGGCGGAGGGTCCCTGCGGGGAGGGCTGGCACGCCGGTGAGCGGGTCAACCACGTCGCTTCAGCATTGTGGCGACTTGGGGGAGATCGTGCGAGTTCCGGCGGGGAATTTCTGCCGGAGGTCCGGGAGGAATTTCCCGGAGACGGTGGCGGTCGAGCGGCCAGTCGAGCTGGCGGAACGGGGCCCCGGTCAGGCCGCTTCGCCCCACGCCTCGAGCCGTCCTTCAGCCAGCCGGACGGTCCGATGGGCCCTCTGGGCGATCGCCTCGTCGTGGGTGACCATGATGATGGTCAGCTCGTTCTGGGCGTTCAGCGAGGTGAGCAGTTCCATGATCTCGGCCCCGGTCTTGGCGTCGAGATTGCCGGTCGGCTCATCGGCCAGGAGCACCTCGGGGCTGCCCATGAGGGCGCGGGCGATGGCGGCCCGCTGCATCTCGCCCCCCGAGAGTTCGCTGGGACGGTGGGTCAGGCGGTGCCCCAGGCCGACCTTGCCGAGCAGTTCGGCCGCCTGGTCGCGGAACGCGCTGCGGTGCCGCCAGTAGTCCCAGAGGGTGTGGCGGATCATGACCGGAGCCAGGACGTTTTCCAGCACGCTCAGTTCCGGGAGCAGGTGATAGAACTGGAAGATGAAGCCGAAGACCCGGTTGCGGAGTTCATCGCGCGAGCGGGCGGGGAGGTCATCAATGCGATGGCCGTACAGCTGCACTTCCCCCACGTCGGGCGAGTCGAGCAGGCCCAGCAGATGCAGCAGGGTGCTCTTTCCCGAGCCCGACTGGCCGATGATCGAGACGAATTCGCCCCGGCGGACCTGGAAGTCGACTCCCCGCAACACGGGAATGCGGTGTTCCCCCTTGGCGTACGCCTTGGCCACGGCCAGCGAGGCGAGGTGGGTCTGGGGCATCTTGATGGTCTCGGACATGTCGGATCGTCCTGTCGCTTGCACTGGGCAGAGATCTCTCGGCCGACGGGGTGGGGCGGGTTCGGTGGGGAATGCCGCGGCCTACTCGGACCGCAGGGCCCGCACCGGGTGCAGCCCCGCCGCCCGCCGGGCGGGCAACACACTGGCCAGCACGGCAATGGTCACCGCCCCCACGGCCACCCAGAAGACCATCAGGGGATGGATCTTCGTGGGAATCGACGGGAAGTAGTAAATCGTCTCGTCGAACACCTTGCGCCCGGTCACCCAGGTGAGGGTCCGCTCGATCTCATTGATGTAGCGTACGAAGAGCAGTCCCACGACCACCCCGACGCCGGCCCCCACGACCCCCAGGGAGACCCCGTACGAGAGGAAGATGGTCATCACGCCCCGCGAACTGGCCCCCAACGACTTGAGAATGCCGATGTCGCGGGTCTTCTCAACCACGATCATGTAGAAAATCGCGAGGATGCCAAACCCCGCCACGGCGATGATCAGGAACAACAGCACGTTGAGGATCATCGACTCGACTTCGACGGCGGCCAGCAGCGGCCCCTGCTTCTTTTCCCAGGTGCTGACGTGGAACTTCCCGGCGGGAAGCGCCGCCTTGAGCCGCTCGACCACCCGGTCGGGATCGACCCCATCCTTCAGGCGGATCTGGATCCGGGTGAAGGCCTTCTCGCCCGATTCGGGATCGATCATCCCCCGCATCCGCTGCAGTTCTTCGATGTTGCAGAAGACCAGGTGCGAGTCGTACTCACTCATCCCGCTCTTGAAGGTGTCGACAATCGTTGCGTAGAAGTGGCACGGCTGCGGCGGACGGCCGGCGGTCACCGTGCTGATCTTGATGTCGTCCCCGGGCTGGGCCATGGTCAACTGGCGGGTCTTGCCCGTCTCTTTGTCGACGTACGGGACCGAGACCAACTGATAGCCGATGTAGACCCGGGCCCGGTGGGGGGCGGCGGGATCCTGCGGTTCTTCTTCGGTGTTGCCCGCCACAAAATCGCGGACGGCGTCGTCGGTTTCACTGGCCCCCTCGGCGGCGGTCAGGCCGGTCGCCGGTTCCTCTTCGTCTTCGGGCTCGAACACGCGGGCCCGGCTGATGCGGTCGCGGCGTTCTTCCATGTAGGTGGGGTGCAGATCCCAGCCGGGGGGTTCATTCCCCGTGTACAGCGGCCCCCGGACCTCGACTCCGTTGTCGTCCTTGAGGGGTTTGTAGTTCTCGAGGTGTTCGGCCAGAGCCCCCACCTTCGATTTCGAGACCGGGTCGATGCCCACAATCGAGACGTTCTGGGTGATCCAGTTGCCGCCGTATTTGAAGCTGATCAGCCCGAACACCTCGACCGTGGGAGACATCGCGGCGATGTCTTCCCCCGCGGCCTCCTGGATCAACTGCATGTGGCGGTTGGGATCCCATTCGCCATCGAGGCTGAAGGTCTCCACCAACACGTCGGACAGCAGCCCATGCAGACGAAAACGCATTTCGGTGCTGAAACCGGCCATCACACTGTTGACCACGATCATCGTGGCCACCCCCAGCATCACGCTGATGATGCTGGCGAGAGCGATGAAGCGCGTCCGCAGATAGCGGGTACACAGCAGCAGCTTGTACATGGGCCAGTCCCTTGGCGACGAAGTCAATCTCTGACGGCTGCCGGGCACCGATGGTCCTCCAACGGCGTCAGCAGACAGTCCGTCCCCAAAAAGCAGCTCCTTCGGGGACGGACTTTTCGGAGTTTAGTCAGTCTGGCGGCTTCTGGGTAGGCCGGATTTCAGCCTGTGTTGGGCCGCCTGTGTTCCAGGCCTCAGCGTCGCCAGCCTCGGCGGGAGATAATGACCAGACTCACCGCGAGGCTGGCCAAACAGAGGGTTCCCGGTTCCGGGACAGTCCCGAACATGTAGTAACCCGAAGCAGACTGGAAACCGGTATTGACATGTGTCCCGGAAACCTCAAAGGTCACCCCGTAGTAACCCGCCTTGCTGAGACCGAAGTTGAAGTGCTGATGGCCACCTGCCGGAAGCTGGAACTGATCGGGCAGTCCGTCGAGCGTTGAGACAATCACTTGAGGACCAGACACGCCGTCGATCCAAATCGAAAACTCGCTGTTGGATGGCTTGTCGATGGCGGTCACCCGCCATGTGAGGTCACCAACCCAATCGGCGGCTGACAGCGATTGATTTGAAATCCCGACGAATGGGACCCCGGATGTGGCGGTTTCCGGAAAGACCCAGACCGAATCCCCCGCCAGAGCTCCGGTGAAAGAGAGGGAATTGTCGAGTGGGGCCAACCGGGTGGCCCCGGTCAGGAACAACAGCTCATCCGGGTTGTAGTAGGTGTCGGTCCCCACCGCGACGCCATCCACAACCGCACCCGCACGAACCAGAATCTTGCTGGTGAGTGGAGAGAAGGACACGGCCAGGTCGGCATGGCCCGAGGTCATCACGGGGGGCAAGCCAGGCAGGGTCAATGCCTGGGCAGTCGAATCCGTCAACCTCACAATCACCAGCAACAAGGCAATCTGAGCCATTTTCGGCAACCAGCCTTGGCTCGACGCAAGACGATAACGAACATCAAACATGAGCAACGCCTCCTTGAGTCAGAAGAAATGTTTCTGAGACCCGCAATCAACGCATCGCAGGTGACGAAAATATTCCTCACCAATTCAGGATGCAAGTAAAAAATGAATCCCTCAAAGGATTCAGACGCCCGCGAGTCACTTGGAAAACCAATTCCCCCTGGTCTTTTCTATACCCTCACACAATCCCCTGTGCGGTTTACCTGGTGCCCTCCAGGACAGGGTCGCTGATCGAGACATCAGCAGTCTGCTCTTCCTGGCATCGCTTTCCGGGTGTCCGCTTATCCGCACTACCTCCAATTCATTTCCGCCGGACTATCGGAGATGGAGACAGCAGCCAACCCAACAGGTCGCGCATCTCTTCGGGGGTGATCTTTTTCTCCAACCCTTCAGGCATCAGCGAGACCCCGGTCGAGTTCAACTCGGCAATCGCCTCGCGGAGGATGGTCTCCTGCACGTCATTGGGACGCTTGAGCGTGAGGCTGGTGGGGGTTTCGGTCGCGATCAGTCCGTTCGCCACCCGCCCCTCCTGCAGCAGCACCGAGTATTCGAGATAGGCGGGTGTCACTTCCCGGTTGGGATCCAGAATGTTCGCCAGGACCTGCTGGGGAGTGTGATGCCGGATGGTTTCGAGGTTGGGTCCGACTGTCGCCCCCTTCCCCCCGACCCGGTGGCAGTTGGCACATTCCCGCTCGAAGACCTTGGCTCCCCGATCGGGGCTGGGTGTTCCCTGCAGCGCCTGCTGGTAGTTCGCGATGACGTCGCCGCGGGGAGACGCTGTGTCGGACGCAAACAGAGCCCGCGCCCGATCGCAGATCGCAGGATCGGCATGCCGCATCAACTGACCCCGCCGGCTGGGAGGACGCTGCGCCGCGCTGACCACTTTCTGCTCGAGAGCGGTGAGCAGCCGGGGGCTGCGTTCGGCCCGCGCCAGCAACGCCTCGATGATTTCCCCTCGGAGCGCAGGGGTGGCCCCGGACCACCGGGCGAGCAACAACTCGGGTATTTCAGGTTCAGAAAACGCCGCCAGAGCCCGCACCGCCGAAAACTGCACGCCTCCCGGAGTGGCTGGGGCCAACGCCGCCAACAACGGCTCGCGGGCCGACTCCCAGGTCCCCAGCGTCAACAACTGAATCGCCTGGTCGCGGGCCCCCGCCGCGGCATCCGTCGACGCGGCCAACTCACGGGCATCGGCCAACAGCGCGGTGACGAGGGGAGTGGTGTCTGGCAAGGTAGCCGCCAGCGTTCGTCGGGTCCGTTGCAGCCCTTCTCCCAGTCCCTGCACCAGTTCCATCTTCCAACCGCGGTTGGCGGAGGTGAGGGTTTCCTGCATGAGCAGCGTCTGGATTTGCCGCAGTTCCGCCTCGTCTCCGCGGGCCCCCACCGATCGGGCGAGTTGCCGCAACCAGGGACGGGCGAGCTGACTGGCCGCCCAGTCTCGATCCCCCAAGAGTGCCTCCAGCAATTTTCCTGCGCGGTCTCGGACCGAACTGAGGATTGCCGGGCGGACGAATTCGTCGGCCACATCGTGCCGGGCAATGGAGGCCAAGGCTCCGACGGCCGCCGGTTCGGCGCTGCTCCCCAGAGTGAAGGCGACCTGCATCCGGACGCGCGGTTCACCATCTTCGGCGAGGGCCAGCACGCGTTCCCGGAGGGGGGCGTCACGGGATAACCAGGGCTCGGCCAGACGGACCGCGTGTTCGCGCAAATGGCCATCGGGATCGCGGGACGCCTTCAACAGATCGGCGGGAGCGAGGGCTCCCAGCCCCTGCAGCCCCCACAGCGCCAGCAACCTGCTGCGCGGCTGGGGGGACGATTCGGCCAGTTTCCTGAGTGGTTCGATCACCGTCTGATCCTGCCGTTCGAAGATCAACCGGGCCGCGGTGTCGCGATGCCACCCATTGAGATGTTCCAGCAGAGCGACCAGTTCGACAGTGCCGAGGCGGGCGAGGGGCTGGGCGGGAGGCCGGGGACTGGTTCCGGTGCGCAACACGCGCCAGATCCGTCCCCGGTCGTTTCCCCTGCGCAGGTCGAGTGCGTCTTTGATGTCGTCCGGAATCGACCAGGGGTGTTCGATGGTTTCGCGGTACATGTCGACGATGTGCAGCGTGCCATCGGGTGCGTTGGTGAAATTGACCGGGCGAAACCAGGTGTCGGTCGAGCGGACAAACTCGGTTTCGACATCGATGCGCTCCGCTGTGAATGTGACCCCCGCCGGGGTCAATTGCTGGCGATGCACGAGGTTACCCGCCACGTCGGCGACGAAGACCTGTCCCACTTCGTCCGCCACTCCCCCGGCGGAGGAGTTCCAGGCATCGCCGCGAAAGACAGTGACCCCACTGGCCGAGGTGAAGTAACCCCCAGGAACCAATTCGCTGCGGGGATAGAGCTTCCCTTCGGGATCGGTGGTCCAACGGGTGGCCCGAAACGCCCGCCAGGGCTCAGGAGGGCTGCTGCGGAAGACGGGCAGGGTGTCGCCTGTTTCCGCACAGTCGAACAGGCTGCTGCGGGGAGCGACAAAGGGATTGCGGGCCAGTTCCTCGGCCGGCAGCACCACATGGATCACCGGATTGCGGATGTTGCAGAGAAACCGGTTGCCCCAATCGTCGAGGGCGTGGCCAAACCGGGCCCCCCCCGCCTGCAAGCGGAACTGCCGGGTGCGCGGGTCGAGGGCGAAGTCCTGGACTCCCATGGCGACGGGGGGCGTGAGTGGCTCGGCCACCGCCTGGATCGTGCCGCCGTTGCTGCCCCCTGCCCCGTGGATCTGATGATCGAGCCCCCACCGCAGGTTGTTCATGACCGCCTGGATGTTGAACTTGCGGAACCCGGTGTAGAGCCGTTCGCGGACATCGGCGACCCCATCGCCAGTGGTGTCCTGGAAGTACCACAGGTCGGGGGTCGCGGCGACGAAGACTCCCCCGCGCCAGAACGCGAGCCCCGTCGGCCACGAGATCCCCTCGACAAAGGTCTGCGCTTCGTCGAACCGGCCGTCGCCATCGCGGTCGGTCAGGACCCGAATGCGTCCCAGCGGGGCGTCGGCCGACTTGTCGGTGAAGGGCTTGTCGGTCGCCGGGTTGGTGAAGGGATAGTCGTGCATTTCCAGCACCCACCCGCGCCCCCACTCGTCGTACTCGATTGCGACGGGAGAGCTGATCAGCGGTTCGCTCGCCACCAGCTCGATCTCGAAACCGGGCCGGGTCTCGAACGTGTCCCGGGCCTCGGTGGGGGAGTTGGGAGCGAACCGGGGAAACTCGAGCCGGTCTTGCGCGAAGGTCACCGCCCCTGGAGGGATCATACCGGCCCACAAGAGCATGCAGCACAACACGCCACCCCAGTCCCGCAGACTGGCCCGCCACCGAACCGCCCCAGCACCCATGACGTCATCCTCTGAAAACGAAAGACATCGTCCGTCGCCCAGAATCCGGGCTTGTCTAGTTCAGGAAGCGCTCGAGCACGTTGCGCGTCATCTGCGAAACGACGGGATCGACCAGGATCGAACTGGGCCAGGTGATCGAGCCAACCGAAAAGACCTCGCCGCCGCTGGGGGTGTCATACGACACGATGTCGGCCCCCCCCTTCTCGGGATTCTGACCATGCGCGAGGATCCGCACATTCTTGGGGGAATGAGGAGAGACCTTGTCGGTCTCGTGCCCCGAGGCTCCGCCGGGAACGCGACGATGCAGGCTCGCGTGACCGAACAGATCGCCATTTTTCATCCCCGTCCCCTGGTAGGCCCAATGCGCGGCATCGGTCACCTGGTAGGGAGCGCTGGTCATGATGCCGTCGTAGGTGAAGACCACCCCCAGGAGGTTGGCCTCCGATTCGTGATAGACGGCGAACCGGCTCTCGGCCACCCCCTTGGCGATGCGGTCTCCCTCATCTCCGTTCATCACCACCATCGTCGTCGGGTCGGTGAACCGCACCTCGCAGTTCAGGCCGTTACCCCCCAGGTAAATCAGCTTCCCGCCCCGCTCGTACACCCAACGCTTCACCGCGAAGTACATCTCTTGAGTCCAGTACTCGGGATGGGTGCTGATCAGCAGGGTGTCGTATTCGTCGAGATCGAGAGTGCCGTCGTGCAGTTGGGTTTCGGCATAGTAGTCGTACGCGAAGCCTTCCCGTTCGAGCCAACCCAACAGCCGCCACTCGGCCGGAGCGAGATGACAGGCGGCCCGTCCTTCGATCGGCTTGTCGATCGATTCGTCTTCAGGAATGAGGTTGATTGCCTCGGGACGTTCGAACGACAGCGGGGCATAATCCCAGACGCCGTAGTTCTTGTAGTCGGGATCGGTGTAGCGGTGCAGTTCCTGCCGCGAGTTGACGCACGGCACCGGCGGCAGCTTGTCGGCGTTGATGTAGTTGCTGCGTCCGCCGAAGGCGTTGTAGGCGTTCCAGGTGATGTTCGACGCCAGCACCGCGAGGTTATGGCGGGGCTTGGCCGGTGCGACGATCCAGGGGAAGGAAAAGTAATGCCCCGACTTCGTGCGGGCCTGGAAGTAGTACAGCCCCGAGGGGGCCGGCGCGGTGACGTACTGCTTGAGCGCCGGGTTGGCGTAGCCGAACTTGTTCCACTCGACTCCGGTCCGGGTGTAGTCTCCATCGGGGGTGATCTGGACGGTGGCCCGGGGGCCGTGTTCGTCGTACCAGCCGAGCTTGCGAATGAGCTGCTTTTCGAGACCACAGCGGTACAGCTCGAGTTCGTAGGCCTCGGGGGAGTGAACACGGAATTCGGACTGCTCCCCCTCACGGACCCACTTCGGCCAGGGATAACCCAGCAGACAATCGGAGAGCAGACGGAACTGGTAGGGGCTGCCGGGAGAGACGGTCATCGTGACCCGTTTGCCGCCATACCCGGGCTTGTTGAGAGTCACCCGGTATTCACCCGGCGGGAGATCGAGATGCACCGAACCCGAGGCCCGCGACCGGGTCTCCCACGAGCCATGGTTGCTTTCGAACTCCAAGAGCACGTCGGGAATCGCGACGTAGCGTTCATCGCTTACGTAACCCACCAGCATCGGTTCACTCCTGCACGGGACCAGTTCGCTCCGCATTCTACGGAGGAGCATCCTCACACAACAGCGAATGCTGATGGATTTGCCAAAAGTGGCTCACGCCGCCGTGACGGCTCGAGGCCCAGCAGACCGGGGAGAGACTCTCCCCACAGCGAAATGCCCCGGCGACACCGCCCCTCAACGGACTCCTTCCGTCAAACCGGCCGGGATGGTGATATTGGCCGAGGAGGCTCCTTCGACTTCGACAATCTCCAGTTCGGGGAGACTGACCTTGGCTCCCTTGCGGCCGAAGACCACCGGAATGATCTCTTTCGAGACCGCCGCGTCGAAAGTCAGACCGAAGTACTTGTGGGCCGGCGTCGAGAGGCGCAGCACCCACTTGAACAGCTCGACCCGCAGTGCCTGCCACCACGGCAGCTTGCGATGGGTGATGATTTCCTCTTCACCCACTTCGATGATCCACCGCTCGGCGGCGATGTTGATGCGTCCCTGCCGGTGCAGTTCCCGCAGTGCACCGCGGATGTCGGGCTGTTCCATATAGCCGTAGGTGACAATGACCGAGTCAATGTCATGTCCGATATTGACCACTTCGTAGCGGTCAGTGGTGGCGATCTCTGGGACCGAGACCTGGTTCACATAGAACAGGGTGACGTGCGAGGGAAGCACGCCGTACTTCTTGAGAAAGATCCGGAGGCTGACCGGAACATAGTCGTCGAGGCTGCGGATGGGACGCGAGCAGAGGAAAACTGCGGCCCGGTCGCTTTCGACCAACCGGCGGCGTCCCTGGATGAGCGAGCGGGCGAACGGCAGGTTTTCGCGCAGGGTCACCTCAAGTTCGTCGAGCATGTCCCGCAGGGCGACCAGCCATTCCAGCTTCTTCCCGTCGCGCACACCGAATTCGTAAAAGGCTTTGGCCAATTGCCGGCGTCCCCATTGCCAGGTGACCATGATGGTCACCAGCAGGGCGGCCACCAGGACCGGGAAATACCCGCCGCTGGTGAACTTCAGCAGGTTGCTGAAGAAAAACAGCAGGTCGACCAGCATCAATGGAGTGCAGACCGCCAGAACCTTCCACAGCGACCAGTTCCAGCGGTAGAAGGCGACATATCCGAACGCCAGCGTGGTGATGCCCATCGTTCCGGTCACGGCAATCCCATACGCCGCCGCCAGATTCCCCGACGTGCGGAACAGCAGCGTGACCGCCACACATCCAAAGAACATGGCCCAGTTCACGAGCGGAATGTAAACCTGCCCCTCGGTGTCGCGACTGGTGTAACGGACCGCGTGCCGGGGCGAGAACCCCAGCACGATTGCCTGCTTCACTATCGAGAACATTCCGGTGATCAGCGCCTGCGAGGCGATGAATGCGGCGACTGCCGAAATCAGCAGGTCAATGAACAGGATCACCCCGTCGACCGAGGGATTGTTGGTCATGGGCGTCAGTGCATAGAACGTGTTCGCCCTTGGCGGGACCCCCTTTTCGAGCAGGTAACCCACCTGGCCGGCGTAATTCAGTACCAGGCAGGGGAGCACAATGTAGAGCCAGGTGAACATCACCGGCCGCCGGCCCGAGTCGCGGGGGCTGACACTTTCCCCTTCGCGCAGTGGTGTGTCGGTGTGGGCGGTGAAGTGGCCGATGTCGGCATACTTCGCCTCTCCCCCGGTAATCGCCAGCACCACCACCCCCAGAATCACAAACGCCCCAATGCCGGGAAAGTTCCACAGGAACTGCAGGGCGTACAGCGGATTCAGTGCGGCGAACACCTCGGGGTGCTTCAGCATCCAGGGAAGCCCCTTGAGGGCGATCCACGGGAACCAGACGAGCAGCATGAACCAGCCGAACAGCCCGCCAATCTTGCTGGTGCCCCGCCATTGCGGCTTGAACAGCACAAACAGACTGATCAGGGTGGCCCACAATGCCATCTGCTCCCCCAGCGGCTCATAGGCCCCCAGCATCGAGATGGGTGGGGTGATAATTCCGTCGGCCGCCAGCAACCCCGCCGCGCTCACCACGAGGAACGTCAGCGTGGTCATCCCGGCAATCTTGCCGGTGTAACCCTTGAGCAGCCCCCACAGGGCGAAGGTTCCCCCTTCACCCCGATTGTCGGCCTTCATGATCAGCAGATCGTATTTGACCGTCAGGAAGATCAGCGCCCAGAACACGAGGCTGAGACTTCCGAGGGCGTCGCCTCGCGACACCAGTCCAACTCCACCCTGGGCGATAAGGGCATTGACCTCGTCGGCAGGCAGATGGTGATTCCTCAGATGAATGGTCTCGCGGGTGATTTCCATCACCGTATACAGCACGGAAGTGCCGATGTCGCCGTAAACCGTTCCGGCCGCCTCCCGCATGCGGGTCATCAGGCTGCCATGCCCATGGGAGTGCGCCTTGACGGCGTGGGCGGCATTGTCGTGCGAGGACGAAGGGGGAACTGCCGCAGGCCCCCCGGAGGAGGCCCCTGTCGACACAGACGATGGGACGGCCGACGACGAACGCGATGGATCAGACATGCCGCAGAGAACCCTGAGGGTTCTCCTCCGGATGAAAACGGGAGACCATCCTCGCCGGATGATCGACGTTTGACAGACTAATCTTCTCCACGGGTGCGACGCCAGCACACGCCCTTGGAACCTTGTGTCAACTGCTGCGATTTTCGACAGTCCCACAAGCAGCGAGGCTTGACGACAGCCAGGAGAGTTATTCCTTCCCGGGTGTTCGCCCCCAGGGAAAAACAACACACGGCATGATGGCCAATCCATCACGCCGTGTGGTTTTCAAATCGCGAATCCAGAATCCCGTCCAGCCAGACCCAAGCGTTTGGGGACTGCGGAATCAGCCCCCCTCGTCGGTGGGCGGTACTTTCGGGCCGCCTGGAAGTTCACTTCACAGGAATACCGAAGTCCCCTTCGAGATCGCGCCAGTACGAGTGGACGTGATTGGCGTTGTTCTGCGTGTTGTTGTACTCGATGAGGAACGTCGGTCCCTGCACCCGGTAGTAGTGCCGCTGGTTGCGATCGGGCTCTCCCCACCAGGCGAACTGGATGGTGTCGAACCCGGCCTTCATCAGGCGCTCGCGGCGCTTGGCGGCGACGTCGGCGGGCATGTTCTTCAGATATTCTTCCAGCAGCGTGTTCAGCAGTTTCTTCTGGTCGGCCGACATCTGTCCGGCGGCCAGACCGACGGCGGGGGTCCGGTCGGCCTGGGGGGTGTTGGCTCCCCGCAGGTCATCGGGGGCCTTGGTATCGATCACGATCGTCTTGAGCTGCTCGGGGGTCGCCAGCTTCAGCACCTGACGGGCGAGGTCTTCTTCAGCTCCCAGCACGCGGATGGCCCGCTCGGGACCGGCATCGATGAGAGCGGGGTTGGTCCCGTAGAACTCGGGGGTGCTGCCGACCACTTCGCCGTTGTTCAGCGTGACGTTCAGCGAGAGGTGGTGCCCTTCGAGCCGCCAGCCCAACTGCCCCTTCGCCGAGGGGGTGCCGAAGAGGCTGAGGTAGTACTTCCCGGGATTGCGGCGTTCACGCCGTTCGCTGCGGTCGCCCCCCTCCAGCAGGTACAGCACTTCTTCGAGGCTCATGATCGCGAGGGTCTGCTCGTAACCCGCTTTTGAGAGACCGCTGGCGATAAACTCCTGGGCCGCCTTGAGAGCACCCCCCTCCAGTTCGCGCAGGGGGAGCCCCTTGCGTTCGCGGGGAATGAAGTGCCAGTTGAGGCGCTCGGCATCGTCGTACTTGAACGAGGCCCTTTCGAGCTGGGCGGGCGAGAGCGACTTGGTGAACTTCTCAGCCGCCTGGAACATGCCCTGGGCGGCGGGCACCTGGTTTTCAGCCTGCCCACGCAGCAGGGCCACCATGCCGACCAGCACCAGGCTGGCGGCCAGCCATTTCGAGAGGGGACGCGACATCTCGGAAACACCTCACATGAGCCAAGGGGGCGGCACGCCACGGTCGACGGAACGCTTGCCCCGCACAGACCAGGACCGGTGTCCTCCACCGGTCCCCAACGTCTCGCAGGGTAGTTGGCCCGACGTCGGGAAGTCCAGTGCTGGACGACAACCCAACCTCCGCCGCCCCTCCAAATTGCCTTGGCAATGGATCCTCACAGAGAACCTCGGCCATTGCCCCCCCGTCAGCGTCCGGTAAATACCGCCAGCCCAATCTGCCCGGCTCTCGCCGTCAGACTCACCTTGCCCTGCCGTTCGGTTCCGCATTACAAAACCGCGCTTTTGCCCGGGTTACCGCAATCCGGAATCCACACCGCGAGAACGAGTTCCGATGTTTTCCCACCCGCCGAACCGCCATCGCCTCGGGGCTCTCGCCCGCACTCTGGCCTGTCTCGCCAGCCTGCTGACAGCCACTCAACTGCCAGCGGGCGAGTCGGGTTTGATCGCCCCGGAAGGGTTCACCGTCACCCGGTATGCCCCCGATGACCTCGCGCACGACATCCATTGCCTGACGATCGATTCCCTCGGTCGGGTCGTGGTGTCGGGGCCCGGTTATGTGAAAATCCTGATCGATCGCGATGGCGACGGCCAGGCCGATGAGTCCCAGACCTTCGTTGACGGCCCCGAGTCGGGTGCCCAGGGACTCTGTTTCGTGGGGCGAGATCTGCTATGCATCGGTGACGAGGGGCTGATCCGCTACCGGGACGAAAATGGAGACGATCGGGCCGATGGTCCGCCGGAAACCTTCCTCAAGATCAAAACGGGGGGAGAGCATCACGCCCACGCCATCCGCCGCGGGCCCGATGGCTGGTGGTACCTCATCGCCGGGAACTTCACCGACGTCAACGGCAGCTACGCCACCACCGCAACCAGTCCGATCCGTACTCCCAACGGGGGAGTTGTACTGCGTCTGACCCCCGACCTCTCCCGGGGAGAAATCGTGGCCGATGGACTGCGCAACGCGTACGACTTCGACTTCGATTCGCAGGGTGAGATTCTCACCTACGACAGCGACGGCGAACGGGACATTTCCCTCCCCTGGTACCAGCCCACCCGGGTGCTGCATGTGCTGCCCGGAGGGGAACAGGGCTGGGTGACCGAAACGTGGAAACGCCCGAACTACTTCCTCGACGCGGCTCCCGTCGTGGCCGCCACCGGCCGGGGTTCGCCCACCGGGGTGGTCTGCTATCAGCACACGCAATTTCCGGCCAAATACCGGCAGGGGCTGTTTGTTCTCGACTGGACCTTCGGGCGGGTCCTCGCGGTGCCGCTGGTCCGACAGGGAGGCACGTTCGCCCCCCGTCCTGCCGAGGAATTTGTGAAGGCCGATGGGGCCGAAGGTTTCGCACCAACCGACGCCG
The DNA here is from genome assembly GCA_046339535.1 of Planctomycetaceae bacterium. Taxonomy (GTDB): domain Bacteria; phylum Planctomycetota; class Planctomycetia; order Planctomycetales; family Planctomycetaceae; genus UBA10511. Next base: position 5,932 of record JBKDUK010000387.1, on the reverse strand, counting down.
AGGTGGGGCCCGACGGGAGTCTTTTCATTGGTGTGGGCGGACGGGGGACCCACGGTACGGTCTACCGGGTCCGGTACGACGGCGCCAGCGAGCGGGAACGTCAGCCACAGTTGCTGTCGCTCTCCGCCCAGTCGCCCCCTGCCCAAAAACTGCAGGCCTGCCTGGAACCGATCCAGCCCAATGCCAGTTGGTCGCGTGCCGTGTGGGTGCCTCTGGCCCGGCAACTGGGGGAAGCCACGTTTGTCGGCGCGGCGCTCAATGAGCAGTTGCCCGCCGAGCGACGCGTGAGGGCGATCCAGATTCTGGTGGACGAATTCGGGGGATTGACCGACCAGACGCTGAAGAGTTTGACAGCATCGAACCAACCTGCGGTTCGGACCGCGGCCGCCTGGTCGATCGGCTTTCAGACCAAACCCCGTCCCGCAGACGCAACCCTCGCGGCCTATCTCGCCGACACCTCGGCTACGGCACGCCGCCGCACTCTCGAAAGCCTGGCCCGACTGCAGCCCGATTACAAGCCGCTGCTGACACCTCTGGCCGACTGCCTCAACCACGAAGACCGGGAAGTGAGACTGGCCACGGCCCGGCTGGTGGTCCGCATGCAACCCAATGAGGTACGGGGACTGGCGGAATTGGGGCGTCCGCTGGGCTGGCGGGCCGCGCTCTCGAGCACGATCGGATACGTGTGGCGAACGCTGCAGGAAGGCGAGGGAGTCAATGCGTTTGGCATCGATTTTGGAACGCGGGTACTGGCGGGGAACCATCCCGCCTCGATGAAGCTGGAAGCCGCCCGGTTGATCCAGATGTCTCTCGGAGACCTGGGGGGACGCGGGGGAACGCCCGGCATGTTCCATGGCTACACGGGAACTGTCGCTCCCGATCTGGCGCTGCCGGAAATTTCCCGCCTCGTGACGACTCTCGAAAAGATCTTTCCCGTGGGGGATCGGGGAGTGGATGCCGAAATGGGTCGGATCATCGCCATGCTGGCCCCCCCCTCGAGCCGACTGGCCGAGGGTCTGCTCGGACAAATCACCCCGCAGAGCCACCCGGTGGACGACATCCACCAGCTGACTTGTGTTTCGCGGCTGGATGTGACCCTCTCGGAACGGAATACCCGCGAGTGTGCCGAGGCGCTGCTGGCGATTGAAGGGAAGATTCGGGAAAGGCAACTTCCGCAGGACGCCAACTGGAACGATCGGCTGGGGGAATTGTTCAGTGAACTGGTCAACCACACTCCCGACCTGGCCCAGACGCTGGTGGCATCGCCCCGATTCGGCCAGCCGTCGCACGTGGCGTTTCTCTCGAAGCTGGAGGAAGAGGAAAGCCAGCGGGCGACCGAGGCGTTCACCCGGGCCGTGCAGGCCAATGCCGACTATCCGTGGAACAATGATCTGGTGTACGTGGTGGGAGGGGCCCAGACCGATGAAAGCCGACAATTGATTCGCCCGCTGTTCGAACGGCATGACCTGCGGCTCTCGGTGCTGATGGTGCTGGCTGAGACCCCTCAGGAAGAAGACCGGCCGCTGTTTGTGGAGGGACTCGAATCGGCTCCCCCGGAAACGCTGGCCGCCTGCGTGGGCGCCCTCGAACGACTCTCCGAGACCGAGGCCACGCCGGGCGAGTGCGTGGCACTGGTCAAACTGCTGCGACGACTGGGGTCCGATCGTTCGGAGTTCCCGCTGCGGGAAAAGGTCGCCCGGCTGCTGGTGCGGCAGGCCAAGACCGATCAGGAATTCGTCTTTGGGGCGGCGGGTTACGTGGCCCAGACAGAGGTCATCCAGCGTTGGACCGAATGGGCCGCCACCACCTACCCCGACGAAGCGCGAGAACTGCTGGGATCGGGAGGGATCGACGAACAGTCGCTGCGAGAGCGGTTGGCCAGCATCGATTGGAGCGCGGGGGACGTCGAGCGGGGCGAAATGCTGTTCCGCAAACAGGGCTGTGCCCAGTGCCACGGCAACGGGCAAAGTCTCGGTCCCGATCTGTTGGGGGTGACCTCGCGATTCTCGCGCGACGATCTGTTCATCGCCATCGCCCTGCCCAACCGGGATGTCTCGCCGCGGTATCAGACGGTGCTGGTCGAGACCAAGGCGGGCAAGTCGTACTCGGGGCTCGTGGTCTACGACTCGGCCGACGGCATTCTGTTGAGAAACGGAGTTGCCCAGACCTATCGGGTGGATGCCCGCGACATTGCCAACCAGCGGACGCTGCCCAACTCGCTGATGCCGGAAGGGCTCTTGAAAGACCTCGACGATCGGCAACTGGCCGACTTGTACCTCTACCTCAAGTCGCAGTCGAATCGGACCGCCGCGAGAGGCACTGGGGAATGACATTGCGCCGAGGCTGAGGCGGTTTCCGGCAACTGGAGGATGCGGGTCAACACCGGCAACCTGCGTAGCGCCGTCACGCCCCCGGCCGCTTGGGTGTTTTCCGTTTCGGTTTCTTGCGCTGGGGTGCCTTCACCGAGCGTCGCGCCACGGGCCTGCCGGGGGACTTCGACTGAGATTCCTCCGCAGACGACGGGTCGGTCGGCGACGGCCCGGCAGTTGGCAGGGGCTTCAGGCCGACCCTGTCGCACAGGGTCAGCAGCGGGCAGTCGGCACAGCGGGGGCGACGGGCGATGCAGACCCGGCGACCGTGATGGATCAAGCGGTGGGAGAAGTTGATCCATTCCTCGGGAGGGAGCAGGTCGACGAGGTCGCGTTCGATCTTCACCGGATCCTGCTGTCGGGTCAGTCCCAGCAGCCGGGTGATCCGGCGGACGTGCGTGTCGACCACCACCCCGGTCGCCTCACCGAACGCCGTTCCCAACAGGACATTGGCCGTTTTGCGCCCGACCCCCGGTAAACGGGTCAACTCCTCGATGGTGCGGGGCAGTTCTCCCCCATGGTGTTCGACCAGGGCCTGAGCCATTCCACGCAGATTCTTCGCCTTGGCGCGGAAAAACCCTGTCGATTGGACCAATCGTTCGACCTCTTCCTGGGAAGCGGTGGCGAGGGCCTGGGGAGTCGGAAACCTGCGGAACAACCCAGGGGTCACCAGATTGACCCTCTCGTCCGTACACTGTGCGGACAAAATCGTCGCCGCGAGGAGCTGGAAAGGACTCTCGTGGTGCAGGGCGCATTCGGCGACGGGATAGTGCTGCGCGAGGGCTTGGGCGACAGCCAGTGCCTGCTGACGACGGGCCTCCTGGCGACGCGGGGCGCGGCTTCGAACCATGCGACTCTCCAGACCGTTAAGACCGCACGGAAGTTGGCGGGCAGTTGCGAATTGCGGCGCTCACTTGTGGACAGACGGCGCCGCAGACCAGTACATTGCAGGGCCGTGTTCACACCCGAAAGTGCAACCAGATGGCGGCTGACTACCCGGAACTCTATCTGCAGGGCTTGCGACTCTTCAATGACGAAGAGTTCTTCGAAAGCCACGAGGTTCTGGAAGAACTGTGGACCGAGACCCAGGATGAACGGCGCAAGTTCTATCAGGGTCTGATCCAGGCCGCAGTGGCACTCTTGCACTTCGGAAATGAGAACCTGGGGGGGGCGAAAAAGGTGTACCTTTCGTCCCGGAAATATCTGGAGGCGTACCAGCCCGAGTACGAGGGACTCGACGTTTCCGGATTCCTTCAGGCGATGCACCATTGCTTTGCGGAACTGTTGGAGAATCAAGACCTGTATCCGGCGGGAGTTGTCCTGCGGGACGACCGGATTCCCAAGGTCAGAATTCCCGGAGAGTGATTGTCACCCATGCAATACGAACCAGAGTTCAGTGCCGACCTGACCGGCTTCGAGGGACAGGTTCCGCTGTTTCCTCTCGACGGGGTGGTGTTGTTTCCGCACGTAGCGATCCCCCTGCACATTTTTGAACCGCGGTACCGGCGGATGACGGCCGACGCCCTGGAAACCCATCGGCTGATCGCTCTGGCCGTTCCGCGGCAGGATCGCCGGGACGCGGGGTTGACGCCGCTGCACGACGTGGTCTGCGTCGGGCGGATCACCGCCGAGGAACGGCTTTCGGGGGGGCGTTATAACCTGATCCTCACTGGATTGCAGCGGGCCCGCATCGAACGCGAAGTGGTGAATGACCTTCCCTACCGCATCGGGGAGCTGACTCTGCTGCCCGACAGCTACGACCCTGCCAATTCGCGGGATCGGTCCGAGCGGCAGCGCGAACTGCTGACGGGATTCAAGCGGCTCTCAGGCGCGGCCGCCAACGACACTTTGTTCCAGCAACTGCTCGACGCCCAACTCCCCCTGGGGGTGCTCTGCGACCTGCTGGCCGCCGCTATCAAGATGCCCGCCGCCTCGAAGTATCGGGCTCTGTCGGAAGTGGATGTCGATACCCGCAGCAGGTTCCTGCTGGAAACCATCGCGGCGTTGACGATTCCCTCCGACCCGACACCTCAACGCCTGCGGTTTCCACCACGCTTCAGCCTCAACTGATTTCATGTCCCAAGACAAGTCACCCGTTGACCTGGCGCGCATCGAGCGGGCGGTTCGCGAGATCCTGGCGGCGGTCGGTGAAGATCCCGACCGGGAAGGACTGCTCGAGACTCCCGCCCGCGTGGCCCGCATGTATGCCGAGATTTTCTCGGGCCTGCACTCGCACCCCGAGAAACACCTCAAGCGGGTGTTCCACGAGACCTACGATGAAATGGTCCTCGTGCGGGACATCACGTTCAACAGCATGTGCGAGCATCACCTGCTCCCTTTCCACGGCGTGGCCCACATCGGCTACCTGCCGAATGGACGGGTGGCCGGACTGAGCAAGCTGGCCCGCATCGTGGAAGACATTTCGCACCGCCCCCAACTTCAGGAGCGGATGACGCACCAGATTGCCGACCTGATGGAGCGCGAGCTCGAAGCCAAAGGGGTGGTGGTGGTGCTGGAGGCCACCCACACCTGCATGACCATCCGCGGCGTCCGCAAACCGGGCAGCCTGACCATCACCAGTGCCGTTCGTGGTCTGTTCAAGCGGAATGAATCGACCCGCGCGGAAGCCATGTCGCTGATCATGAGCCGCAAGTAACCGGGCCGACGTCCCCATGCCCGAAGCCATTCCCTTCTTCGCCCTGCGGCTCATCGCCGGTATTGGAGTCATGCTGCTGGTGATGCCCCGGCAGCGGGTCACCAGCGAATTCTTCCGGATTCTGCTGCTGGTCTGTCTCGGGCTGGGGGTCGTGGCGGCCCTGACCTCCGTCGGCGGTCCGTGGGGTTCCATTCTGATTGGCGCGGTGGCGTTTGTCGGTTCCGTACTGTGGCTGCTCGAACGCCGCACCGGGGGAGAGGTTTGCCTGATCATCATCACGGCAGCCGGCCTGTTTGAGACGTTCCGGACCGTCTTGCGACTGGCGGCTCAAGGGGACATTCCCACGGGCGAGCTGGTCCTGTCGACCGCCGCCTCACTGGGGACGCTGGGGTCGACATTGGCCGGCATGCTGCTGGGCCATCGCTACCTGACTGCGCCGGGCATGCCACTGGCCCCGCTCGAACGCCTCAACAACGCCGTGGGGCTGGCTGGCCTGCTGCGTCTTGCGGTCTCGGCCGGCATGCTGGTGCTCCACGGATTTCCCAGCCTGTCGAGCGTGGCCCTCGCCTGGTGGCTGCTGCGCTGGGTGGGAGGAATCGTGGGGCCGCTGGCCGTGTGGTGGCTGGTTCGCCGCATCCTCGTCTATCGCAACACCCAGTCGGCCACCGGGGTGCTGTTCGTGGGGGTGATTCTTACCTTCCTCGGAGAATTGTCGGGAGATTTGCTCTGCTGGTCGACCCACACCCCGTATTGATGGTGTGCGGGGGACTCGCGGCTGGCACTGCATGCGCTTCTGATCCGGCAGTGCTCCCGGCTCCACGACCGCCCCTTGCGGCTACGACGACCGCGCAACCAGACGGCCGCGCTCTCCAGACAGTCGAGGTACGGGGTCCAGAAAAACAGCCGG
>JBKDUK010000386.1:0-10861 GCA_046339535.1 Planctomycetaceae bacterium | reverse complement strand
ACCGGCGGCCTCAGCCTCGACTGGTTCTGGCAGTTCACCGGCGATGTGGTCAGCGATCTGAACAATGGAGGGACCGAGACGGTGAACTGAGGCCGCCCTGTGGTGACAGACCTCCAGGTCGGTCAGTCCAAGTCGCCCGGCCTTGCGAATCGACCCGCTTTCGGACACTGAGCACGGTGGAGGTGACACTCAGACGGCGCCGAGTCGTCGGGCTACGTGACTTTGACACACAGGCTGACAAGCCTGTGCCACAATCGCGATTCCGTCAGCTGAGAATGCGAGCCGTGTTTGAGACTCGACAAGCCTTCAGGCTCGTCGCCACGTTCGTGGTGACAGACCTCCAGGTCGGTCCTTGATTGCTGGTCGTTGACGGAGAGATCGCCGGGAGATTGCGCATTTGGCGCGATCTCCCGGTGCCGCTTCCGGACGGGTGCCATCAACATCCGTTGCCTACGGCAGGGCCAGAGGCTTGGGGCCAGGTTCACCGGGCAAATCGTTGCTTCAGCTGGTTGGAAAACGGACCGTTCGGAATGGCTTGATCAGAATATCGATAAGAGGATCTGTTTGTCTTGAATTGTTCCAACGATATCGCTAGGATGGCAATCGCTGGAAAGCACGATCGGCTCCCCGTGGCTTCGGTCCGGGCGAAGAGTCGCTGTTTTCCACCGCTTTGCAACCCGTCATTCCGAGGAGCTCGCCCGATGTTCTGCAATCAGTGTGAACAAACCGCTCATGGTCAGGGGTGCACCACTGTGGGGGTTTGCGGCAAGGATCCCGACGTGCAGTCCCTCCAGGAAACCCTGCTGTACGGAGTGAAGGGGATGGCTGCCTATGCGCATCATGCCCGCCGGCTGGGCAAGTCGGATCCGGCCGTCAGTGCGTTCATCGAAGAGGCGCTCTTCGCCACGATGACCAACGTCAACTTCGATCTCGAAACCCTGTTCGAAATGATCCTGGAATGCGGGCGGCAGAACCTGCGGGTCATGCAGTTGCTCGATGAAGGGCATGCCGAGAAGTTCGGGGCTGCCTCCCCCACCACGGTCTACGAAGGGACGAAGGCTGGGCCCGGGATCCTTGTCACCGGGCACGATCTGCTCGATCTGCACCACATCCTTGAGCAGTCCCAGGGGAGCGGGGTGAATGTCTATACCCACGGCGAGATGCTTCCCGCCCACAGCTATCCCCGGCTGCGGGCGTATCCCCACTTGGCGGGACACTACGGCGGTCCCTGGCAGAATCAGCAGTTCGAGTTTCCCCTGTTCAGCGGGCCGATCGTCGCCACGACGAACTGTGTGCTGATTCCCTGGGACAGCTACAAAAACCGCCTCTATACGACCGGGGTGACGGCGGTTCCCGGCGGACAGCGGGTCCCGGGAACTGATTTCTCGGCGGTCATCGCTCAGGCGAAGCAGTCTCCCAGTCTGCCTGAGAAGAAGGTTCGCGAGTCGACCATTGGCTTCCATCACAACGTCATTCTGGGAATCGCCGACAAAGTGCTGGAAGCTGTCAAGTCGGGGGCCGTCAAACACTTCTACCTCATCGGCGGCTGTGATGGGGCGGAAGTGGGACGGAATTACTACACGAAGGCGGCCCACGCCACACCCAATGAGTCGATCATCCTGACACTGGGGTGCGGCAAGTACCGGATCCGCAATCACGACTACGGTACGGTGGCGGGTCTGCCGCGGCTGCTCGACATGGGGCAGTGCAATGACGCGTATGGAGCGATCCAGGTCGCGGTCGGACTGGCGCAGGCGCTGGGTTGTGGCGTCAACGAACTGCCGCTGACGATTCTGCTCTCCTGGTTCGAGCAGAAAGCGGTGGCCGTGTTGTTGACCCTGCTGGCCTTGGGGGTGAAGGGAATTCGTGTTGGTCCGGTTCCCCCGGCGTTTGTCACCCCCAGAATCTTCCAGGCACTTCAGGAGAAATTCGATCTCAAACTGACCGAGGCCGAACCTCCCCGCGAGCTGTTTCAGCTCGCCACCTGAGCCCCGACCTGTCCCCCTTTCCGTTCCACAGGGCCATGGGAAGGCAGCCCGGACTCGTGGCGGAATGGGATTTCCAGCCACTCCTGCACCAGGTCTGTTTCCATTCAAACACACTTCCATCACGACCCCATGGAAACGATTGACGAAGCCCGGCTTGAGACCGATCTGGAGTATCGATTTCAATATTTGTGCCGATTCATCGGATTTGGACCTGCGGAGATGGCCGCCATCCAGCAGATCGCCCCTTGCCTGGGGCCACAGATTCCGGCATTGGTCGAGCAGACCTATGAGAGGTTATTGGCATTTGATGCGACCGCCCGCCACTTTTTGCCACGGCAGGCGGGGTTCACAGGGAGGACGGCGGGAAGTCTGGCCGAGTTGAATCTGCAGGATCCTCAGATCCAGTTTCGGCGGGAACATCTCATGCGGTACCTGCTGCACCTGTTGGGACACGCGGCCGACGCCAAACTGCCGGTTTACCTCGATATGGTCGGGAAGATGCACACGCCTGCGGCTGGGAATCGAGACGTGTTGGTGCCTCTGGTGCAGATGAACGCGCTCATGGGGCTGTTGTCAGACTTGCTGCTGACAGCGCTGGCCGAGTTGCCGATCGAGGCGGGCGAACGCCTCGGTGCCAGCCGGGCCTTCGCGAAACTGCTCTGGATTCAGGCCGATCTGATCTCCCGGCATTATGCAGCGCGGTGATGAGGGAGTGGACCTTGGTCAGTCGTCAGTGGGTGGGGCCGGTGAGGGTTCGCACGACTTGGGGAAAGCGCTTATTCTGACCCCTGGGGCCGACTGATGGTCGATGGTGGGCCGCCGCTCTGACGACTCTTCCCCGGGAGCTTGCCGTGATTTGCCGCGTTGTGGTTTCGATTCGTTTGGTGTTGCTGGGTCTGATTGCGACAGGAATGCTGGGCGGAGGCGAATCGACGCTGTCGGCCGAGGAATGGCGGATCAAAACTGTGGCTGGTACGGGAGCGGAGGCCGACAACGGCCGGGAGGGATCTGCGGAAAAAATCCATATCGGCCAGCCATTTGGAGTCGAGATTGGCCCCGACGACGCCCTGTACATCACCGAAGTGGCCAATCACCGGGTGTGGCGGCAGGATCGGCGGACGGGTGACCTGCGGGTGATTGCCGGGACCGGGCGCAAGGGGTACTCGGGAGATGGTGGCCCTGCCACCGCGGCCGATATGAATGAGCCGTATGAGATCCGGTTCGACGCCCGGGGGAACCTGTTTGTTGTCGAGATGCGAAATCATATCGTGCGTCGGATCGACGCTCAAACCGGCCGGATCACGACTGTCGCGGGGACCGGGAAGGAGGGTTTCTCGGGGGATGGAGGTCCCGCCACGCAGGCCCAGTTGAAGGTCCCGCATGGGATTGTGCTGGATGGACGCGGCGGGTTGTTCATTGCTGACATCGGCAACAACCGGATTCGCCGCGTCGATCTGGACTCGGGAGTGATCGGGACGTTCGCTGGGACGGGTGAACCGGGAGTCGCTCGCGACGGTGCCAAGGCCGACGAGAGCCCATTGCCCGGCCCCCGGGCCCTCGCGGCCCGGGGTGATTCACTGTGGGTGGTGCTGCGGGAAGGGCATTCGGTCTGGCGCATTGACCTGAAAACCCGGCTCCTGGGACACATCGGCGGGACGGGCAAGTCGGGCTACACCGGAGACGGGGGGCCGGCGTTGGAAGCGACTTTCCATGGTCCCAAGGGCTTGGAAGTCGATGGTCAGGGGAGGCTGTTCATCGTCGATTCCGAAAACGACAGCGTGCGGTTACTCGACACCCGGACCGGTCGGGTGGAGACGATCGCAGGACGGGGCAAATCGCGCCGGTTTTCCGGTGACGATGGACCGGCCCGGCAGGCGGAACTGTCGCAGCCGCATGGAATTTGCCTCGATCGCGACGGCACCGTCTACATCGGCGACACGCTGAATCACCGGGTGCGGCGAATTCAGCCTGTTCGCTGAAACTGTCTGGCCGTTGCGTGGCTCGGAACGAATACCGCAGCAACCGGTGGCCTGAGTCCGGATGTGATGTCGCTCAAGCGACATCCCCGGCTGTCCTCGATCGGACCGCGTCCCTTCCGCAGGTTGTGCCGGAGGGACGCGTTCGCGGTCGACGGGTTATTCGTCCGCGGGGGTAGCGGCCAGATCAGCAATCTCGCGGGCCGTCAGAGCTCCCCGGAACAGTTTCACATCGTACATCCGCCCCTTCAGGAAGTCGGTCGAACCGGCCCCCAGCTTCAGGGGACGATCGGCGGTAAGGTCGAAGTCGGCCGGGTCAAACGCTGTCGACTCGGCAACCTGCCGGCCATCGACATGCAGCCGCAACCGGTTTCCCGTCCGGGTCGCCACCAGGTGATGCCAGCCCGGTTTCAGCTCGCGGTCGTGGGTCACGTTGGCCCCCGCCGCAAATGACCAGACCCGGCCGCTGGGCAGGGTGCCGCAATAGAGCCGGCCCCGGTATTGGGCCATGGTCCAGGCCCGGCGATACTTCACATCCGGCGTCTGGTCGAGTTGCACGAGGCGATTCCACTGCTGAGCATTGTCATAACGATACACTTCGGCCAGCGGCAGAGAGCCGGCGTACAGGCTGCCGTTGTGGACCAGCATCCCCATCACCTCCAGTTCCTGACCCAGCCGGCCGCAGTCGACCCAGTTCGTTTCGCCGCCATACCGGAAGACCCGCCCGGTCGCCCAGGTCCCCACGTACATCTCGCCCCGATAAACCGCAAAAGAATACGTCTGGGTGTTTTCGGGCGGGCCCACCTGACCCAGATCGGTCCAGTCGGTCCCGTCGAACCGGAAGATATGGGCCTGATCGTAGCTGCTGGCGTAGAGTCCTCCATTCCAGACCGCCAAAGCCTCGACCCGCTTGCCGTTGGGGAGCGCACAGGGAGTCCAGTTCTGCTTCCCTTCATACCGGAAGAAACCGGCCGGCTTGTAGAGCGAACTGGCGTAGAGTTTGCCGCCAAACACCACCATCCCGCCAATCGCTTCGGTTTCGGGGAGTTGTCCACAGTCTTCCCACTCCTGGCCACCCCGGTATCGATACACCTTCCCCCCCTTGTGGGGATTTTCCGACTCCGCGAGGGCAGAGCCCGCCAACCGGTATTTGCTGACCCCCGCGTACAATTCTCCTTCAAACGTCGCCAGGGCTGACACCGAATTGCAGCGATCGGGCGCCCCCAGGTCGGTCCACGTGTTCTTCTCATCCAGCTTCCAGACCCGACCCGCCTCGGTCGCCCCTGCCTCGCAAGTCCCGGCGAAGAGCGCCCCGTCGTGCACGCAGAGTGCAAAGATCAGCAGGGCGTTCCCCGGGCGGCCATGGTCGGTCCACTGCGGCTCATCCCGGCCATTGTCGATTCCGAATTCGAGTTGCCGGAAGTTCGCCTGGCTGCTGGTCACCCCGGTGTTGGTCACAAAACCCAGCGAAAATCCCCGGCGGCGCTGCTCATCAAACCGGCTGGCGATTGAGCCAGGCAGGTCGGTGGTGTCGTCGGTCAATTCGACCCAGGCGGCCAGGCTGAAGTCTCGGGTCCCCTCCAGAGAATCGGGCTTCAGCGGAATTTCCAGATGTCCCCCCAGGCCGTTGAAGGCCCCCGCGGCCCGCCGTCCCCCGCCGGCGATCCGGGGAAACATCACCCCCCGGTTGACTCCATGCTGGCCCCGACCCGATTGATCCTGCACATCGCCCGTGAGGGGCCAGTGCCCAACCAGATCGGCGGCCCGTGACTCGGTCCCAAGACCAGTCCATTGCACCAGTACGAAGAGGGCCGCCGCGCAGACGACCCGCATTCGCCCGACGGTCTCATCTGGAATCACAATCGACATCACGCAACCTCGGAGGGAAGGAGGAGAGAAGAGGGTGGAACTTCAGCGCCAGCACATTCCGGAACCGTAAACGTCAGGACGAATCAGCTCACAGACAAAGACTGACCGTTGTGCCGCGGCCCCAGCGAAAGCAGGTACCGGGCGGCCTGGTGACTCCATTCCTCAGCGGTGGGGTAGTGCTGTGCCGCCTGACCAAAGCAGCTCTGCAGCATCTCGGTATTGATCACCCCAGGATTGAGGGGTATGGCGGCCATTCCCCGGGGGAGTTCCTGGGCCAAAGCCTGCGTCAGCCCTTCAATCGCCCACTTCGTCGCACAATAGGGGGCTACTTCGGCCGAGGTGGAACGCCCCCAGCCCGAGCTGAGGTTCACAATCACCCCCGACTGTCGGGCCACCATGGCCGGTACGAAATGACGCAGGCAGTTGGCGACCCCGATGATGTTCACATCGATGACCTGCCGGAACTCCTCGGCCGGGACTTCCCACAGGGGGGAGTTGCGGTTGATCAGTGCCGCGTTGTTGATCAGCAGGTCGGGAGGGCCCCAGTGCGTGATCAATCGCCCGGCCCAGGCGGCGACCGCGCGATCATCCGTCACGTCAAGATGGGTGAAATCGTGTGGACTGGAGTAGTGACTCCGCAGCGTATCAATCTGGTCGGCGCTGCGGCCGCAACCCAGCACGACATGACCCAGTTCGTGAAACCGGTCGCACAGCGCCCGTCCCAATCCCCGGGTCACCCCCGTCAGAACGATGACTCGTTGCCCCGCCACACGCTGCGACATCTCTCCGATCCTTCCGGCCTTGCGACAGCCAACCCCACGGCTGGTATAGTCTTACTCCATGAGCGCTCCCCGGGAAAGCAACACACCGCACGATCCCCCGAGGCGGCCTTCGCGCATCCGTTGGCTGGTGCTGGCGATGGCCTGCGGAGCCTCGTTCTGCCTGTATCTGCATCGATTCACCTGGACCTTCATCGCTCCGGAACTGCAGGAACGACACGGCTGGTCCGAAATGCAGACCCAGGCCGCCTATGTCTGCTTCAGCTGGACGTATGGATTGGGTCAGATTCCCAGCGGCATCCTCATCGACCGCTATGGTCCCCGGGTGTTCCTCACGCTGATCATCGCCGCCTGGAGTCTGGTGATTCCCTGGCAGGCCAGTTCGCTGGGGGCGATTGTCGGGGGCTCGCGCCTGGCCATTGGAGCCACACAGGCCGGCTGCTATCCCGGCCTGGCTCTGGTTACCGCCCGCTGGTTTCCCATTCGGTATCGCACCATCATTCAGGCGATCGTGGCCACCGTATGCGGGCGGGGTGGGGGAGCTCTCGCCCCCATCGTCATGGCGACCTGCCTTATGGCGTGGCTGGGCTTGTCACTGTCGACCACTCTCTGGGTGATGACCACGGTCGGGTTGCTCTTCGCCTGTGCGTTCTGGGTGCTCACCCGGGATACCCCGGAAGCCGATCCGCGGGTCAATGACGGCGAATTGCAGCTCATTCATGAAGGGGCTGTCCCGGTCGCCTCTCCTGTAACGGGCGGTACTCCCCAGCGACTGCCGATCGCCCAGGCTCTGCGGCTGCGCAGTGTCTGGATGTTGGCCCTCATGCAGGCGTTTGTGGCGGGGGTCGACACCATCTATTCCTCGATGCTCGGGCAGTATTTCGCCTCGCGGGGGGTCTCCCTGGGTAAAGCCGGGCTGCTGGCCAGTATTCCCCTGTTTGGCGGCATGCTGGGAGGTCTGACGGCGGCCCTTGTCAATGATGGTCTCATGCGGCTCTTTCCCACCCGGTCACACGCCCGCCGGGCGATCGGGCTGGGGGCCAATCTGTGTGCCTGCGTCGCCATGCTGGCCATGGTCCGGCAGACCGATGCCCTCTGGGCCGCGGTCGCGCTGGGGGTCGTGAAATACTTCGCCGACATGAGCCAGCCGATCGGCTGGGGAACCTGCACCGACATCGGCGGACGGCGTGGCTCGGCCACCGTGTTCTCCATTATGAATGCCGGTGGAAACTTTGGCTCCTTCATTCTCCCCATGCTGTTCGGGCTGATCGCCACCCGCAGTGAACGGGTCGTCGCTGACGTCGTGGTGAAGAATTATGTTCCCGTGTTCACAGTCGCTGCCGGGATCTACATTGCCGCCGGACTGATGTGGCTGCTGATTGATTCGACACGGTCCCTGGACGACGCGGCCTGAGGGAAACTGTCTCGTCAGTCCGCCCGACTGCTTGGGATGACGACTTGAAGGGCGGAATCCACCCCGTGACGGGATGGGAGATTTGGGGTCGCTCTTGCCGCTGGTTTCTCGCCCAGGATGACCGTTCGAACCTGGCTCACCCTCCACCGTTCCGACCTCTCCTTCCCCTCGGCAGCGCCCGGAGAGCCATGCCAACCCAGGGGCGCCGCCCCGTTTTTATTGGGTGTCTGGGGCTGAAATTGTAATTCCTACACAGACTCCCCGGGCACTTGGGCATCCGTGCTTGACGCCCTGGGGGTGTTGTGAGAAAAGACCCACACCCGCGCGGCCAACCTGGGCCGCCACGAGTTCCCTTCGCGTTCGGATGTCCTCTCTCCACCGGCCGAAACGACCTTCCCGAATCCTCCCCGGTTCTGGTCCTGTGGTCCGTCCGGCTTCCCTCCCGTCGCCTTTCTCCCCGCCAGGAATGGTCGCCATGCCGCGCCCGTCGCTCACGTTTGCCGCTGGTCTGGGTCTGCTCGCCGGTTCGGTTGGCTGCTCGCATATGACCGAGACCCGGGTCATCACGGCGTTCCACCAGAGTCTCGAGAAACATGATCTCGCCGCTCTGCGGGGACAGGTCTCGTCCGACTTTGAAAACCGCGCTGTCCGGGGAGCTGATACGTTCGACGCCCTCGACCTCATCGACTTCCCCGAGGGGAAGATCAAGGTGGTCAAGTCGGTCGACACCGAGAAGGACGACCGCACGCGCCCCATCGAGAAAAAAGTCACCGTCCAGGTCGGCGAAGAGAAACGGGAAGTCATCGTCCTGCTGAAACGCGTCGGAGACACCAAGCGGTGGGTCGTCGACGACGAATTCCTCCGCCGCGAAGACATCGAGAAGAACAAGACCCTCTCGGCCCGCCTGGAAGTTCTGGTGGCGGTCAACCGCACCATCAACGCCTGGCGGACCGGCGACCGCAACGACATCGGTACCGTCGCCACTCCCGAATTCAGCCAGGCCCTGGTCAGCCTCAATCCCGAGCACTTCCGGCAGTTGTCTCAGAAGCTCACCACCGGCATCGCTCCGCAGGCCCGCGTATTGCCCAATGAGAAGATTGGCGAAGAGACCGCCGTGGTGAACGTTCCCCGCAGCGATGGCGAGCTGGTGCTGCGCTACCGTCGGGTCGATGCGCGGTGGCAGCTCGACGATATCTCGCTGGAGACCCGCAAGGGAACCGGTGAAATCGCCTCGGTGCGCGACATGACGTCGGCTCTCGGAACCGCTGTCTGGTTCCTGCAGTGCTATCGCGAGCAGAACAAGGCCCGACTGGCCGAACTGTGCGAGTCGCAGTTCTTCCGCGGCTCACTGAAGGATTCCGACCTCTCGCAGGTCCCCTTGCCGGAAGGTCCCTCCAGCATGCAGGACTTCGAGGTCGACCTCAAGGACAACACCGCGGCCATCCTGGTCCGCAACGGCGACGATGAGATAAAGATCAACCTCGACCGGATGTCCGAGAAGACCATCCATGACAAGCCGACCTATCTGGTCAACGAAGTCACCATTTACGAACTCAAGAGCAACCAGGACAAGCGGCTCTCGGCTCTCTCCAACAGCCGCTCCGCATTGGAGTCATTTGCCAAAGCACTGGCGAAGCAGGACTTGCCTGGCCTGCTGAATCACTCGACACATGACTTCAAGGACCGGGTCTGGCAGGCGACCACCGACCAGCATTTCGCGTGGATGCCGCTGGAGGATTTCCAGACAGAGAAACCCAAGGTGCTGCAGACGCTGTTCAAGGGCCCGCTGACCGAGATCCTGGTCGAACATGGCAGCACACCCGTGACCTACCAGTTGCGTGATGAAGAGGGACAGATCCGCGTGGACGACGTGATGCTTCCGGCGGCCGACTATCCCCAGTCGCTGAAGGCGACCCTCGAGGCGGTCATTCCCGTCGCGAACTTCGCCCTGGCCCTTGAATCGGGAGATATCAAGCGGGTCCGCACCGTGGTGGCCGAGGATTTCACCCGTTCGGTGTGGCGGTACCTCGACGAGGTCCCCCAGTTCGATCCCGCTCCGGAAACCTACCTCAAGAACTCGCTCTCGGCGATCAGCGTGCGGGGGAATGGTGCGGTCGTGGTGCTGGGGAACAGTCGCCGGGGGGCCCAGGTCACGCTGCGGCGTGAAAACGGCCGGTACAAGGTCGAGGACATGACTCTGGTGGCCGGGGCGATGCCCGACGAACGGATTGCTCTCAAGCGAACCATCCGCACGCAGTTGGCCGAAGGCCGCTACACGACCACCGGCGAAGTGGAAATGCTGGCCGGCAGCGAGCGGGATGACCTGACCAACTTCGAGGAATAGAGTGGGGAAGTCTGTCGTTCGCCTTTCGGGGTGAAATCGACCTCTGGCCGGCTCCCAGCCCGAAACAGCCCCGGGAGACCAACCGAAAGTCACGGTCTCCCGGCGGGATCGACTCAACGACAGCCGATTCATGACAGACCTGGAGGTCTGTCACCACGGGCGGGATGTGGCACAGGCTTGTCAGCCTGTGTGTCAAAGTCACGTAGCCCGACGACTCGGCGGCGACTGAGTGTCACTTCCACCGTGCTCAGTGTCCGAAAGCGGGTCGATTCGCAAGGCCGGGCGACTTGGACTGACCGACCTGGAGGTCTGTCACCACGGGCGGGATGTGGCACAGGCTTGTCAGCCTGTGCGTCAAACTCACGTAGCCCGACGACTCGGCGCCGTCTGAGTGTCACTTCCACCGTGCTCAGTGTCCGACAGCAGGTCGATTCGCAAGGCCAGGCGCCTTGGCCTGACAGACCTGGAGGTCTGTCACCACGGGCGGGATG
>JBKDUK010000385.1:0-5004 GCA_046339535.1 Planctomycetaceae bacterium | reverse complement strand
GGAACTGAAACCACAGGGGCGTCATCGAGGTTCGGGCGACGACGGTGGGTTGGGGAAGGGAAGGGGGAGACTCTCGGGGAGCACGGCTCGCCCGGGGAGAGGCGGCATCTTGCCTCAGACCCGTCTGGACCGCGCAAGGTTCGGAGATTGTCGGGGAAACCCCTGCTGCCCCGCCCTGGCACGGGGGATACTTGTCCACCGGCCGGAGACTCCCGCTGCCCCGTTCCAGGCACAGCAGAATACCAGATGCCCCCACCCCCCGGCAGGTCCACCACAGGGGCTGCGGCCCGGGGACAACAGCAGGGACAACAGCGGGGTGGGATTGGGAAGCACCAAGTCGAGTGGGCGCGGGGGGAGGGGGAGCTTTTCACTCTTGGGAAACAAACCGGGACCTCCCCCGGGAAATGACCTGGCGGGTATACTTGGACCTTGAGATCCGGATTCGAGGCGACAGTGATGTCGGGGCCGGAAGAAAAGTCGCTGCCAATGGTGATGCGATGAACGAAGCGGAATTGCCGACCCCGGTCGAAGAAGGGCGTTACCACACCTACGTGGGCCACGTGATTCCGTGGTATGTGCGGGTGGCGTGGATCGTGTTCTGGATCTGCTCGTCGGCGTATGTGCTGCGCTACCTGTTTCCGGCGCTGCAGCGGGAACTCGGCAACCCTCCGTGAACCCGGCGCACGTTCCGCCGAGGTGTGCCCGTGGCCGCAGCCTGACCCGGGAATTCCTGAGTGGTCAGCGGTTTGTGCGGGCGAGCGGCACGGTGGACTGATGCCCGGGGGCGGTCCGCCGGGACGAGTTCCCCGTCCCTCGTCCCTCGTTACTCATCTGTCGATCGGATTGCGAACGAATGGGAGTGGCGTGGACGGGTGAGGGAGGGGCTGTCGGTGATCGGGTTTTGCGGGAGCGGATGTTGGGTTGACGGGGGGGCCGCGTGGGAGGGCGTTGTTCCAGGAAACGCTGTCTGAAATTCAGAGACGTGCATGCAGGCGGAACCAACAGGCCGACCGAAACCAGCGGAGGCCGAGTCGGGAGAACTGGCGACTGAATCGAAAGGTCGGACGCGGTCGCTGGTGACCGTGAATTTCTGGCTCGACACCCTCGCCCTGGTCGCCGTGACGGCAGTGGGGGTCGTCAGCACCCTGTTGGTGGCGGTGTTTCCCCCTCCCACGAAGGCGGCGGGGTGGACGCTGTGGGGCTGGGAGTATGACAGCTGGTTCCGGATTCAATTCGGGGCCATCTGCACCTGCGCCGTGGTCTTGCTGGTGCATGTGATGTTGCATTGGAACTGGGTCTGCAACGTGCTGGCGACGAAGATTCTCAAGCGGAAGTCGCGCCCCGATGACTCGGCCCAGACCATCTACGGCGTGGCGACTCTCGCCGCCGTGTTGCACGTGATTCTGTTCATCACCGTATGGGCTCTGTTGACGGTCAAGAAACCGGCTTCGTGAGGTGCGGTCGAACGTCGTGCCGCAGGCTGTTTCCGGCCTTCCTTTCGCGGGTGTGATTGCGGCCGTCTGAGGGTTTGCGATGCGCTATTGCGATCGGGAGGGGCCGTGGTCCTTCGCCAGCCGGGGCGGTGTGAACTATATCTTTCTGCGATTCTTGCGCCGGGGTGACTTGCCGTCAGGCGTGGTTCCCCGGCTCGCTTCTCTGATGACCGCTCTGCGCATTCCAGGAACTCCCTTGTGACCCAACCTACCAGTGCCGAATTTGCGATTGTCGGGGCGGGAATTGCCGGCCTCGCCTGTGCCCGACAACTGCAGGCGGCTGGCCGCACGGTGCAGTTGTTCGACAAGGGGCGCCGGCCCGGGGGACGTGTGGCGACCCGCCGGCTGGAAGGGGGGCTCGAATTCGATCGTGTCGAATTTGACCATGGGGCGCAGTACTTCACCGTGCGGCAGGCAGAATTCGAGGAGTGGCTGCGGCCCAGTCTGGAGCGGGGGCGGGTGGCCGAGTGGACGGGCCGGCTGGTCTCGCTGTGCAACGGACGGATTTCTCCCGAACCTTCGCCCGGCCGACGGTATGTGGGCGTTCCCGGGATGAGCGCGCTGGCGGGAGTGCTGGCGGAAGGGTTGCCGATTCACCTCTCTGAACGGGTCACCCGGCTGGAGCGTCGGGGGACGGAATGGTGGCTGCAGGCCGAATCGACCGGGCTGTGCGGACCGTATCAGCAGGTGGTGTGTGCGCTCCCGGCACCCCAGGGGAGTGAGCTGCTGCGCGAGCAACCAGTCGGGTTCCTGTCGGAGATGGCGGAAGTGTCGCTGTCTCCCTGCTGGGCCCTGCTGCTGCAGTTCGCCGAGGCGTTGCCGGTCGATTTCGAGGGGGCCTTCGTCGCCGATTCGCCCCTGCGGTGGATCGCGAACAACCGCAGCAAGCCGGGGCGTTCTGCGGCCGAATGCTGGGTGCTGCACGCGAGTCCCGAGTGGTCTCAGGCGGCGTTCGATGAGAGCCCCGCGACGGTCGACGCCTGGCTGCGCGAGGCGCTCTGGCAGGCGCTCGACATCGCACCACGCGAGGTGCGGGCCTCTTCCAGCCAGCGCTGGAAGTTCGCCATTCCCCCCGCGCCGCTGTCGAGCCGGTACCTGCACGATGCCGGGCTGCGCCTGAGCGCCTGCGGAGACTGGTGTGGTGGTCCGCGGGTTGAGGGGGCGTTTCTGAGCGGCTGGGAACTGGGCCGGGTGCTGTCGCCAACCTGACGGTCAGCAACCCGGTCGGGCTCTGGTCGAACCGCCCGCGGCTCGGCCAGAACCTCTCGGGCCACCGCCGCTGACGGGGCCAGTTCCGCGCCCCGCTCAGCGCTGGTCCAACACCGCTCAGCCCAGCAGTTGGGCCACTTCGGCGGGGGTGAATTTCTGCTTCAACCGGGCGCCGAGTTGCGACACGACGCGGGCCGAGGCGTGCGACGCGAGGTGGCCCGCCTGCTTCCAGGAGAGGCCGTTGGTGATGCCGTAGAGCAAGGCCCCGGCATACATGTCTCCCGCCCCGGTGGTGTCGATGGCGGCGGTGGAGACGCCTTCAACGGGAATGACCTTCCCCTCGTGCATCAGCAGCGAGCCGTCGGCTCCCAGGGTGAGGGCCACATTCTCGGCATTGCGGTGGATTTCACTGGCGCATTCGACCGGATCCTGACGACCGGTGAGAGCCCGGGCCTCTTCGAGATTGCAGAACAGCAGGTCGACCGGCCCCTCGATCAGCGACCAGAACAGGTCGCGATGGAGGCTGATGAGGAAAGGATCCGAAACGGTGAAGGCGACCTTGACCCCGTTTTTCTTGGCCAGTTCCATGGTCAACAGGGCGGCTTCCCGTTGGCTGGAGGAGCCGCCAAACAGGTAGCCTTCGACATAGACGTACTTCGCGTTGCGGATGGCCGATTCCTGGATGTCGGCCGGCGAGAGCTGGCCGTTGATTCCCAGGTGGGTCAGCATGGTCCGCTGGGCATCGGGGGAGATCAGGATGACCGAGGTGCCGGTGTCTCCCGCCGCGGGGCTGACTTCGATGGTCACCCCCAGTTGCCGCATGTCGTCGAGGAAGAACCGCCCCAGTTCGTCGGGACCGACCTTGCCGGCGTAGGCCGCCCGGCCTCCGAAATCGGCGACGGCGATGATGGTGTTGGCGGCCGAACCCCCGGCACAGCGCGAGAACGGGGTTCCCTGCAGGGCGGCCAGCACCCGGCGCTGCACTCCCTCGTCGACCAGGGTCATGATGCCCCGCTGGAAGCCCAGTTCGGCAATCACCGCGTCGGGGACCTGGGCCTGGATATCAACGAGGGCATTGCCCACTCCATACACGTCGTAAGTCATTGCGGGTCGGGTTGGGAAATCGGTCGGGAAGGGGAGAGTGAAGTGGGGGGGCACGGGGACCGGGTACGCCTTCGCGACCCAATTCCGCAGGTCCCGGAGTCTATCTCAAGCAGGCGGAAAACTCGACCGACTGCTCGCGAGGTGTCGAACGCTCGTTGACATTGAGGTCCCGCCAACTACGATGGATTGCAGTCTGTTCACTCTTGCTCTTTCTGCGCCAGCGCGCATCTCAGCATGACCCAAATCGAAGCTGCCCGTCGGGGAGAGATCACCCCCGAAATGGAATACGTTGCCCGTCGCGAGGAGCTCTCTCCCGAGCTGATCCGCGATGAAGTGGCCATTGGCCGCATGGTCATCCCGGCCAACAAGGTGCATCTGAAGAAGAAGCTCGAGCCGATGGGCATCGGCATCGCCGCCCGGTGCAAGATCAACGCCAACATCGGCAACAGTGCCGTCACCAGCGATATCCAGGGGGAACTCGAGAAGCTGCATACGGCTGTTCACTTTGGAGCCGACACGGTGATGGATCTGTCGACCGGCGGGTCGATTGACACCATCCGGCAGGCGATCATCGACGCCTCGCCTGTGCCGATCGGGACGGTTCCCATCTACCAGGTGGTGCAGAACCTCAAGGATTTTCTGGATCTGAAGCCGCAGCACATGCTCGACATGGTCGAGCATCAGGCGAAGCAGGGGGTCGATTACATGACCCTGCATGCCGGCGTGCTGATCGAGCACCTGCCGAAGACGCTCAAGCGGATCACGGGCATTGTGAGCCGCGGGGGCTCGCTGATGGCGCAGTGGATGATGGCCCACCGGCTGCAGAATCCGCTGTACACCCATTTCGAAGACCTCTGCGACATCATGTACCAGTACGATGTCACGTGGAGTCTGGGGGATGGCCTGCGTCCCGGATGTCTGGCCGACGCTTCGGACGAAGCCCAGTTCGCCGAGCTGGATACGCTGGGTGAACTGACCACCCGAGCCTGGAAGAAGAACAACCAGGTGATGATCGAAGGCCCCGGCCATGTGCCGATGGACCAGATTCCGATGAACGTCCAGCGGCAGATCGAGGTCTGTCATGGGGCTCCGTTCTACGTGCTGGGTCCCCTGGTGACCGACATTGCCCCGGGTTACGACCACATCACCAGTGCGATTGGAGCGGCGATTGCCGGTCAGCACGGGGTGGCGATGCTGT
>JBKDUK010000384.1:0-2415 GCA_046339535.1 Planctomycetaceae bacterium | reverse complement strand
GCTTTTACGGGCGTCGGGCCGCAAAGCCCCGCCCGCGGAGGTCACTTCGCCGCCTTGATCCTCGCGGCGGCGGCGGCGGCGGCCTTGCGGACGGCCGGGAGGGGGTCGTCCTCCGACATGAGCTCGAGCATCGGCACGGCGCTCGCCGCGGCCTTGCCCAGCTCGGCGAGCGCGGCGACGGCCTCGAGCCGCACGAGGTCCCGCTCGCTCCGCAGCCCCTTCCGCAGCAGCGGCACCGCCTCGGCGATCAGCTTCTCGTCGTCGGGGGTGATCTTGAGCAGCGCCCACGCCGACACCGCCTGGGCCATCGGATCATCCGCCTTGGCCATCAGCCCGCGGAGCAGCGCGGTGGCCGGCGCCGAGGCCGCACCGATCCGGCCGAGGGCGAAGATCGCCGGATAGCGCGAGGCGTCGTCGGCGGCGCCCCCTTCGACGACCTTCACGAGGGCCGGCACCGCCTCGGCGGCGTCGGGCCCGATCGCGGCGAGCGCCACCGCGGCGTCGCCCCGGTGCGCCGGATCGGCGTCGCCGAGGGCGACGACGAGGGTGTCGACCGCCTCCTTGGCCTTCGAACCGGAGGCGGCGAGCAGCTCCACCGCCAGCGTCCGGACCTCGGGATTGGCGAGGGACTTCTCGAGCGCGGCGACCGCCGTCGGCCCGAGACGCACAATCGCCGTCGCCGCGGCGCCGCGAACCTCGGGGTTGGCATCCCCGAGGAGCGTCGCGAACTTCTCCGCGACGGCGGCCTCGTCGGCGTCGTCGAGGCTGTCGGTGAGATCGGAGATCGCCGACATCGCCGCGATCCGGGCGTTCGGCCGGTCGCCGTCGAGCGCGCCGGTGAGGATCCCGAGCGACTTCGAGACGAGCGCCTTGTCCTCCGGATGGATCCGGGCCCGGGCCCAGGAGGCGATGCCCGAGAGGAAGGGATCGGCGTCGGTGCTCGCCTTCTCGAGCGCCGCGTCGGCCGCCGCGCCGCGCATCCGGCCGAGCGCGAAGGCGGCCGCGGAACGGACGGCGGCGTCGGGGGAGTCGAGGACCGTGGCGAGTTCGTCGGCGGCCTCGGCCGCGGGCTCGCCGATGGCGGCCAGGGCCAGCATCGCCTGGAGCCGTTCCTCGGTCT
Organism: Planctomycetaceae bacterium; assembly: GCA_046339535.1. Lineage (GTDB taxonomy): Bacteria > Planctomycetota > Planctomycetia > Planctomycetales > Planctomycetaceae > UBA10511. The sequence continues at coordinate 1,295 of JBKDUK010000384.1, read as the reverse complement.
CGCCGTTCACCGCGGCGGCGGTGAGGGGAGCCGCGGCCGGGGCGGCGTCGGGACCGATCTCCGTGAGGGCCACGGTGGCCCAGTAGCGGGCCTTCGGATCCTTGAGCGATTCGATCAAGAGCGGGACCGCATCGGCGCCGAGGTCGGCGAGCGACTGGAGCGATTCCATCACCACCGCCGGCTCGGCGTCGGCCAACTGACGATTGACGAGCGGGGCGAGCTTCCCGGGATCGGCCTCCAGCCTCGAGACCGCGCGGAGCGAGGCCCGGCGGACGCGGGCATCGGGGTGGACGGTCGCCTCCGCGAGCGCCCCGGCGGCGGCGGCGTAGGCCTGGAGGGCGTCGGCCGGAATCTCCTTGCGGTCGTCGTCGGCGCGGATCGCCCCGATCGCGGCCGCCGCCTGGGTGGCGACGATCGGGTCGGCGTCGCGCAGCAGCGACACGAGCTTGCCGATCGCCGGGAGGGCGTCCTCGCCGATCGCGCCCAGGGCCCGGGCCGCATGCCAGCGGACGCGGACGTTCTCGTCGCCGGCGGCGGAAAGCAGCTTCTCCATCGCCGGCAGGGCGTTCTGGCCGAGCGCGGCGTGGTCGTCGATCGCCTTCACACGACCATCCTCGTCGGCGGCGGTGGAGAGTCGCGCGACGAGATCGGCCACGGCGGCGGCGCCGGGGGCGGCCGCGTCCGCCGCGGCGCCGGCGGGAGCGGCGGCCGCACCCTTCGGCGTCTCGGTGGCGGGCGGCGGGGCGGGATTGTCGGCGGGCTTCTCCGCGGCATCAGGCTTCGGGGCGGGCTTGGGGGGCACCTTCGGCGCGTCCTTGGCGACCGGCTCCCCGCCGTCGACGGCCTCCGCCTGGGGGGTGGGCTTGGGGGGCACCCGGGGCGCGTCCTTCGTGACCTGCTCCCCGAGGACCACTTCCGGAGGTTGCTGGGCCGGACGATCGGCCGGCTTCGTCTTGGTGCACCCGGTCGCCGTCGCCAGTCCGACGATCCCGACCCACACGATCGCGCGCTTGAACCTCATCTCGATTCGCTCCACCACAGGGATTCGGTGCACGGACACGGAACGGCGGACACGGGCGGCGGGCCCACATCGCGCGACTACTGCACCCATAGCATGGGAGGACATGACCCCGCGCCGCCCGGGGAGGCCGGGACGGCGCCGTTTCCGTCGCCGGCCCCGTCACCACCGTCACGACCGCGACGGCCGGTGCCGGCGACCGGCTCGAAGGCTCCTCCCCCGGCATGCCGGACGTGCCCAGGTTCGTCGCCCGCCATTCCCAGGCATAGTATACTTC
>JBKDUK010000383.1:0-15922 GCA_046339535.1 Planctomycetaceae bacterium | reverse complement strand
GCATCAATTTCGTCTTACTTTGTCGCATGGGTGGCGTATCTTTCTTGCCCCATGTTGGGGCAGGTGAGCGGACTTGCTACTGCAGGATACGCCGCCTCTTTTTCCCTTTCACCCAAACACGACTTTCAACAATATCTCTGTATTGGCCTGAGTGTGCTCCAAAAGCAACCGAGTCGAATTCCAAAGCGATGGCCCAGGCAGTTGCAATCGACAGCATGATCATATGGCGATTCGGAACAACAGTAATCTGCATCGTTTCCACTGAGTACGTACCGTGTGGTACTGCCAATTTATTATTTGTGAGTGCATTCCCGCCAAGTATTTCGGCGAGCCCAGAGATGTTGATGATTCTGTGTTCAATCGATACCTGAGAGGTACTAGCACGAGCGGCATCCAACTCTTTGCGATGTCGCTGCCCGTAGTCAAAAGAAATCGCTTTGACTTCGTAGCCTAATGCGATCAGATGATACAGCAGAGTTGTTGAATCGAGTCCACCTGAGAAGACAACAACTGTCTTGCGTTTCATCATGGCTACTTTGCTGGCAACGATCGGTACATTTTCAGGAGATGACTGGAGAGCATCTGAATATGGCGTGGAACATTCTGTAATTCATTCCACTTGAGCGTCTCACCGCCACCAAAGTCCCAGTATCCCTCTGTCCAATGGCAGGATTTTCGCAGCGGCTCTAATTCCTGCTGGAATAGCTTGGCTGTCAATTTCTGCTTCGAGAGGTAACGATCAGCGATTGTGTCCATAAGAAAGCCCATGGAAATCACCCCGGCCCCATGCATCAGGCGGGATAAACGCGGAGGCTTTCCCCATGCATCTGGAAATAGGCGTTTAACCCCCTCCCAAAATTCTTTGATTACTTCCAGTTGCTCATCCAGATTTTCGAAATTGTAAAGAACGCCATCAGTCAAGCTATTCTCAAGCATCTTTAAGATTGAGTTGTCAGCAATCACTCCTGTCCCATTTGTCGGGGTTCGGATCATCCCTGCAAGGGGTGAGTCTTGATCGTAGTTCAGATGTTCCGCAATCAGCGATGGCACCTTGCGTCGAGCCAGAGCAAGAGGGAGTTTCCCGTCGGTGGATGGAAGCAGTTCGTAGATTAGGCCCTTTGGCAGCGGTCGCGTCGCGTTGACCAGGATGAACTGCTGTCGCTGTTCCTCATAGCCATCAGCAACAAATCCGACAACACAGACAGGAAATGATTCAATACGAGCGTCGCGGAGTGCGGCTGTTCTTTGCTGGCCGTCGACAATCCAGCCCGGCTTTTCAGAATCCGGAGCTTCGAGATCGATTGGAATGAAAAGAGAGCCCATACGACTAATCCCAGGCTTACTCCCCGCTGCCGGTTTGAATCGTACGCTCTCATTGAAGGCAATGACGATCGCGTTAGGAAGCAATGGATTATCAGACTCGAGATAGTCCTTGATTTGGGTAATGTGCGACACGACTTCGGGACGCTGATAGCCACTCAATCCTTCACCATCGTGACGACTGACTCGCGACACAGTGCAGAAATCGTGGAGCCTCTTCCCATCGACTGCGAAACTGTATAGGCGACGATTTGTCCCCTGGCGAATTTCAAGGGCCGGTAATTCGAGTGTGACGATGTTTGCTCGGCGATTCTCAGTCTGACGGTTCGTCATCGTGTTGCCTGTTACGAGATACTCTTAATTGACGTGGCCAGGTGAAAGAGGAAGAGTTCGCGAATCCTGCTGAAACCAGTCCATTGTCCTGTCCCACAGGGTCAAGTGAGGAACAAACTGTGCGATGTACTGTAAATCGCAGGTGATGTGAAGTCCAGCAGTCACTGCGAAATCGCAATTACACGCGGACACAGCTCTTTCCTTCACGCATGCGTGGGAATCTTTCGCCGGTTTGCGGATTTCAGCCGCTGATAGGTGACGTGGAGGTTATGAAATCCTCGTCGGCGATTGCGTTCCGCGCCTCTGAAAATCACGGCATTAATGCCAAGTGACCTGCAGACCTCACAATTGCATTCTTTCCAGGGTTGGTCCTTCAGAATCTGATCGTACTCAATTGCATAGTTACGCAGATTGCCAAACAGTGACTGATAGTCGATTAGCAGTTGAATCAGTTCTTTGCGGTGGTATGGTTTTTTGTCATACGCGCGGAGGGCATTCAAGCACTCCTTCTCGAGGCGGAACGCCTCGCCTTGTTTGACTTGTCCAGACAGAATCCGATTTTTGAGATGGACGTTGACATCAACCTGCGGAACACGAATGGCGGTGTAACTCTTTTCATTTCCAAACTCATCTTTGATGCGACTGTAGTAATTACCCCTGTCTTCTTTAAATGCCTGTCGTAACGGCGAGGTGCTATCGAAACTCACAACTCCCAATGAACGAAACTCCGGGATGTGCGTCAGGCGTGTCACGCCAAAAAGATGAAGTCGTGTATCAGAGCGCAGTCGTGGATAACAGGCAGTGAGGACTGCAATGATTTCTGAAGTCTTCAAGGGAACCATCCCGCCAAGAGCAATGTAGCGATAGCCCATCTTTTGAAGCGCACTCACGGATTGTGCATACGAATTCGGACTCCATCCCTGAGCAACACCAAGTGGTTCGAACGTCACGCGCTCTCTCATGCAGTGCTGCCTGAAGTCGCGTGCCATTGCGAGCGTGATGTCCTGCCTTTTAAGGCATTTGGCTGGAACGGCTTCGATCCCGGGCAGGTTATGATCCCAGGCAGGGTTGTATTCCAGAATAACATGGTCAATTGAGGCTCCATAGTCGAACCCTGCGTCTTGATAGAAACGTGTCACTTCCTCGACGCCAACGGGGGGAACCTCTTCTTTGACGTAGGTGAATGCGCCGCAGTCCCCCATGACCTTCATCGAAGGAGGAACCCGCAGGAACGCCTTAACGCCGCCGACTGAGAAGCGTCGTTGCTGGCCGAGTGTGTAGCGACCTGTCGATTGGCCCGCTCCTTCGACAATGGCTTTTGAAACGAGCATCCCGTCATAGGGAATGTTCTTGAAGATCTCATGGGCGTAGAGGTCATCCCGTTGGCGCACCCGTGTGTCTGATCTTTTCTCTGTCGCAAAGTCGAAGCTTGGATCGACCAAATCCTGGCTGTCCGGGAAAAAGAACTGCATGATTATCTGGTTCCCTTCGCCTGCAAGTAACCTCTGATAAGCACATTGCTGAGCATGTTGATGTGCCTTGGAACATTGTTGAGGTCATTCCATTTCAGGCCGTCCATTTCATCCCAACGCCCGCAAGTCCACCGGCAAATCGGTGCGACAAGTTTGATTTCCCTGACTGCGTCATCCTTTGCACTTGGTTTTCGTGGATCAACAACAGGCATAATCCTGTCCATTAATCTCCCCATCGATCGAATACCCGCTCCGTGCATGAGTCGGCTTTTGGTTGCTGGTTTTCCCCAAGCATCAGGAAACACCTCACGCACAGCAGACCAATACGAGACAAGCAGCATCACGATTCCATCGAAGTCGGTTTCACCAGTGGCAATGTTGCGGTAAGGAAACAGGCAACCCGATGGCTGGGACAAGCTTTCCTCAATCATTTTGACAATTGAGTTGTCGGCAATCACGGTACTGGCTTTATCTTCCTTGGAAGTCGATGCTCGTTGCACCAATCCATGGAAAGGCGAGGTTTTCTCCCGATTCAACCAGTCACAAATCGCGGAAGGGATTTTTTTTGTTGAGAGATTGGCCGGCAGGTTGCTACTGACTTCGGGAAGCAGTTCAGTAATCAATCCGCGGGGAAGTGGCCTGGTACTGTTTACTCTCAGAAACTGGTCACGTTGCAGATCGACTTCATCAGCGATGAAAGCATTGATCGGAATAGGTAGATCTCGGCGTTGGCATTTGGTTAACGCGAGCGCACGTTGTTGTCCATCAACGATCCAAGCTGGCTTCGGACCGTCTCTGGAAGGAATGGAGATTTCGAGCGTTCCGGCCTTTGCGAAGCCATCGTCTGTTCCCGGTCCGCGACTCTGTTTGAACCTCACTTTTGAGGATAGCGCAAGAATTATGGAGTTTGGAAAAATGATTTCTCCAGAGTCCAGATAGTCGACGATGTTCTGTACATGCTGTCTAACATCTGGACGCTGATATCCGATGAGATTGCCTGATTCGTCTCGAGTAAGCCGAGAGATGTCAGCAACTTGCAACAGTTCATCACTTGATAGTGAGAACATGTAAAGGGGGTGCTGCGGATTCTGATCGATGCGGAGTGCTCGACGCAAAATTGGCTTTCTGCCATGTCTTTGACTAGCCATTGAATGCCTCCATGGCTTCTCGGTAAAGAACTGCGAACCTCTTCTGCTCGCATGCCATCTGGGATTGTCGCAATAGCCTCAGCATGGGAGTATGCTTTGCATTGCCATCGATCTCCAGTTGCTTTCGAATAAACTGTTTGATTTCCTCATCAGACAGTGGTTGTCGATTGTACTTTGCTATGGGAGGTTGCTGTCCCAGAAACCTTTGGTACTGCTTCATCAGGCTTTTCGCATGCGGCGGTTGTTGAGACTCTCGAATTATCTTCGCTGCCAGCCGCGTATTCAGTGATCGTCTTGCGCCACCCAGCGCCCCCTGCATTCGTGCATCACATGGGACAAGATGCTGATCCAGCCCATCAATGCGCTTCATCCCTGCGCAGACAATGGCCAATTGGTCTGGATCGGCGAGATGTCGTACTCCTTCGCGAAGATCATGCACAATAGCCCGCATGTAGGTTTCCGATGTAACAACCAAATATGAACGGCGCGGATAAGTCGCGATCAAATCGGTCAGGCTTCTCGGACGGTCTCTGAATCGCGACTTCCATTTGGAGGCAGTCGCTTCCCACCACTCTTGTGCGGCGCCGAGTCGAGTGTTCTCGGAAAGTGTAGCAACAACGGAATCTGGGTGATTGCGTGAAAATGTGGCTGCATAGGGAGCAACACAATCATCGAAGTGGATCAGTCCGTATCCCGCCGAGCAGACCCAGACATCAAGTCCGAAGCGTGATGAATCGAAAGCTCGGACAGTTGCCCAATGGTCGCCAGCATACAAGTCGGCGACACGTACGGACGTATTCCAGTGACGGTTGGTGCGCGCCTGCCACTCGTGGATACGTTCCTGAACCGAGGTCCCCGGAACATTCCGTAATTGGCAATCATCTGCCACTGCGTGCCGCTTGTCCTTGGCACAAGTCACAATGACATTAACAACGTCGATCATCATGACACCTGGAGTTGCTGCTGGGGACGATTCATTACTCGTGCTCACCCCGATATGTGGAACCACAGGTGCAGGTCTCGCAGACGACAACCTTTGAGAGCAATGACAGCGACGGTTTCAAATTGCGCCAGATCCAAATCGCCACATTCTCAGAGGTCGGGTTTTCAAGACCTTCAATGTCATTCAGATAGTAATGGTCCAATCGCTCATAAAGCGGCTTGAAAGCAGCCTTGATTTCGGCGAAATCAATGACCCACCCGGTGAAGGGATCAACCGGCCCCTCAACATGGATCTCAACACGGAATGAGTGACCGTGCAGGCGACCACATTTGTGTCCCTCCGGTACATGCGGCAGTCGGTGAGCGGCCTCAAACCGAAACTCTTTATACAGATCCATATGCTGAACCCTGCCTTACGGCAGTCCAATCATCTTGTGTGCCTGAAGACTCAACTCCCACCTCGGATGCTCAAGGCAATACCTGACTGCCAATTGAGTGTTCTCCTCCAGAGATGGGCCGTCCATTGGTTGAAGGAAGAAACGGTGAAAAGAGAGCGCTGAGAATCGAGTGGGATCGACACCAACTTGCGGATAAACCAACTTCAGCTCATCACCCGTTGTGAGGACCAGCGGCGCATTCGCCTTGGGACTTACGCAAATCCAATCGATTCCTGCTGGAGGCAGCTGTGTTCCATTGGTTTCGATTGCGACCGCAAAACTCAACGCATGCAAGGCATCGACCAGATCAGAGTTCAGTTGCAACAACGGCTCCCCGCCTGTGAACACAACCATTTTCCTGCCAGTGCAATCATCCTCTTTCCGGATCGGCCAGCAGTCATCAATCACCCGGGAAAGATGCTCTGCACTCGGATATACACCTCCGCGAGGTCCATTCGTACCAATAAAATCAGTATCACAGAATTGACAAACAGCACTGGCACGATCCCCCTCACGCCCAGACCATAAGTTGCATCCTGTGAATCGACAGAAAACTACAGGACGACCAGAGTATGCCCCCTCCCCCTGCAGGGTGTAATAGATTTCTTTGACCGAGTAACTCATGGGGTCACCATTTCCGATTCAATGTACCGCGTCGGATCAGCGAAACCGCTCAGCTCAAAGCCTTGTCGTCTAAGAATACAGGCGTCACACTTGCCACAGGCAAGTCCATTTTCCGTTGCCTGGTAACAACTGATGGTTCGACTAAACTCAACACCTAAACTCAAGCCAAGTCGAATAATCTCGGCTTTGGTCATTTGAATCAGAGGTGCGTGTACGGTCACTGCGCGATCGCCGGTCACCGACCTTGCCGTTGCGAGGCGAGCCATATTTTGAAAAGCAGCGATGTACTCAGGACGGCAATCGGGGTAGCCTCCGTAGTCGAGCGCATTCACCCCAACGAAGATGTCGTCAGCCTCCCGGACTTCAGCGAGGGCCAGTGCATACGATAAAAAAATCGTGTTTCGACCAGGCACGTATGTAAGAGGAACCGTCGCGTTCATCTCTTCAACAGAACGATTTGTTGGAACGTCGATCGCGTCGGTCAGTGCGGATCGACCGAACCCACACAGATCGATTTTAATGACTAAGTGGTCGAGGACGCCGGATGAAATCGAAATCATTCTCGCTGCCGTCAATTCCGACCTATGGCGTTGCCCGTAGTCAAAGGACAAGGTTGAGACTTTGAACCCCTTCGACAGAGCGACCGCAAGCAATGTTGAAGAGTCTAATCCACCACTCAACAAGACAATCGCATTTCCCAACTGGATTCTCCTTGGCCGTCTTCTGCAACAAGTGCTCTCAAGCTGGCAATACGAACTCGCCACAAACTACAAATGGGTGCGTGTGTGTGTCAAGCAGCAACTGATATTCAATTAAATTGTCTAACTGCACCTAATAGGGCCGCACACAAAGTGCAGTTAAACACAATATCAATAAGCACTTATTCGACTTGTTACGAGGATATGTGAGCCTCTGTAAAGTGGACCGGAAAATCAAGGTCGATCGAGCCAGCGAGACTTGGATTGATTATGTCTCGGATTCGACGAATGAAAGGACGTCGATCGGGCGAATCACAGTCTCATGACGTGCCCTGACTGCCCTTTACTGCTTCCGCCTGTCGTCGGTGACGCAGAAGAATCGGTTCCCGATTGGTAAACTGTTGGTACGGGCGGTGGGGCGGTTGGTTGCTGTAACTGGGGGCATTTGGCCGAATGCGGGGTCGGTTGCAGAGGCTTTCGGATTGGATGTCAAGAGATTCGCGCACACAGTCGCTGGACGTTCCGGTCCCTTCAAATCACCCGATCTGGAATGGCCAGAGTAAGACTGGCGCAGCATCCAGAAGTCCCGTTGCTTTCTGGAAACGCGGCAGTTCGGCAAGCGTCGGGACTACCTGCGGGAGGGATTCGATGGTGTCTGTGACTGATTTTTGGCCGAAAAAACACGCCGCGAGACTGGTCGGAGGGGGCAGGAAGTTCGGTCTGTAATTTACCCTGCTCCCCTTTGAATCCATTCTACCGTCAACACTGAAGGGGGCCGAATGCGGTCCCTGGACGTATCTTTGTTGGTGACAGACAGCGATCTACCGAAGTGGCAGGTTCGGTTTGACGGTGGACTTCAAAGCAGTCGTGCAGGGTCGATGCGTCTAGATGCGGTTCCCAGTTGGTTGGAGACGCGACTGACGGGTTCCGGGTTCTCACCCGCAGAAAAGACCCGGGCAAAGCTGGAATGAACGTCGGGAACCACTAATGCTGCCGCTTGCGTCCCCCGTGAGGTCACGGTGTGTGGTGATTCCGCCAGTACTGTCGGCAACGCCCGAACATCGGCATGTCCGGAGAATATGTACATACGATTCGTCCTCAATCGTTCTCGATGGAGTTTACGCAGCATTTGTTGATTGCCTGATCCTGTTGTGTCGTCCTCAGTTTTGTTAGACTTCGACTGTGCGAGGTGCTCAGCGAGCGGGGTGTTCCGGCGGGTACTTCAACGTTGCTTGAGGAGATTCTCAAAAGAGTTTGCTGATTTCAGGGGCAGTGGACACTTGAGTTCCCGTGATAGTGCGAGAATCGGATGCAGAAAAAAGTTCGTCGTACAATGTGTCCTGGGCAATTTGTTTCCTCCACAGCAAACCTTTTTGGAACCGGTCGGTTCATTGAGGTGATTGGAGAAGAGGTAATTATTGAGTATTTTGAATCCCCGGCGATTGAAACCCCTTCGGTTCAATCGGTGCCCCTGAGCACAGTGCGACCAGTTCGGTTGGAACAAGAGCATAGAGTCTATTTGAAAGTTCCCGAAACGTTGGAATGGCAAATCGGACGAGTTCTTGATTACCAGGCAGGGGATCACAGATACCTAGTACAATTCCCAAACGACGACAGGAGGCTTATTCCGGAGTCTGAGTTGCGAACACGGTGGCTGCAACCGATTGCGGATCCGACAGACCAGCTCGCTTTCGGACTCAACGAAACCGCTTTTTGGCATGCCGGACGCGCCGGTTTTGTCAGATCAATATTCAGTCAGAGGCGTGCTTGTGGCGGAATGACAGCAATACTTTCCTCCGCGATTGACATTGAGAAGCATCAGGTGGCCGTCGTGCGACGCGTATTGCAGGACTCCGTGCAGCGCTATTTGCTCGCCGATGAGGTCGGACTCGGCAAGACCATTGAAGCGGGAGTACTGATTCGGCAGCATGTCCTTGATGATCCTACTGGGCATCGTGTTCTCATCATCTTGCCGACATCTCTCTTGAGGCAATGGCGAGAAGAGTTGCGGTCGAGATTTTTCCTGGAAGATCAACTGGACCGTTCGATTCATCTGGTTGCTTTGGGTGATCGTGAGCGAATCGAGGCATTCGGACAGGATGCCCGGATGATCGTGATCGATGAAGCACACCATCTGGCAGCTTATGCCTGGTCTCGTGTTGCAGCAGAGGTTGCTCTTTTCGATCTGGTCGCGAAGATCACGGAACCACTCGACCGGAAATTGCTGCTGCTTTCCGCTACACCGGCCCTGCACAATGAACGCGGCTTTCTCGCCATGCTGCACCTGCTGGACCCTGCAATGTATTCGCTGGACAATCCGGAGCTGTTTCAAGAGCGAGTGCGGGAACGACAACGTGTTGCTGAAGTGCTGTCGGCACTGCAATTTGACGAGCCGAACCGCTTCATGAAACAGGCAGTGGAAAGCATTGGGGAAATGGCCCCCACTGACCAGCATCTGACGGGACTGGCACGGGAATTGGCGGATTATCTTGAAGGGGATCCAGGTGAGCAGGACCCTCTCCGTACGCAATTGATAACCCAATTACGGTCCCATATTAGCGAAACATGGCGACTGCACCGTCGAATCCTCCGAACTCGTCGCTCAAAGGATTCGCAAGTTCTCCTTCCCGGACGCGACGGGGCCTACTCGCGGTTTTGGAATTGCCCAGGCCAAGATGCGGTCGACGAAGCCTTTAATGAATGGCGTGTCACGATTGCACAAGGAGTTTCTCCCGCATCCCTGCCAGACAACCGTGATCAACTGGTTCGAGTCATGGCCGAGGCGATTGTGAGTGACCCGTCGCTCGTCCCTCTTCTGGTTTCCGCTCGGCTTGGACAGGTTGTCGATCTGGCTGGCCTGGCTCTTTTTCCAGACCAAATGCAGGCCCTTCTCGGCGTTCCCATCGTCGACGGCGAACCGAAACAACTGTCGCGTCTCAGCCATCTGGCCGCGAAACTCGATCTACAGGCATTTAATGACTTGTTGATTTCGGTCGTTGAAGCCGAGTTGAATTCCCCAATTGGCAACAAGATTTCGATTGTCCTTTTTGCCAATTATCCCGCGACGGCGGACGGCCTGTACAAAATCTTGCAGCGGCGATTTGGACAACACCGCATTTTCCGACATTCGGATACATCATCCGCTTGGTTGCAGGCCCTGTCGGAGACGGAAAGTCACGTTCTTGTGTGTGATCGTAGAGCGGAAGAAGGACTGAATCTGCAGGGAAGACGCACGGTAATCGTACATGCCGATTTGCCGCTGTCTCCAAATCGTGTGGAGCAGCGAGTTGGACGCGTTGATCGTTTTGGTTCCGGTCAGAGAATTCGATCTCTGGTTCTAATCAACGAGCATTCCGAACTCCAGAACCTTTGGTTTCAGACGCTCAGTGTGGCTCTGAAGGTATTCGACCGGTCAGTCGCCAGTTTGCAGTATGTTATCGAGGCAGAGTTCTCGCGGGCCTGGTCGAACTTCATGGAATGTGGGTGCGAAGCGATTCAGGACATGCTGGAGCGATTGTCTGGACCGACTGGGCTGATTGAGAGGGAGTTCAAACACGTAAGATCCCAGTCCGATCTGGATTCCTTCGAATACGACTCGGAACGAGACGCCTTATTTGTGAAAGAACTCCTTGCCGTTGATATAAAATCGTCTGATTTGAGGGGAGCAACTGACGGATGGATTAAGTCTCGGCTTCAATTCGAGTGGCGTGGCGAGAATGGGCCGAAGGATTCCGTGTTCCGATATCAGTTCTGCCGTCGGAATAACAACCGAGCGCGAAGTCGCATGAAGGATACCCTAATGTCACTCGGTGACCTCCAACACTCGCTGCTTCATTCGTTTGAAATCGCAGACGACGCAGGTGATGAAGTGTTGTTTGAGTCGATGCCGCTAACGTTTGACCGACAGATTGCACAACGACGATTCGCACGCCTGGCCCGCGTTGGTGACCCGCTGATCGATACCTTTACGGAGTTCTTGAAAACTGATGATCGAGGTGTCGCCTTTGCGATTTGGCGATACCGTCCGGACATTGCGGATCTTGATACCCCAGCAGAACTCATGTTCCGATTTGACTTTGCGGTGGAGGCCAACGCCGATCCTGCGCTGCGGGTTCTTGAGGCACACCATGCCGGAACACATACCGCAATACGTCGGACACTCGATGACTGTTTCCCCCCGCTGGCCACAACGATCTGGCTCGATTCAAACCTGCAGTTGGTTCAGGACGCAAAGCGCATTGCTATCGTGTCAAGGGCATACAACGCTGACTGGAACTTAGTCAACACCGCACGTGTTCGAGACTTCAATCTCAATCAAGAAATTTGGTCGGTCGTACGAAAGTGGTGGGACACTGACTATTGGATGTCCTTATGCCGGCGTGCAAGAATGGTTGCGGAGGAGGCATTGCGGGCTGCGCATGAAATGCAGTCGGTGTGTGATAAATCGGCAAGGATCTGCCGAGAGCAGGCTTCTGTCCGTTGCCAATCACTGGAAAGCCGACGGACTCTTTCATCTGGGCAGACTGCTCTTCAGTTGGATCGTGAAATTGAATTCGAGAGAACTCTCGCCGTCGCCTTGCAATCGGGCATACAGAACCCCGTTCTCCGTCTGGATTCTCTCGGAGCTGTCTTTCTATCCAACCAAAATCCATTCGCAAGTCTGCCTAAGTTAGACAGTCAACGGAACAGGAGTCGCATCGATGAGTGACTTCGATTCACTGAAGCACTGTCTGGCAGTGTGGCCACAGCAGAACCCGCCCGACACGCCATTTGACGATCATGCCTGTGAACGCTTGCGATCGGTGCTGTGGGGGATTTGGTACGATCGGAAGTATCCGGGAGCGGGCGATCTCGCAGGACTGATTCAGCATGTCGTTCGAAGGCAGCGACTTTTGTTTCCGTCTGCCGGTCCGTGGACTGTGCCGCTAAATCATAATTGGCCGGAAATTGAACTGTGGCAGCATTCAGGACTCAATGTCGTCTTCCACAATGAGCAGTGTGTAAAGGTTGAGGAATCCCGAGTGTGGTCCGCAGAGTGGTTGCCTGGCAGTGATCGGGTCGCTCCGCTTGAAGAAGCACTCAGGGAAACCCAACGACGACACCGACAGGGGGACAAGTCGCTACATCTCGACCCGGCGATCAAGATTGAGTGTGGCCTGCCATACGAGACCTATTCTTGTTCGGGACAGCAGCAAGCGATTCATGCCACAATGTTTCTGCAGCCTGCGGCGACTCTCGTAGTGAATCTGCCGACGGGAAGTGGCAAAAGTTTGGTTGCATGGGCAGCTGCGATGCTTGCGGAACCTGGTATGTTAACCGTAGTCGTTGTGCCAACGGTTGCTTTGGCGCTCGATCAGGAACGGCAGATGGTCGCCCAGTTTCGACACCTCCCGGGAGGGTTGCCAACTCAAATGGCATGGCATGGGGGGCTATCTGAGTATGGAAAGAGCGCAATTCGTCAACGACTCCGGGACGGTACGCAGCGAGTGCTGTTTGCGTCCCCGGAAGCAGTGACCGGTTCGCTATGCCGGGAACTTTTCACGACCGCTGGAGCGGGACGACTCAAATACTTTGTCATTGACGAAGCGCACCTGGTTTCGCAATGGGGAACTGACTTTCGCCCCGAATTCCAATCCATGGCTGGCTTACGCCGCGAATTGATAGCTTGCTGTCCTCAGCACGAATTCAGGCTGCGAACATTACTGCTGTCAGCAACTCTGACTCAAGAGAGTATCGAGGTTCTGGATGATCTTTTTGCAGATGAGAGTTTTGAAGTCATCTCTGCGGTCCATCTGCGTCCGGAACCCGAATACTGGATCAGCGAAGCGGCAAGTCAGGCAGAAAAAGAACAGCGGGTTCTGGAACTCGTGCGGGTAGTGCCTCGTCCATTCCTTCTCTACCTGACCAAACAGAAAGATGCGATAGAATGGTTTCGCCGCCTGAAGAGTTACGGCTATCAGCGAATCGGCTGTGTCCACGGCGGGACAAGCGCTGCGGAACGGATGCAAGTCATTGACGGTTGGCGGGAAGGTTCACTTGACTTTGTCGTTGCGACTTCCGCATTTGGTCTTGGCATGGACAAAGATGATGTGCGGGCAATCATTCATGCCTGCGTTCCTGAGACAGTTGACCGCCTCTACCAGGAAGTAGGACGCGGTGGACGTGATGGAAAAGCGTGTGTATCGTTTACCGTCTTTACAGGAAAAGATCTCGCCGCCGCCAAAGAACTCTGCACAAATTGCTTTATTACCGTAGACCGCGGACTCAAACGCTGGCAATGGATGACGGATGGGGCGGAAAAGATTGATTCACCCGACTCCGACCGTTATCGCATTGATCTCAATACGCTGCCTCCGGATCTCTCGAGTCTAAACGATGCAAACCGCGCTTGGAATCTGCGGACGCTATTGCTTCTGAATCGCGCTCGGTTTATCCAAATCGAAAGCGAACGTCCCCCGTACGTTCAACAGCAAGCCGACGAAACACACGAGCATTTCGAGAAGCGAAGGCAGCACGTGACACAGCAATATCATGAATCAGCATTCATCCGTATTTTGGAGAATTCCCACCGTGATCCATCGACATGGCAGCGTCTGATAGAACCGCTCCGACAGAACTCGTTCGATCGAGATGCCCGTAGTTTCGCTGCGCTCTGTGACATTGTGAACCGCAAGCGGGAAATCGCCGACGTTCTCGCCACGGCATATGCCGTGCATCTTGATGGCATCCACGTTTCACCAGTCAAAGTCTGCGGTGGTTGTGCGACTTGTCGCATGTCTGAAAACATGTCTCGCGAGTGTTGCCCACCGAAATGCGGACCGGGACTGTTGCCATTTCTCAAAGTTCATCGGCGTCTCGAAACGCTGCTGGAGCACAGCCGCAACAACGTAGTATTGGTATCCTGTGACGGAGACCTTGGGAAAATCGGACGGCAATTGCAGAGAACCGTGCTTCCCACGCTTGTCGAAATGGGAGTGACTGAAGTTGCATTGCCGAAGGACTGGATGTCGCAACAAAGTTGTCGGGATCTGTATGGAAGATCGTCGCTTCGGTTTGTGATTCATCGATCTAATGACGATATTGATTCGCGACGGGATCAGATCAAGGTTCCTCGTGTCACGGTCTGCTTTCGTGATGACGATCCAGTCGCATTGTTTCCACTCGATCTATTGCAGATCGAACGGCCCTTACACATCATTTTTTGCAGCAGTCAAGCTGGTGACTCTCGACATCCAGGGCAAGCGTTCTTCGATCGAGCAGCACATATCAGCTACAGGAGCTTTCTGGGGAGTCTACAAGCATGAGTATTCTGAATCGGGCAAGTGACGGCCTCTTTAACATGGTGACCGTACTGTACAACACATTACGGCACGAAGGGCCGATGAATCGCGACAAACTTCTAGCGATGGTCGCTCCGGCCTCTGTCAGTGAGGATCGCAAGATGGCATCGAATTCTCTGAATCGTTGGATCGACCTTGGCTTGTTTGAGGAGTCAGATGGAAATGTAAAATTGAAGACCAGTGAGAAAGGTAAATCCACAGCATCTTTGTCGTCTACGATGCGTCGGTTGGTGTTGTCTCAGGACAATAACAGGAATTTCTGGGACGCCGAAGGCAGTGCTAGTGCCGACTTTACCCGCGCTCTAGCATGGTTGCTTGCACAAAACGTGTATTCCTGTTCGCTCTTTGGACATGGAGACGCCGCAACGCTTGAAAATAATCAAATTGCTTTGCCGGATCGTGCCGTGTTCCAGAACGATACACGCTGGCATGGTTTCAAAGCGTGGGCACTATTCCTCGGATTTGGTGTCAGCAGTCTAAAAAGAGGTGCCTTCGAAATCGACCCAACAGTCGCCGTCCGAGAGAGTTTGGATACGGTTTTCGACGGCATCAATGAGATGTCGATCTATGACTTTATTGAGCGACTGGCTGAGGTGTTGCCGGTGATTGACGGCGGCCTTTACCGCAAAGAAGTTGAATCGCAATTGAATCCGCGTCATTGGGAATCGGTGAGCGAACGCGAAATATCAACTTCGCTCTCGCGAGCTTTACTTCGTCTGCGTGAAGCGGGAGTCTTGCGACTGGATAACCGCTCAGACTCGCCAACTCGAATGGAAATGTTGCTTCAAGGCAAGCGTACTCAGTCCGTCACCCATGTCATTCGCGCGGGGGCACACTAATGAAACTCGCTGACTTTTGGCCTACTGAGAAAAACATTCTCCAATGCATCAAACCAGAAGCCGAGAGTGACTGGGATGAGGTGTTTCTTGCAATTCATCAGCCGATGCGATTAGTGAAACGTGCATTCAAGAAGGATCGGGCTGATGATGGTTGCCCTGCGACGGAAGCAGACTTCTTACAGGAGTTTCTGAAAGAGGATTTGCCGACCGGTACATTGTTGATGCCGATTCTGGGGGACTCGGGAATTGGCAAATCGCATTTGGTGCGGTGGTTAGATGTGAGGCTGAAGAGACTTCCGGATGCTGACCGTCGACACGTCATCCGTATCCCGAAGAGTTCAAGTCTCAAGACCGTTCTCTATCACATTCTTGAGGAATTGCAAGGAGAAAAGTATGACGACATCAGGAGGCAACTCAAAGCGGCTCGCGAGCGATTGGATGAGATTGGCGCTGAAGAACGAATCCGTGCTGAAATCTTGGCGGCCATCCGACGGCGATACAAAGACGCGTGTCAGAATCGTGCCGATGCGAAATCACGGGGCGACCGAATTGATCAACTTGATGATGAATGGTTCGCACATGGTGAGCCTCAGGGGGGGCTGCCGGCACTTTTGAGTGATCCCGCAACATCCCGTTTGTTCATGCCGGGAACGGACCGGCGACCGGGGATCATATCTCAGTTGGCCAAGCATCTTACGACAGACTCGTCGGAAGATCGCCCGCCGCGAAGAAACTTTGAGGAAGCTGACTTTGGTCTTTCTGAAGATGT
>JBKDUK010000382.1:0-25162 GCA_046339535.1 Planctomycetaceae bacterium | reverse complement strand
CCCGGCGATGATTCCGCTGTGGTTTCTGCCGTATGCGATCGCCTGCGGCAACTGCTTCATCCTCAAGCCGAGCGAAAAGGTTCCCCGTGCGAGCGTACTGCTGTTCGAACTGCTCGAGCAGACCGGGCTGCCGGCCGGGGTGGCGCAACTGCTGCATGGCGGTCGGGAGGTGGTGGAGGGCCTGATCGACCATCCGGGAGTGGCCGCGGTGTCGTTCGTGGGTTCGACGGGCGCAGCCCGGCAGGTCTACGCCCGGGCGGCGGCGCACGGCAAGCGGGTGCAGTGTCAGGGGGGAGCGAAGAACCCCGTGGTGATTCTGCCCGACGCCGACCTCGACCAGACGACACAGATCGTGGCCGACAGCGCGTTTGGCTGTGCGGGGCAACGCTGCCTGGCGGCGTCACTGGCGATCACGGTGGGCGAAGCCCGGCAGCCGTTTCGCGAGGCAATCAGCGCGGCGGCCCACAGTCGGCGGGTCGGATATGGTGCAGCGGCGGGAGTGCACATGGGACCCGTCATCTCGGCAGACAGCCGGGAGCGGATCACGGGGCTGATCGACTCGGGCTGCCGCGCGGGGGCCCGGCCTCTCGTCGACGGCCGCACGCGCCGGGCCGAGGGGGATGAAGACGGATTTTTTCTCTGTCCGACGGTGCTGGATCAGGTCGATCCAACAGCCGAGATCGCCCGCACCGAGGTGTTTGGTCCGGTGCTGAGCCTGCTGCATGCCGACGATCTGGGACAGGCGATTGAGCTGATCAACCAGGCCGAATACGGCAACATGGCCAGTCTGTTCACCCGCAGCGGCGGAGCGGCCCGTCGGTTTCGGGCGGAGGTCGAGGCGGGGAATATCGGGATCAACATCGGAGTGGCCGCCCCGATGGCGTACTTCCCCTTCAGTGGGGCCAAGGCGAGTTTTCTGGGAGATCTGCACGCGCAAGGGCGGCACGGGGTCGAGTTCTACACGCAGACCAAGGTGGTGGTTGAACGCTGGCCGGGTTGAGTGGCACCAGATGCACCAAACAGGGGGAACCGGGGGATGTTCTCGGGCGAAGAGCTGGTGGCGGAATTGCGGGTGATGGGAGTGACCCATGTGGTCTGGCTTCCCGACAGCACCCTTGGAGCCTGGGATCTGGCGCTGGAGGCTGCCGCCGACATGGAACTGATCCGCGTGAGCCGCGAAGCCGAGGCGTGGGCGATTGCCGCGGGGCTGCACCTGGGAGGCCAGACCCCGCTGGTGGTCATGCAGTGCACCGGGCTGTTCGACTCGGGAGATTCGCTGCGTAACTTCCTGTTCGATTATGAATTGCCGCTGTTCGCCCTGATTGGCCACCGGAGTTCGTTGAATCCCGCGGCCAGCGACTCGGCCCGCACCTATACCGAACCGATTCTGCAGGCGTGGGGGCTCGCTTACGTCTCTGTGCGGGAGCCCGGGGATCTGCCGCTGGTTCGCGAGCACTGGAACCGGTGCCGGCAGGCGGGACGGCCGGGAATCGTCTTGATTGGTGAAGGACGAATGTGAGGGAGTTGCGGGAGTTCCCATCGTGTGTGACACCGCGATTCTCTGTTGTCGAATGTGGTCGTCCGTGGAGATAATCGAGGGAACGGGGATCGGTTCGAGACCGGTCCACAGTCCCTCGGCATGTCGCCATCCCCTTTTCAGCCACCCCTTGCTCCATGTGGAATCGATCGTACCGCTGGCAGCGCACCGCCCGAATGTGGGCGGGGGTGCTCGGTTTGGCGGCGGGAGCGGGGGGCTTGGCCGCAGGGCTGCGGCAACCCTCGCCGGCGAATGCCTGCCGGGCCCTGGGAGAATATGCCGGTTCGTGGATGACAACCCGCGAAACGCCCCTGACCTGCCTCGTTCCCGCCGACCTGGGGGTGTTGCCGGGCGATCTGATTCACCGCTCCCGGGGAGACGGCCTGCCGCAGATTGTCGGGAAGGTGGTGGAGGTGGAACCGGGTGAAGGGAATGTCGCTTGGCTGCGGTTTGTGCTGTCGGAAGAGGTGCGTGCGGAACTGACGGCGGGGGGGATCCTGCGGGGAGCATCCGAATCGATTGGGCTGGAGCAGGCGGTGCGGTTGATCGTCAGTCCTGAAGCCCCGCTCGACGAAGCGCTGCAGGCGCGTGATGCGCTCTGGCCGACAGTCGAGCGGGAGATGGTCCCCCGGCTGACGGCGAACCTGTTGAACGAAGTCAAATCGCTCGCCTGGAATCTCGAAGAGGGAGACCGTGAACTGCTGGTGGAGGCACTGGACGAATTGCGCGGCGAGTTGGCACCTCTCGAAGATGAATTGATCGCCTGCCTTTCGGAACGGGCGTGGAAGGAATTCGGGGTCGAGGGGGTGGCCAGTGGCATCTGGCGTGTGGCGGTCACCGGGGCTGACAACGCCCGCAAGGATATGCGCGACTGGTTCCGCCAGGGTCTCGGCTACACCGCCATTCCCGATCGGGCACCGGCGGAATTCCTCGAGGATGATGATCGCGCCCGGTTGAGCCAGGCAATTCTGGAGGAATTGCAACAGTTCTGGGAGCGACACCAGGGAACGATTCTCGAGAAGATCGAAGGGGTGCTGGGTCGTCACCAGGAGGAATTTGTCCGGACGCTGCGCGAGCGGTGGGCCCCCCGGCTGTTTGAACAGGCAGTCGTTCCCGCCTGGAGAGAGGGGGAGCCCGCGGTGGTGCAGGCGGTCGAAACCTACGCCCGCGACTTCACCAACCGTCGCCTGGTCTCGAGTGCCGGTGGTCCGCGGCTGGTCTTCGCCCACGCACTGCGCGGGACCCTGGGCATCAGCGAAGCCCCCCTGCTGATGATTGAACCCAAATCCGATGGAACCGCTCTCGAGATCGAGTACCGTCCGGTGACGCCATGACCGGGGGTCAACGGGAGGAAGCCCCTGCGGTGCCGGAGCAGTCCAACCCCACGGCAACACGCCTCGAGTTGCGCCGGCTGACGATCGATCTGGGGCCCCGGCAACTGCAATTGCGGGAGCCGTGCACCTTGCAGGTGGGGCGCCTGTACCTTGTCTCGGGTCCTTCGGGGAGTGGCAAGTCGTCCTTCGCCCGCGCTTTGTTGGGGTTTGGCGAACTGGCCGATCCACTGATTCCGTGTGCCGGGGAGATCACCCTGCAGTCCGGGGGCGTCACCACCCCGCTCTGGGATGCCGACGGATATCAGCCGGAATCGCGCGAACAAATGGCGTTCTTGCCTCAGGCGGAGCGGTTGGGATTTATCGACGGACTCTCGGCGGCGGACAACCTGCGGCTGTTTTCTCACCTGGCACCGGCCGAAGCCCGCCAGGCGGCCGGGGAGTTGAGCGCCCGGTTCCATCTGGGGAGCTGTCCTGAAACCCTGGCCCGGGCGTCGGGGGGAGAACGGATTCGTCTGTCGGCGGTGCGGGGTCTGCTTCCCCGACAGCGGGGCGCGGGACCGCCGCCGCTGGTGCTGGCGGATGAACCGACCGCCGGTCTCGACCCGCAGGCGGCACGGGCGCTGGTCCGCGAACTTTTGGAACTGGCCGACCGCCGCGAGTCGATCGTGATTGTGATCACGCATGAACCGCACTGGTTCGTACCCGAGGCGCTCGACCAGGTCTTCCCCGAGGAGACCGAGGTTCCGCCGGGAGTACGCATCCTCGAATGTCCGCTGGAGGGTGGACGCGCACATCAGGTTCGGGAGGTCGGCAGTCTGCAGTTCGTACCCCGGGCGATGCCGGGGGGCTGGCGAGCCTGGACGACCCATCACCTGGAACGGACACTGCAGATGGTGGGGGGCCTGATCCTCTCTCCCCTCGCGTTTGGCTGGGGTCTCCTGGGGATCCGACAGCCCGGTGCCCTGGGACGACAGGTGGCGGGCGACGTCTTGTCTCCCGGGACGCTGCTGTTCACGCTGACGGGAACGGTGCTGGTGGCCGGGACCGTGGCGTTCTTTATCTTCGAGCAGACCCCGCGTCCTGAACTGGTCGAACCACTGCTGTTGCCCGAGATCTTGCGGGCGACGGGCCACACGCTGGTGCGGGTGGTCTTGCCGCTGGGAGCCTGCGGATTGGTGGCGACGAAACTGGGGGCGGCGCAGGCGGCCCGGCTTGCCTCGGCGGTGCGGTCGGGATTGCTCGAGACCCTGGCTCTCGCCCGCTGGCGTCTCGAGAGTTTCGCTCTGGTGCCCGCAGTGCTGGCCCAGGTGCTCTGCATGTCATTGGCGACGGGGGCGTCGCTGGTGGCCGGGCTGGTGATGGCGGCCCTGGTTTACTCGGCCGGCCATGCCGGAGCCCCGCTGGGTCTCTCGCTGAATCTCATGCTGTCGGGGGTCCAACTGGCACCGCATTGGTTCGCGTTCCTGGCGGCCAAAGTGGTCGCCTCGGGATTTCTCGCGGGGACGCTGGCGGCATTGTTCGGGCATGCCCCCGCCACATCCGAACAGGATGTCGCACGGGCCGTGCATCGCGCCCTGCTCTGGGGCGTGCTGGCGGTCATTGCCTGCCAGTGCCTGTTGATCATCGCGGAGTTCGCCGGGGATCCCCCGAAGGCACCCTCGCGGCGCGACGTGCTCACAACCCCCACGTCCGTCAGCGAACGCTGACGGACGGCCGGACCTCGGAGGCGACAGCCCAGTACGGAAACTCCGCCAGTCCCTCGTATGGCGAAGTTTGCCTGGGGCCGTGGTCGCGGCAGTGATCGCGCCGCGTTGGCTCGGACAACAGGGCTCGGACGACCTGGTTGCGGGGTGTTGGACGGCGATCGGCCCGGAACAAATCAGGCGGTGGCCGACGCCGCGAGACACTGCTCGAGCGCCTCCATCTCGACCCGGCTTCCGAGCGCCAAGGGGGTTCGTTCGTGGATGCTGTGCGGCTCGATGTCCAGGATTCGCCGCCGGCCGTCGGTGGCGATCCCCCCCGCCTGCTCGACCAGAAACGCCATGGGACTGGCCTCGTACAACAATCGCAGTTTGCCGCCGGGATTGTCGGCGGTGGGGGGGTAGAGGAAGACCCCTCCCTTGAGCAGCGTGCGATGCACATCGGCGACCATCGAGCCAATGTAGCGGGACGAATAACGCTTGCCGTTCAGTCCCTGACGCAGGTTGTGCACGAAGGTCTGATAGCCCTGGGGAAAGGAGTCGACATTCGCCTCGTTGACCGAGTAGTACTTCCCCTGCCCGGGCATCTTGATGTCTTCGTGAGACAGAACGAAAGCACCAATGGCGGGATCGAGTGTGAATCCGTGCACTCCTCGTCCGACGCTGTAAACAAGAATGGTCGAAGACCCGTAGACGACATAGCCCGCCGCGACCTGCCGGGAACCGGGCTGCATGAGCCACCGCTCGACATCGTGATAGTCGGCGTTTTCGGGACGCCGCAGGATGGAGAAGGTGGTTCCCACACCCACGCCGACGTCAATATTCGACGATCCGTCGAGGGGATCGAAGATGACGGCGTACTTGGCATTGGGGGTGGCGTGCTGAATGGTGATCGGGGTTTCGTTCTCTTCGGAGGCGAGAATGCCGATGCTTTCACGCACACTCAGGTTGTGGTGCAGCACGTCGTTGGCGTAGACGTCGAGTTTTTGCTGGATTTCCCCCTGCACATTCACGGCTCCGTGCTCGCCGAGAATGTCGCTGAGGCCGGCGCGCTGCACCTTGGCCTGGATCATCTTGGTCGCCAGCGTAACCCCCGAGAGCAGCCACGAGAATTCGCCCGAGGCTCCGGGAAACTTGCATTGATCCTGCAGGATGTGCTGCTGGACGGTGACGATCGGTTTGCGCTGGGTCGTGGACATGACTCGGGGGATGACGGCGGCAACGGGGGGCAGTGGGAAGTGCAGACTCTTGCGGGCCACCCAGAGAACAGCCGGAGCGCATCGGCGATCTGTGAAGTGCAGGCGTCTGGATTGTCCCCAGTGCATGCTTCGGGAACCAGTGACGCCGATGCAGGGAGACCTGATTTTCTGAAATCAGGAAGCGCGGGCCAAGAAACCGACACGTCAACACACGAACTCGAGGGATCGGCGAGCGGACAACCGCCAGAACCGGAATAGAGCCGTGTGGCTGGAGCTCCGGGTGGACAAATTCTTTTGATTCATCCGCCGGCGAATTGGCAGATTCCTCGCAAATTGAGTTGACATTCGGCATCGGGGTGGACATTTTCACACAATTGTGTGCCGGTTCCTTTCGTGTCCTCGTTCCCGCTGCCCCACCCGATCATGAAGAAAAAAGAGCCGCCTCAGTCCAAACGCCCGCAGTTTCGGCGTTTGATCGTGATCGACAACGCGTTGCGGGCGGTGGACTATCCCACCGTCGATCAACTGGCCGAAGTGGTCAACATGAATCCGAAAACGATTCGTCGCGACCTGATCTTCATGAAGGATGAGTTGGGAGCCCCGCTCGATTTCTGCCGAGAACGGAATGGCTGGCGGTACACCGATCTCAATTGGCGGCTCCCTGACTTCAGCGTTTCGCAGGGGGATTTGTTGGCGATGTTTCTGGGGTCGCGGATCCTCGAGGATTTCCGCGGGACTCCCTCACACGTCCAACTGCGCCGCTCTCTGCGGCGGATGGCCGATCTGCTGCCCGATCAGGTGACCGTGCAGTGGGAAACCATCCAGAACGCCCATTCGGTCCAGAAATCGAACACGAACCGGCAGGATCTCGAGACCTTCCGCAAGCTGGCCGACGCCGTGCTGCATCGCAAGCAGGTCAAAATTGTCTACTGGTCGGCTTCGAAGGATGCCACGACCATCCGGACGGTCGACCCCTGGCACCTGACCTGCATTGATGGGGAATGGTACGTGATCGGCTGGTGCCACCTCCGCAAGGCCCAGCGGACCTTCTCCCCCAACCGGGTGCGGAAGATCAAGTTCACCGGCGAGAGTTTCTCGGTTCCCCCCTCGTTCAGCATCAATGAATTTCTGGCGGGAACCTTCCGGGTGGTGGGAGAACCCGACGCGCCCCTCAAGACCGTCCGTCTCGCCTTCTCTCCTTCGGCAGCCCGTTACGTCAAGGAAAAGGTGTTCAACGACAGCCAGACCGTCACCTCGACGAAAGATGGGGGCTGTGTGTTCGAAATCAAGCTGAGTTCATTCATCGAGATTCGCCGGTGGATTCTGTCGTGGGGTTCTGAATGCCAGGTCCTCGAACCGCCCGAGCTGCGGGCCGACATCGTCCAGCAGGCGCAGGGAATCATCTCGCGCAATCACGCCCCCGTGCCGCCCCGCCGCCGCCGGGGACGCCCGCGAAAGCAGGTTTGATTTGCCGCATTGCGAGGCCAGCCCGGCGAGTGACCGGGCTGGTTTCGCACCAGGCAGCCCCGGTCGCTGGTCCCGGTCGCTCCCAACGGTGATTATCTTCTGTACGGTCTTCGCCAGGTCCGTTGAGCATGAGTGTCTGGACGTGGGCGGAGGCGATCGAACCAGTTCCCTCCCGGCATCGACTGACGCTGGGGGAAGGTCATACGCCCCTGGTGGCGTCGCGCTCGATCGGTCCCCGGGCCGGATTGTCGGGGCTCCATTTCAAACTGGAGAATCTCTCGGCGACTGGCTCGTACAAGGACCGATTCGCGGCGGTGGCCGTCTCGGACATGCTGGCCCGCGGCCAGACGCGGTGCCTGGCGACCAGTAGCGGTAACACGGGAGCGGCTCTTGCGGCGTACTGTGCCGCGGCGGGAATTGACTGTCATGTCGCTCTCGTAGAAACCGCGCCGCTTGAGAAATGCCGCCAGTTGCTGGCGTATGGTGCCCGGCTCCACCGGATTCGCGGGTTTGGCTTCCGCCCCGAAGTCACCGCCAAGATGCTGGGCGCTCTGCAGGAGTTCGGAACCCGCCCCGATTCGGCCATGCAGATCAGCGCCTACCGGTACAGTCCCCGGGGAATGACTGGCGTGCAGACGATTGGTCTGGAACTGCCCGCCCAGGTGGCCGCCCCCATCGACCAGGTCTTTTGCCCCGCCGGCGGTTGCGGCGCCGCCGTGGCAATCGCCCGCGGGTTCCGCTGGCTGGCGTCCCATCGTGGATTGTCCCGCGTGCCGCGGATCGAAATTGTTCAACCCCGGGGGAACGACACCATCGCCTCGGCCCTCCGGCGGGGGGAACGGGAGGGGCGGGAGATTGTGTGCGAGACGAGAATCAGCGGATTGCAGGTCCCCAACCTGATTGATGGCAACCTCGCGATCGCCGAGTGCGGGGCGACCGGAGGGACCGGGCACATCGTCGACGACGATGAGATCTGGCACGTCCAGTCGCGACTCGCGCGTGAAGAGGGAATTTTCTGCGAACCGGCCAGCGCAGCCGCGACAGCCGCCGTCCTGCGTGCAGCGGCGGCGGGCGAAGTCGCCCCCGACGCGGTGGTGGTGGCCCTGGTGACCGGATCGGGTTTCAAAGACGCCCCCTCGATCGAACGAATGACGGGACCTGCTCCGATCCCCGTAGTGGAATTCGAAGATTTTCGGCAGGCCGTGGCAACTCCCGGGACGTCTTGACGTCCGCAGGGCTCTCAGTACGGCTCGCCCACCTCTGACGGGATCGCTGTGCCGGGGCACCGGCAGACAGTATGCTCGCGAAGGAGTCGCCGGTCGCCTTGGCCCGGGACCCTTGGTGCTCGCCGAATGGGGCGCAACCGGGTCGACGAGCGGCTCTTTTCGCGGGAACACAGCATGTTGCGCATGGTTCGAGCCTCTTGCCGAAACGGCTTTCTGTCACTTTGCCTGTTGGGGATCGCCTCCCTGGGCTGGGTTCCGACCCCCCGGGTGTTCGCCGCCGACGCCGCCCCCAAACGGTTGATGGTGGTGGCGGGACAAAAGAGCCATGGACCGGTCGGGAATGGCATCCACGACTATGGCTGGTCGGCCCGTCTGATCAAGGTCATGCTCGACAACTCGAACGTGCGGGACCGCGTGGTGACAGAGTTCTTCCTCGACGGCTGGCCGGAGGAGACAACCGCGCTCGAACGGGCCGATACGATTCTCGTCATCTCGGACGGACGGGATGGCGACCTGTTTGAAGAGACCCCGTTTCTGGCCTCCGAAGAACGGGTGCGATTTGTCGCGAAGCAGATTGCGAGGGGTTGTGGATTCCTGACATTCCACTTTTCGACCTTCGCCCCCGACCGCTACTCCCCGCAGGTCCTTGACTGGACCGGGGGTTACTTCGACTGGGAGAGCGAGGGGAAGCGCGAGTGGTACTCGGCCATCAAGACACTCGATACGCCGGTCGAGGTGACCGCTGGAGCCCACCCGATCGGACAGGGGCTCGAACCGGTTCAGTTGCGCGAAGAGTTCTATTACAACCTGCGGTTCGCCTCGGACAAACAGGGGATCACACCGATCTGGCGCGTGCCCGCCCTCGACGGACGCGACCCGGATGGACGGGTTGTCGCGTGGGCCCGGGAACGGGCGAACGGCGGACGGGGCTTCGGGACCACCTGTGGGCACTTCGACGACAACTGGAAGCAGCCGCAATTCCGCAAGTTGATTTTGAACGCTCTGCTGTGGACCGCCCGGGCCGAAGTGCCGGATGGTGGGGTGGAGTCGCGTTTTTTCAGTCACGACGAAATCACAGCCGCACTGGCGGGGGTTGAGGGAACAGCCCGGGCCGAGGTCGACGACCGCCCGCTCCGGGTGCAGATTTACGCCGGCAACGAGGCCCACAAATGGCACAACTGGGAAAAGACCACCCCGGCCATCCAGGCTTTGCTGGAAAAAGATCCGCGGGTGCAGGTTCGGGTTTCGCACCAGATCGAAGACCTGGCCCGGCTCTCGCGCGAGACCACCGACGTGGTTGTGCAGAATTACGTCAACTGGCACGACCATGCGGCTCTGTCGGCCGAGTCGCGGACGGCGTTTGTGAAATTCCTGGAACAGGGTGGGGGTCTGGTGCTGGTGCACTTCGCGAACGGTGCCTGGCACTTTTCCCTGCCGATGGCCGAGGCGGCTGCCTGGCCCGAGTACCAGAAGATTGTCCGGCGGATGTGGAACCACAAGGGACAAAGCGGGCACGACGCGTTTGGCCGGTTCACAGTGCGGCCGACCGGACTGACAGACCCCATCACCGCGGGCCTGGAACCGTTCGAGGTCAACGATGAGCTGTACTTCCGCCAGGAGGGGGAGGGGCCGGTGGAGCCGCTGATCACAGCCCGTTCGAAAGTGACCGGGCAGGACGAGCCATTGGCGTGGACCTATTCCTACGGCAAGGGGCGGGTGTTTCAGACCCTGCTCGGGCACAGCGAACAAACCTACAACACGTTTGAGGCCCGCGAGATGCTGCGTCGGGCGGTGGCTTGGACGGCTGGACGCAAGGTGATCCCTTTATCCCCCGCCAGCGACCCGGTCATCGCCGGTTTGCCGGTGCCGGCCTTCGAGGGACTGCTGCGGGAGGGCAAGATGGGCCAGGCTCTCGACACCCGCAAGGGGGGGGCCCTCGCCCCGGGACGGGCCGAATATCATGAACTGCCCATCACTGTCGAATGCTGGGTCCGGCTGTTCCAGAAACAGACCTACAACATTCTGGTGGCGAGTGAATTGAAGTCGTCCCCCAGCCACTGGGAACTGTTCACCCAGCCGGGGAGTGGCCACCTGACCCTGTTTTCCCCCGGGATGCAGCCCGATCATGTCGGCACAACCGCCGACCTGGCCGATGGAAAGTGGCACTTTGTGCGTTGCCTGCACGAGCCCGAGCGAGTGCGGATTTTTGTCGATGGACGCCAGGCGGCCGACCAGAAGGTGACCCGAAAATCGGCCCGTTCGTCCGACGATGGGTTGGGGCTGGGGACGCTTGTGGATCGGGCCATTGGCTGCGTGGGTTGGCTGGACGACGTGCGCATTTCGCGCGGCCTGCGTGATCCCGAAGGGATTCCCGCAGAACCACTGGCCCGCGACGACGCCACACTGGGATTGTGGTGTTTCGAAAAGCTCGCGGAAGGAGTGCTTCCGGATGAATCGCCCCTGAGTAATGCGGCCCGGCCCGTCGCCCCTTGAGCGGGGCGCATTGCCGGGGTGAGGCCATCCGCCGGGACACCGCGCCGATCCCCTCGCGACCCCTCTCCCGGCGATCGGTTGGGGCTGCTTTGACGCCCCTTCCCCCCCCTTCTTATTATGCGGACATTCGCGTCCATTGATGGATTGGAAGTCCCCTGCCCTGGCAAGGTTCGACCAGTCTCCCACCCCCGACTTTCCGACAGACGATCTTCTGAAAGCATCTGTCGCGAAGTTCAACCCGCCCTGTTGAAACACCCCTGACCGACCCTGCTTCGCGGTCAGCAAGGGGTGTCTGACAGCCGGGACATCCGTTCGCCCCGGAGAATTCCACCATGCGTTGCAGTCTTGGTGCCCGTGTCGCGCTCTCTTGTGTCGCCGGTTTGGCATTGCTTCCTGCGGTGGCCGCTGCCCAGCCCGGGATCAGCTCGACGGCTCCCCAGGCGGTCGCTCCCGGTCAGTCGACCGACCTGAAGCTGCGCGGAGGAAGCCTGGCCAGCCCGACCGACTTCTGGTCGAACATTCCCGGGGCCATGGTGACGCTCCCCACCGAGATCGCGGGGAATGGTACGAACGCGGCTGAAATCACCTACCGCGTCCAACTCCCCCCTGAGACTCCGGTCGGTGTCTACGGTGTCCGGTTGGCGAACGCCACAGGAGTTTCCAATCTCAAGCTGCTGATGGTCGATGATCTGCCCAGTGTGGCGCAGGCCCGCCCCAACCAGGCCCTGGCGAATGCCCAGGTGATCACCCTGCCGGCGGCAGTGGACGGGTACGTCGACAACCTCTCGCGCGACTATTACAAATTCGCCGCCACTGCCGGCCAACGCATCACCGTCGAGGTTGTGGGCCGCCGTCTGGGGTCTCCCCTCGACCCGATGATCCGGCTGTTGGATGCCAAGGGGCGGGAATTGTCTTACAGCGATGATGCGGCCGGCATCGCTCCCGACTCGCTGCTGAGCTATACGATCAAGGAAACGGGCGACTACGTGGTCGAGGTGCGGGACATCCGCTTTCAGGGAGGGGGCAACTTCCTCTACCGCCTGCGGATCGGCGACTTTCCCGCCGTGACCGTGCCTTTCCCGATGGGAATCCAGAAGGGGGCGACCACCCAGGTTGGATTTGCGGGGATCGCCGTCGAGGGAGTCCCCGCCCTGCCGATGACCCTGCCCGCGGACAGCCCGCTGCAGTTCGTCAATCTTTCAGCGAAGGGGAATGGTGCCAAGAGCAGCGGTTTTGGCGTGGTTTCCGTGGGCGTGAGCCCGGAAGCCGTGGAAGTGGAACCAAACAATGAACAGGCCCAGGCCACCCGGGTTGCGGTCGAGGCCAGCCTGAATGGACGCTTTGACAAGGCCGGCGATGTGGACCGGTTCATCATGACCGCCAAGGCGGGAACCCGCTTTATCTTCACCGCCGTGACCCGCCAGGCAGCTTCCCCCTGCGACCTGTTCCTGCGGATGTTGAAGGCGGATGGGGCCGAGGTGGCGTCGGCTGACGATGTCGGCACCAACGACGCGGTCCTCGATTACACCTTCCCCGCCGATGGAGACTACACTCTGGTGGTCGAGGACCTGCACCGCCGCGGAGGATCGGAATTCGCCTACCGGATCGCGGTCGCTCCGTTCGTGGAGAAATTCGATCTCGCGGCCTCGGCCGACACATTGAATATCCCGGCGGGGGGCCTGGCGACAATCACCGTGTCGGCGACCCGCAACAGCTTCGCTGGTCCGATCGAGCTGTCGCTGGTGGGAGCCCCCGAGGGGATCGTGGCCACTCCGGCGGTGATTGGTCCCGGCCTGGCCTCAACGGTGCTGACTGTGGCGGCGGCGGCGAATGCCCCGGCGGGGAAAGTTCACAATCTCAAGATTGTGGGGAAATCGACCCAGGGAGCAGTGACTCACCAGGCGATTGCCACGGTCACCGCCGCCCAGAAGGGGGCGTTCAGCGCCCTGCCTGTTCCTCCCCCGGCACTCGGTGAGACCGTCGCGGTCGGTGTGACTCCCGCCCCGCTGTTCGTGCTGAAGACCGACAAGCCCGAAATTGTGTTTGGAAAAGATCTCTCGGCCACGGTGAAGGTGATCTCCACCCGGGCCGGAGACTTCGCCGAAGAAATCGCCCTGGCGGTCCTCCCGGCCCAGAACGGTCTGCCACCCGGAGTGACGGCGGCGGTGAAGCCGGTGCCCAAGGGAGCCAATGAGGTCGACATCGTCTTCGCGGCCAACAACCAGGCACCGCTGGGACAATTCAGTGCCGTATTGCTGGGAACCGGCAAGCAGGGGAATGTGACGGGATCGCAGCCGATTCCCGCCCTCACCCTGCGGCTGGCGGCCCCGTTCGAACTCAAGCCCGACTTCGAAGGGGCCAAGATCACCAAGGGAGGCAAGCTGAAGGTCAAGGTGGCTGTGGTGCGCAATCCCGCGTTTGCCGGGCCCGTTACCCTGGCGTTTGCCAATCTCCCCAAGGGGGTCACCGCTCCGGCGACGATGATCGCTGCTGACAAGGCCGACGTGGAGCTGGAATTGGAAGCGGCGGCTGATGCTGCCGTGGGAGCGGTCAACAATGTCGTGGTGAACGGCGAAGGAATGAATGGCAACGCCAAGCTGGCGGCCGGCTCGCCGAACGTTGCGTTGACCGTAGAGTAATTGGACCGGATTGAGGGAAGACGGCGGGC
Source organism: Planctomycetaceae bacterium (assembly GCA_046339535.1). Classification (GTDB taxonomy): domain Bacteria; phylum Planctomycetota; class Planctomycetia; order Planctomycetales; family Planctomycetaceae; genus UBA10511. The sequence goes on along the minus strand of JBKDUK010000382.1, from coordinate 11,538 downwards.
GGGCGGGGCGATTGGGCCACGTCCGCCCGCCGCCGACGACTTGAGAGAAATGGTCGCATCCAACTGTTTTTCTCCAGGGCGACGGTCCGACACCCGTAAGAATTGGTGAGATTGGTCCGGTCGGGTCTCCCTTGCCTCACACTGACTTTTGTTGCGGCTTCTGGGGTGCAAAACCTTGACCCGGCTGTTATAAACAGAAATGACCATTTGTTGATGCGTTAGGGGCCCTGCTTTCCCCTGACCGGTCGTCACGCAGTCTCCACTGGAGCGAGTTTCCATGCCCCAACTGCTGTTGAACTGCCGTGCCTGGAGCCATGTGGCTCTCGCGGCGATGTTGGCACTGTCCGCCAGCCTGTCTGTCGCGGCCGAAGGCAAGCCCGCTGCGGCTCCGGCTCCCGCCACAGGTGTGGTTGTCGGTGAACCCACGTCGCTGACCATGGTGCCCGAGAAGGTCACTCTCGCAGGACGTCGCTCGCGGCAACAGGTGCTGGCCACGGGCAACTACGCCAATGGCGAAGTCCGCGATCTGACCGCTGCGACCGAGTACGTCTCCAACAATCCCCAGGTGGCCCGTATTGAGAACGGGGTGATTTACCCCGTCGGCAACGGCACCTGTCAGATTCTCGCGGTGGTCGCCGGCAAGGCGGCCAAGGTCGACGAGACCGTGCAGGGGATGGAAAATCCCCATCCGTTCAGCTTCAAGAACGAGATGCTGGCGGCCCTGACCAAGTCGGGTTGCAACCTGGGAGCCTGCCACGGTTCGCCGTCGGGCAAAGGTGGCTTCCGGCTTTCGTTGCGGGCCTATGACCCGCCCCTCGACATCATGACCCTGCGGACCGAGTACTACGGTCGCCGCACCAACATCGTTTCTCCCGACGAAAGCCTGTTGCTGCGCAAGCCGCTGATGGAACTAGCCCATGGCGGTGGCCGGCGGCTGAAGAAGGGGGATCCTTCCCACAAGATCATGGAAGGGTGGATTTCCGAGGGTCTGCGTCTGGATCCGACGACGGAACCTGACGTCACGAGCATTCAGGTGCTCCCCGAGGGCCGGGTCTTCCAGAAAGATGGCAACCGGCAGCAATTGCTGGTGCTGGCCCACTATGCGGACGGCTCCATTCGCGACATCACCCAGATCGCCTGCTACTCCTCGTCGGCCGAAACCGTCGCCCGCGTTGGTGAAGATGGTCTGGTCGAAAAGGTCTCGCGGGGTGAGACCGCGATTCTGGCCCGCTATCTCGACAAGATGGCCACTTCGTACATTACCTTCCTGGAAGATGTGCCGGGATTTGCCTGGAACAACCCCCCGGAGAACAACTTCGTCGATACCTATGTGTTCGGCAAGCTGAAGCAGTTGCAGATTCTGCCTTCGGAATTGTGCACCGATGAGGAGTTTCTGCGACGTGCCTATCTGGATGCCACCGGACGATTGCCCACGGTTGAAGAGTCGGAACGGTTCCTGTCGGATGCCAGCCCGAACAAGCGCGACCTGCTGGTGGACGCGCTGGTTGAGACCGACGACTTCGCTTCGAACTGGACCCTCACCCTGGGTGATGTGCTGCGGGCGAACGCCAAGCGGCTCAATCCGACCGGTGTCGCCAAGTTCCGTCAGTGGCTGTACGAGTGTGTTCGCACTGACATGCCGATGGATCAGTTCGCCCGGGATTTGCTGACGGCGAAGGGGAGTGCGTACACCAACCCGGCGGCCAACTACTGGCGTGCCAGCCGCGACCCGCAGGATGCCACGGAGACGACCGCCCAGTTGTTCCTGGGAATTCGCATCCAGTGTGCCAAGTGTCACAACCATCCGTTTGAACGGTGGACTCAAGACAATTACTACGGCATTGGTGCGGCGTTTGCCCGCATCGGCCGCAAGAACGCTGCCGATGCGACCGAAGAGGTGATCTTCGTCGCCAAGGGTGGTGAGGTGACTCAGCCCCGCACGGGCAAGCAGATGAAGACCCACCTGCTGCTCAAGGGAGATGTGGATGTGCCTGCCGATCAGGATCGGCGGGAAGTTTTCGCCAACTGGTTGACTTCGGCCGAAAACCCGTTCTTCGCGAAAGCCTCGGTCAATCGGATCTGGGGCCAGTTGATGGGCCGCGGAATTGTCGAACCCGTCGATGACTTCCGTGATTCCAACCCCGCTTCGAACGCCACTCTGCTCGAGCGGTTGGCCCAGGAATTCACCAAGAACAGCTTCAGCCGCAAGTGGGCGGTGAAGACCATTATGAAGAGCCGGACCTACCAGCTCAGCAGCCGCAAGAACCAGTTCAATGCGAACGACGAGATTTACTTCTCGCACGCCAACACGAGGCTGCTGTCGGCGGAGCAATTGCTGGACGCGATCTGCGCGGTGACCTCGGTTCCTGAAACGTTCCCTGGTGCTCCCGCGGGAACCCGGGCGATTGAGCTGGTTGAGCCTCCGGCCGACCACTACTTCCTCAAGATCTTCGGCCAGCCTCAACGGGAGATGGCCTGTCAGTGCGAGCGTTCGAACGAGTCGAACCTCTCCCAGGCACTGCAGATGATCAATGGACCTGTCGTGCACAACAAGCTCCGGGATGCCAAGGGACGCATCCACCAGATGGTTGAAGCCAACAAGTCGGATGACGAGATCATCACGCAACTGTATCTCTCAGCCCTCTGCCGGAAGCCGGTCGAGAAGGAACTGGAAGCGGCGAAGAAGCACATCGCCAACAATCCCGATCGCAAGCTGGCAATGGAAGATGTGGGTTGGGCACTGCTGAACTCGAAGGAGTTCCTGTTCCAACACTGATCCTCATCCGGGGATGAGTCAGACGAACTGAAACCGGGTCGGCATGCGAATGTCGACCCGGTTTTTTTACAGGCCCTCCGTCCCCACATCCACTGCTTCCCCAGCAGTGATCAATCCGCGGCGGGGAAGTGGCGGAACGGGGATTCATTCCCGTCGCGGGAGGTTGGTCGAAGAGAGCAAACGGCCCATATGGATTCAGAGCCGTGGCCCGATTATGCTCGCTGTATGACGCCTGCGGCCCCTCTCACCTCTGGCCCCCAGACCACCCTGGATCACGTGGTGGTGACACCTGAAAATGTGGTGTTGGCTTTTCAATTGGCCGGCCCGGGCTCACGTCTGGGAGCGTTCCTGATCGATCTCGTGATCCGGATGGGACTCTTCGGGGCCGCGCTATTCATCAGCCTGACGGCCGGGCTGTTTGTGATCTCGCTGTCGCTGGCCAGTCTGCTGGTGGTTTATTTTGCACTGGATTGGCTCTATTTCACTCTCTGCGAGGGTTTCCTGCGCGGCCAGACACCGGGCAAGAAAATGTTCGGCCTGCGGGTGATCCACGAAGCGGGATATCCCATCTCAGGGTGGGAGGCCGCCGTCCGGAATTTTGTGCGGGCCATGGATGCGGCTCCCTACCTCGCAGGGGGGAACCTGGGACTGGGCGTCTACGGGGTGGGCTGGCTGGCGATGCTGGCGACGGGAAATTTCCGTCGCCTGGGAGATCTGGCGGGACAGACCATCGTGGTCCAGGAACGCCGGGTGACCGTCCCCCGCGAGCCGGTCATTCTGTCGAAGATCGAACCGCTTCCGCGTCAGGATCTGGGACGCTGGATTCCCCCCATGACGACTCTGGCACTGATCGAGGAGTTTCTCGAACGCCGACTGGTGCTCGATTATGACCGGGGCCATGCGATGTGCCGCAGCCTGGCGCGGGTGTTATCCCAACGACTGGAATACCGAGGCCCCAGGGAACTCGTCGAACGTTACCCCATGGCGTTTGTCGCCCGCGTCTACGCCACATTCCATCCCGTGGAGGCGGGAGACGACTGGCGGGAGACTCAGCCCTCGGCCTCCGCTGGAACGATCGGGTCGAGTCCGACCGGCAGGGGAGAATCGAGATGAACAAGCGTCTGTTCGTCGCCAGGCGGGAGGCCGACTGGAAATCGTTCGAAGCCCTGCTGGAGCGTTTCCAGAAGGGAAAACGGACAAGCTGGGAAGATGACGACGCAGGACAGTTTTCCCGGATGTTGCGCGAAATCTGTCAGGATCTGGCGCTGGTCCAGTCACGCGGCTGGGGTCGGTCTTTGACCAACTACCTCAACGATCTCGTGACCCGGGGTCACAACACCTTCTACCGCGCTCCGCCCGCCCGGCTGGAGGGGCTGAAAGACTTCGTGATCTCAGGATTCCCCAGGGTCTTTCGCCGCAATCTCTGGTACTTCGTTACCGCCTGCCTGCTGTTCTTCGGCCCCCTGGCAGTGACCTGGGCTGTGGTGCAGCGCGAGCCCGACCTCGCGCGGCGAGTGGTCCCCTTCCAGCAACTGCAGGAGGCGGCGAAATCATATGAGAGCTCCCCGGTTGCCGGGGGATCCAGCTGGCAAAAAACCGAGGACGACAGCGGTCAGCGATTGATCATGGCTGGCTTCTACACCCAGCACAACATCAGCATTGCCTTCGACTGTTTTGGACGGGGCATTCTGCTGGGTGTGGGAACCGCCTACACACTGCTCTACAACGGCATTGCGATCGGAGCGATCGCGGGGTATCTCGTGGGAACCGGTCGGCAGGCGAAATTCCTGACATTCGTGATCTCTCACGGCGCTTTCGAACTGGTGGCGATTGCCATTGCGGGGGGAGCGGGCCTGGTTCTGGGTCACGCCCTGCTGCATCCCGGTCGGCGTTCGAGACTCGAAGCCCTCGCGGACCGTGGCCGGGAGGCCATCCAGCTGGCGGCAGGATCCGGAGGCATGCTGCTGATCGCCGCCCTGATTGAAGCGTTCTGGTCTCCCGCAGATATCCCCGACCTGCTCAAGGTGACGGTTGGGATCCTGATGTGGATTCTGGTCGCCGTCTATCTGGGGCTCTCGGGACGGTGGGAGGAGCGTTCGTCGTGACCGTCCGACAGCCCACCATCCCGTTGGCCCCCCGCAGCCTGGGGAACAATCTCGATTTGGCCCTGCTGCTGTTGCGCGCGGGCCTGCGTGGGTATCTCGCGGCGTGGTTTTGGTGCACGGCTCCAGTGGCCGCCCTCATTGGCTCGACGTGTCGGCTTCACCCCTGGAATTTTCCCCAGGCGAGCGTGTTGTTCTTTGTGTCGGCGGGCGTGCTGGGAACCCTGGTCGCCTCCCTGACAGCAGCGCGAGTCTTCAGCGTCTCCCCCACGCTGTCGCAGGCCTACCGCCTGCTGGGCCCCCGTGCCTGGTGGTATCTCACCCAGCGCTCTGCGCGGTCGCTGCTGCAATTGCCGGGATTTTTTCTGCTGCTGTATCCCGGGCTGCTGCTCGCGTACCACTGGCCGTTCCGGACTGAAGCACGGGTCCTGCACAACCTCGAGCCGGTTTTGCATCGGCCGCGGGACACCGCACTGCTCGACAAGGAGCCTTCGCAACTGGCGGGAATCTGGTTCGCGCTGGCAGGACAGGGGCTGCTGCTCTGGGGGGTTCTGCTGTTGACCGTCGACTTTGCGACAACCTGGTTGCTGGGAACCCCCGTGCTGATGGGACGTCTGGGAATCGATCCGGCCTATGCCGACGACAGCGCAGCGATTCTCCGTGCGATGCTGAAGTTCCTCTGGAGCGACCCGTTGGTGCTGGTGGTGGAACTGGCGGTGGCCCTGTTTGTCTTCATGTACCTGCGCATCACATGGTTTCTGTCTTACATCGACCTCCGCGTGCGGAATGATTGCTGGGATGTCGAACTGAAGCTGCAGCAGGAGGCCGCCGAACTGTGCCGCGCAAGCGAAGAGAGCACCGATGCCACGGCCGCCTGACGTCCCGGACACGCGAACTCACGGCGTCATCCCGCCGACCCGCCTGGGGTGGCTGGTTGCGGCCGGGCTCGGGGGATTGGCCACCTTGGCCGAAGCGCAGGAGGCGGAGGTCGAGGACCAGTTGATCCGGCGTCAACTGGACGAGGTGCTGGCCCAGCCCGAGTTCTCGCGTCTCCGGGTTGAGCCTCCCTCCAGCGTCGAAACTCCCCACTGGCTCAAGCAGTTCTTCGACTGGTTCATCGATCTCTTCCCCAGCTGGAAGTTTGATCCCAACACTTCGGGATTGGTGGGCTTCCTGAAGCTGCTGCCGTCGATCGTGGGAGTCTTCCTTGCGGCGGGCATCATCCTCCTGATCATCCGCCTGATCAACAACTGGCGGTCGCGGCAAATCGACGCGGAGCGCAAATTGTCGTCTCTGGAGGTCTCGGTCGGCGCCACTCCTCCCGGCGAATTCCCGGCCGATGAGTACCTCCGGCGGGCTGAGTTGGCGGCCGCGAACGGAATCTTTTCGGAAGCCATCGCCCAACTGCTGCTGGGAACACTCAGCGCCACCGAACGCCAGGGGCTGATCCGGTTCCGGAAGGGGTTGACCTATCGGGATTACCGCCGGGCGCTGCGCAAGGTCCAGCCAGCTCAGGAGGCCTTTCAGACGTTGTGCGGCATCTACCTGCCCGTGGGATTTGGCCGCCGTCCGGCGGACCGGCATCAGTTTGAAGAATCGCTGCGGCACTATCGGCAGGTCGTGCAATCGGTGGGAATACCCGCTGCAGTCGGGCCAGTCTCAGCAACGAACGCGCCCGACACCCCCCCGGCCGCTCCAGCAGCCACCTGATGGCATCAGCCTCGCGACGGACCCGAAATCCTCGGTTCCGGTCCAGCGCAGAGCGGCCGCCAGCCCCTGCCGAGATCCCGGGGAAGCGGGCGTCAGCCGATCGTTCGACGACGCTGGACGGGATTGTCGACCAGGAACTGGTCCAGCTTCTTCCGGCCCATCTCCCGCACTCCCTGTCGGGCCCGCTGCTCGAGATCGGGGGGAATGTCGAGCCCTGTCCAGGATTCAATCGCCGCCTCGATCTGATGACCCCAATCCATCATCGAACCCAGGGTTGGTTTGACCTGCCGGAACCAATTCCAGAAAGCACTGTCATCAAACTGTTCAACGATCAGGCCGTCAGCGAACCGGAAGCTCGACTTCACTTTGTTATGCACCGGGAGAGGCTCTCCCCCCCCTTCCGGAACCAACAGGTAATCACAGGACCACTCAGCCGTCCCCTGATTGCCCGTGACGGAGAGACTGGAGACGCAGACCTCAATCGGACGTTCGACCTGAGCGGGATGCCTGGGGGTGGTGATCATGGTCCACATCGTCCCCACCTCATCGCCATGCAGGTGAAACCCAAGGTCCTGAAATTCCACATCGGGATGCAGACAGGTCCGCATTCCCAAGGCATCCCGCCGCATCAAGCAGTCGAAGAAGCGCTGCAGGGTCTGGCGGTTGAGTTCTTCGTTCACGATGGGTTGACCGTCGCGAATGTCGCGCGCTTGCCGGCGCGCCAACCGACTGTCTTCATAGGCCAGTCGCCGCACCTGATTGAGGCTGCCCAACGGCAAATGCTCGACCAGAGCATGCCAGGGATCGAATTCCAGAGCTTCGGCAAAGTGTGCGGGGATCGTGGAATTGAAGTCCTGCGCCGGAATGGAAATCGTGGCAAGGGTGATACAGGGGGCACCAGTCCACGGATCGGAGGCATTTTCGAGAGGCATCCGCTCGAGATCCGTCTGCAGCTGGATGCCAAACGCAAACCGCATCACAAACCCCGGTCGCGCCAGGCTTTCACGCAACGCCACGGACAATTTGTCTGGAACATCCTGACCCTGGGGAAGCGGCGTCTCAGCGGGCAAAGGCCTGGCAAACCAACGACCCGCCCGGGGGCCAAACTGATAGGGGGTCTGGCTGTGGTATTCCGCCCCAAACACATTCCCCGGCTGCGAAAAGAACTTCGCCAGAACGGGAAACTTTTGCAGCAATTCGGCCGCCTGCTGCTGTGCCGCTGCCGCCGGATCGGCAGGTGTTGTGCCCTGCGGCTGCGGAGCCGCCGGCTGCAGTTTCATCTGCAGGAACTCCAGGAAATGTCGGGCGTCTCTGGCAAAGAACACCGGATGATCCACCAGCAGGAAATCCTGGACGCGTGACCGGGCGGGATCTCCTCCCGCGCGATTTCCCGGAACATCCAACAACTGGATGGCCATCCCATGGACATCCGGCGGACGCTGGTCCGTCGTATTCCGGCCGTTGGAAAAGCGAATCCACGCGTCGAACACACGGGGTTCCGAAAACAGCCCGACACCGTATTCAGCGGGAAGATCGGACACTTCGAAGTGGGCATGAACCACACCAATGGTTCCCGGATGCTGACCCCGGCTGGCCAACCCCGACGCTCCATGCATCAACCCCATTTTTTCACGGATTTCCGCAAACAGAGCATGCGTCGCCGAGTCCTGGGAATTCATGGGGTCCCCCTCCAGAGAAATGCACTGCGAACCGGATTGACGAGGACCCGAAAGCCTCCACCTCATTTTCCAGCGTAACAGGTCGCGTCAGGGACGCAAGTTCGTCGATCAACCACCCCCGGCGAATCACCCACAGCGTTCACCTGCGCCTCGTGTTGCCGGTGATTGGACTGACAGACACTCTTCGTGCCGCAGGTGACCGGAAACCCCGGAACCAATGAACTGAATTCGGACGATCAATCAGCCTTCTGACCGATTCACCTCCAAACACTCCTGAGGGGTGGCTCCGAGTTGGGTACTGTCGATTGGTTGGTCCCTCCCCGTCTGGACACGATGCTCTGGGAGGAATCCCAATCTTCCGATCCCAACGACTGACATAACCGTCATCACCGACCCCATTGAACTTGACTGATGCGAGTGGCGGTGTCGCGATCTTGACGGTGACTGCAGTTTGTGAAGAAATGATGAAGCCCCGAGAGACTCGCGGGGATTCGCCTCAGGTCGGTGTCACCCGGCACGAGTTTCACGGCTCATTTTCCCTGACGTCGCAGACCGAACATGTCGTCATCCATCGAGCACCGGGCCGCCCAATCCCCTTCTCTCAAACTGGGCTCCTCCGATCGTCTGCCGTCGCACGAACTGAAATTCCTCGCCACCCTCGAACAGGCGGAGCGGTTGTCTTCGCTGCTGGGTGAGCACCTGTCGGTGGACCCGCATGCGGGCCCAAACGGCGCCTACCACATCACCACCCTGTACTGTGACACCCCGGAACGACATGTCTTTCGCCGCCGGGGCCGGTTTGGACTCATGAAGTTCCGCCTCCGGCAATACGGCGATGGTCCCGAACTCTTCCTCGAACGGAAACTCAAACGGGGGACGGTGGTTCGCAAGCTCCGCACGTCGATTCCACTGGAACAGATTGGCCGGTTTGGTGAACGCCCCGACGATGACTGGGAGGGCCACCGCTTCCACCGCCAACTCCGGCGTTGCCGGATGTCGCCCGTCTGCCTGGTCGAGTACGACCGCCACGCCTGGTTCGGAGTGCTCCCCGAGGGAACGGTGCGGGCGACCATCGACCGCAATCTGACGGGGGCCCCGGTCGACGACTGGTCCCTGCAGCGGCCGGCTGATCAACGTCCCTTTCTCGTCAACTATGGAATCTGCGAGTTCAAATTCCGTGGCGCCATGCCCGAACTGGTGCGGCGACTGATCGACACACTGGAACTCGCACCGGTGGGGGTCTCGAAGTATCGCAATTGCCTCCGCACCTGGGATCTCGGGGGGACGGAACCACTGTTTGAACCGGGCTCCGTCGAAACCAGACGGGACGATTGATGGATCGCAGGACTTCCTTCGACTTGCGCACCGCCATGTCGGACCCGAGGGAATTCTGGCGGCAGCCAGGCGAGTTGCTCTTCGAACCGGTATGATGCACCGCTGGCGTTCTCTGGTTCTCTGGCGGTAGCCCTCCCTTGTCTGACAGTCCTGTTGCGTCTCCGTTCCCCTCCGGTCTCCCCGAACTGCTCGCCCCCGCCGGTGATGCCGACGCCCTGCGGGCCGCCGTCGCGAATGGTGCCGACGCCGTCTATTTCGGCCTCGATGATTTCAATGCCCGCCATCGGGCGACCAACTTCACCCTCGCGGCACTCCCCGAAACGATGGCGTACCTCCACAGCCATGGCGTGCGGGGATATGTGACGTTCAACACACTGGTCTTCGCGGGCGAACTCGAGCGGGCGGCGGACTACCTCGCCCAGGTGATTGACGCTGGGGCCGACGCCGTCATTGTGCAGGACCTGGGGATCACTCGCCTGGTCCGGGCCATGGCGCCGGCGTTTGCCGTGCATGGCTCGACCCAGATGACCCTCACCGAGTGGCGGGGAATCGAATTCGTCCGCCATCTGGGGGTGGAACGGGTGATTGTGGCCCGCGAATTGTCGATTGAAGAGATCTCGCGCATCCGTCGTGGCACCACACTTCCCCTGGAGGTCTTTGTCCACGGCGCACTCTGTGTCGCCTACAGTGGACAATGCCTCACCAGCGAGTCGCTGGGAGGGCGCAGCGCCAACCGCGGGCAATGCGCCCAGGCCTGTCGCCAACCCTATCAGCTGTTCGTCGATGGTCAGCAACGGGACCTGCAAGACAAGGCCTATCTGCTCAGTCCCCAGGATCTGGCTGCGTGGGATCTGGTTCCGGAGCTGGCCAAGGCGGGAGTCTGCAGCCTCAAGATTGAAGGCCGGCTCAAGAGCCCCCATTACGTCGCCGCGACCACCCAAACGTATCGGGCGGCCCTTGATGCGGCGGCGCGCCAGCAGCCCTTCCAACTTGATCCTCAGCAGCAACTCGACCTGGCCCAGAGTTTTTCACGCGGCTTTACACACGGCTTTCTGTCCGGGGTCAACCACCAGGAATTGGTCCAGGGACGTTTTCCCAAACACCGCGGAGTGCAGGTGGGGACGGTCGAACGTGTGACCGGGACGGAAGTCCTGGTGCGGCTGGCCAGTTCGCACCAGGGATTGGCTGGCCTGCCGGTGAAGCCGGGCGACGGTCTGGTCTTTGACGAAGGACATCCCGAGCAGGATGAGCAGGGAGGACGGGTCTTCGAGGTCCGCGAATACGATCGTGACGGCCAGCGCGGAGTCGCCCTCGCGTTTGGACGGGGAGATGTGAATTTGCGGGCGATTCCCCAGGGAGCCATGGTGTGGCGAACCGACGACCCCGCGTTGCGGCGCCGCCTCGAGCGCTCGTTCGCCCCCTCGGTCGTCCCCCAGCGCATTCCGCTGCGATTCATCTTTATGGGAACACCCGGCCAACCGTTGCGGGTCCGGGTCCATGATGGATGCGGACATCAGGTTGAGGTCGCTACCCCGCAGCCTGTCGAAGCGGCCCGCAAGCACCCCCTCACCCGTGACTTGGTTCGGGAACAATTCGGGCGTCTGGGGGGAACCCCCTTCCAGCTTGCCGAGATCGAATTTCGCCATCTCGACCCGGCGGACGTTCCTGCGGCGAACGACTCTCTGCCGGTGATGGTCCCCAAGAGCGTGCTCAATGAACTGCGCCGACAGGCGGTCGCCGCCCTCGAATCGGCGCGCCAGCTGCGGAGGCCCCTGCCCGTCGATCGGACCGTACTGTCCAGCCTGCGGCAGGCGGCCAGCCAGCGCTGGCCGGTGTCCACCCCTGGAAGTTCCGTCCAGTCCAGGCTGTCGGTCTTGTGCCGCTCTCTGGAGCAGGTCACAGAAGTCCTGCGGTGGAATCCTCCGGAAGGACTCCC
>JBKDUK010000381.1:0-19205 GCA_046339535.1 Planctomycetaceae bacterium | reverse complement strand
TGGGGGGAAGGATCAAGTACGGACGGGAGCGACGTGCAGCAGTGCCTGGTAGCCGCCATCCACCGGTTCGCCCGGCCAATGCAGGCGTTCTTCCACCAGCCGCAGTTGGCGATGGCGTTTGAGGGCGGCCTGGATCAGCTTGCCATTCTCTTCGGGTTCGATGCTGCAGGTCGAATACAGCAGACGTCCGCCGGGGCGGACCACGCGGAGCGCCGCGTTGAGCAGCCGCGACTGGATCTGGGGCAGTTCCACCAGATCGCGCGGAGTCAGCCGCCAGCGGACCTCGGGACGTTTGCCGAGCACACCGGTGTTCGAGCAGGGGACATCCAGCAGGACAGCATCGAAGGGGCCGGCGGGAAGCCGCGAGGTGTCGGCCGGGATCGTCTCGCAGGTGATGATCGAGGTGTGCAGCCGGCGGGCCGAGTCGGCCACCTGCGTGAGCCGGCGTTCGTCGCTGTCGGCGGCGCTGATCTGCCCCTGATTCTGCATCAATGCGGCGAGGTGCAGGGTTTTGCCCCCCGGGGCGGCACACAGGTCGAGGATCCGCTCACCGGGCTGGGGGGCCAGACGGGTCGCCGCTTCCATGGCCGATTCGTCCTGGACCGCGAACCACCCCTCGTCAAATCCCGGCAGTGCGGTGATGCGAGCCGACTGCCCAAGGCGGATGGCGTGCGGATGCTGCCCCGGTTCGGCGGCGATTCCCTGTTGCTGCAGACGCTCCAGCAGGGCGTCGCGGGTGGTGATCAGTGGATTGACGCGCAGGGTGGGGCGGGGCGGGGTGTTGAACCAGAAACCGAGCCGGAGGAGGCGCGGAGACTCGACCCGGCCGGCCCAGCGGGCGACCAGCCACTCGGGAAAGCTGAAGGCGTCGCGGAAATAGCCCTGCGGGTCGGTCTGGGGATCGGGAAACGGGCTCGACTGCAGAACGCGGTAATTGCCCGAATCGAGCGGGAGGGCGTTGGCGGCCGGCTGGAAGACCTGCTGGTCGGTGAGGTCGCGGGTGAGCGACCGCAACACCCCGTTGAGGAACCCGGTCCACTGTGGCTGTCCCTGTCGCTTGACCGCCTCGGCGGTTTCGTTGAGGACGGCATACGAGGGGGTGGCCGAGAAGAGCAGTTCCCAGGCGGCAAGCCGCAACCAGACGAGGGCTCCCGCCTCAACCTGGGGGAGCGGCCGGCGGAGGAACTGCCGGAGGATGAGATCAAGCGTGGGCTGACGTCGGACGACGCCATGAACCAGATCGGTGGCCTGACCGCGCTGCCCGGGGGTGAGCTGGCACTGGGCCAGCTGCTCGTCGAGCAGCCGGGTGGGAATCTGCCGCCGATCCCCGCCGCGCAGCAGCACATCATGGGCGAGTTCACGGGGGGAGAGCGAAGCGATGGCCATCAGGCAGAGGGGTGGGGAGAGATGACGGGGGAGAACGGAGGAGCCGGCGGAGACTGTCTTCGTGGCCGTTGGCTGTCGGGCCATGGGCGGCGTGCTCCGTGGGGAATGACTTATGTTAAGGGGTTGGAGCGGGACCGGCGAGGGGGGCGGTTTGTCGGACTGGGGAGGCATCGATTACAATGGAGTTTCACCAAGACGCGAGCGGGGTCGACTGTGTCGGGCTCTGCGGACCGTGGGCAGGGCTGGTTTCACAGCCCGGCTGGGATTCTGGGAACTCGACGCCGCGGGGAGGCGGCAAACACTCTGATGGCTGCTCCGCGTGTGCTAGTGTTGCGTGCTCCCGGGACCAACTGTGACGTGGAAACCGGCTGGATCTTCGACCACTGCGGTGGCCAGAGTGACCGGGTCCATTTGTTCCGCGTCCTCGAGCGTCCCGAACTGCTGCGGGACTATCAGATCCTGTGTGTGCCGGGGGGGTTCAGCTACGGCGACGACGTCGGAGCCGGGGTGATCTTCGGAGCCCAATTGCGGTCGCATCTCGCCGAGGCCATCCAGCAATTCCTCACGGCCGACAAGTTGGTGCTGGGGATCTGCAACGGATTCCAGGTGCTGATGCGGTCGCGGATTTTGCCCGGTGGCGGTGAAACCTGGCCGCCCCGTCCCGAAACCGAGCCCGACGCGACCCTCACCTGGAACGAGAACGGCCGGTACACCTGCCGGTGGGTGAAACTGGAGGTTCCTGCCGACACCCCTTCGGTGTTTCTGAAGGGAATCCGAGAGCTGGAACTGCCGATGGCGCATGCGGAGGGACGGATTGCGGTCCGTTCCGAGGGAGTTCTGGCGAATTGGAAAACCCGCCGGCAAATCGCGGTCACCTACGATCCGAATGACAATCCGAACGGGTCGGTGGCGGGCATCGCGGGGCTGTGTGATCCGACTGGCCGCGTGCTGGGGCTGATGCCCCATCCCGAACGGTTCATCCATGCCACGCAACATCCTCAATGGACCCGCCGTCGGGGAACGGTCTCACCCGCAGCGGAGGGGGACGGCGCCCAGGTGTTCCGGAATGCCGTCCAATACTTTCAGTGAGGGGGGATGTCCCGTCTGACGCCGGGACTTTCCCTGAAACCCGGAAAAAGTCTGGATCGCGTGTCGAATTGGGGCAACCGTCCCCGGTCCTGTCCGATTTGCCGATATTTTCCGCAATCCCGACACGGCTGACGTTGGCCCCGATCGTCTGAAATCGTGTGGAAACTCTGGGCAGTGCGGTATTTGCAGGCAGACCCCATTGGATGGCAATTGGCGTAAACTCTTTTTATCAATGACTTTAAGTCGCCTGTTAAGACGTAGCGATTATCGCGATTGCAACCAGCGTTTCGGTCCTTCGGAGAGCACGCCCCCCGCGGCAGTGGCATGCGTGGCACGATCGATACTTTGAGGCAGATCTGAACTGGGTGCGACGCTCGCCCCGCGTTCTCGGGTCAGGAGGACCACGGATCTCGCGATTTCCCGGCGATTGTCACCGGGAACCTGGCGAGGGGATCTCGTTTCCCCAATGTCCGGGCGATTTTCTGTCGCTGGGATGCCGTGCGTGCAAGGATGCCGATTCAGGAGAGACGAGAATGTTTTTGGGACACAAATCGACGATGTGGAAGCAGTGGCTGCGGACGGGGGCGGTTCTGGGTGCGGCCGGGGTGGTGGGGTTGTCGGGCTCGTCCGCCGAGGCGCAGTCGGCCCGCCGGCAGGTGCGGCAGGTTCAGGCCGAATCGTTGCCCCCAGCTCCCCCCATCGGGGCGGCTGATGACATCGTGATTCCCGAGGCGGCTCCCTACAGCGAAGCAGCACCGCAGGTGGCCCCCGCCCCCAGCGTTGCCTATTGCCCTCCGGCGGCGGCGGCCGAACCGGCAGCCCCAGCCGCGGACGAACCCTGGACCCTGACCAACCTGTTTGATGACGGGTGCGGGAACAACTTCCTGAAGGACCACGGCTTCAAGCTGAGCGGCTGGTCGCAGTGGGGTTACATCAGCGGACCGGACGGGTCGTTCAACGGCAACGGTCCTTTCGTGAACCAGAAGGAATGGGGCGGGTTCAACGCCTACCAGCAGTACGCCTTCCTCGAGAAGGTGGCCGATGGATCGAAGGGGATCGACTGGGGTATGCGGGTGGACGGGATGTACGGCATGGACGGCAACGACGCCCAGTCGTTCGGTAACGTCAACCTGGGGACCTGGGACTACGCCGACGGGTTCAACCACGGCGCCTACGAATGGGCTCTGCCTCAGGCCTACGGTGAAATCGCGATCGACAACCTGAGCGTCAAGCTCGGACACTTCTACACCCTCGTAGGTTACGAAGTGTTGCCGGCCCCCGGCAACTTCTTCTTCACCCACCAGTTGAACTTCTGGAACAGCGAACCGTTTACCCACACCGGGGCTCTGGCTACCTACAAGGCGTCCGACAAGATGACGGTGTCGGGCGGCTGGGTGGCAGGTTGGGACACTGGGTTCACCCAGTACAATGGCGGAAGTGCGTTCCTCGGCGGCTTGACCTACAAACTGACCGACACAACAGATTTCATCTACACCACCACCGCCGGCAACCTCGGCTGGCGCGGCAACGGGGCGGTCAACAGCTTCGTACTGTCGCAGAAGTGGACCGAGAAGATGACGACGGTGCACCAGTTCGACGTGCTGGGGACCGACCTCACCCAGGCCGACGGCACCCCCGCCACTTTCCGCGATCCCAACAGCTTCACCGTGCGGGATTCGATCGGGCTGATCAACTACGCCTTCTACGACCTGACCGACAAGGTGAAGCTCGGCTCACGGTTTGAGTGGTACAAGGCTGATTCGACCTCGTACTACACCGCGACCGGCGGTGTGAACATCAAGCCGACGAACTGGATGCTGATCCGGCCCGAAGTGCGGGGAATGTGGTCGCCCGGCAACCAGGATGTCTACACGGGAGCCGGCGGCTACAGCGACAAGCTGTTCAATCAGACGCTGTTCGCCCTCGACACCGTGTTCCTGTTCTAGTTGCAAGAGGTGGGCTGGTCGCCCGCGATTCCCTGGGATCGCGGGTCAGGCCCGCCTGCGGGATCGGTCCGGGACCCTGTCGGCGGCAGATCGCCAGGTTCCCGCCGGTCTCTGCCTCGTTCTCGATCCACACCCTCGGCACGCCTCTCCTTCCAGGCGTTCCGGGGGTGTGGGCATTTCAGGCGTCGGGGACTGGGGCGCATCGCCAAGCCCTGCGACCGATCGGGAAAACCGGGCCCATTCCACTCCGGGAACTGGCCAATCTGAACATCAGGATGGTACAATGGAGATTGGATCGTTGGCAGCATGACGGACCCCGAGGCGATGCGAGAGACGTGGCACCGGAACAGCGCGATTTCGATGAATTCCTCGAGAAATTCCGCAAGCATCGCGACCTGATGACGGAAGAGCTCCACAAGGTCATTGTGGGGCAGGAAGCGGTCATCGAGCAGATTCTCGCGGCGATCTTCACCGGGGGGCATTGCCTGCTGGTGGGGGTGCCTGGGCTGGCGAAGACCCTGCTGGTCTCGACCATCGCCCGCATCCTCGATGTGAAGTTCAAGCGGATTCAGTTCACGCCCGATCTGATGCCCTCAGACATCACGGGAACGACCGTGCTGGAAGAGACCGACACCGGGGCCCGCAATTTCCGGTTTGTCGAGGGGCCGGTCTTCACCAACGTGCTGCTCGCCGACGAAATCAACCGGACACCCCCCAAGACCCAGGCGGCGCTGTTGCAGGCGATGCAGGAACATGAGGTGACGATCGGGCAGACGACGTATCCGCTGCCCGATCCGTTCTTCGTGATCGCCACCCAGAACCCGATTGAGCAGGAAGGGACCTATCCCCTCCCCGAGGCACAACTCGACCGCTTCATGTTCAACATCAAGGTCGACTACCCGTCGCTGGCCGAGGAGGAGCAGATCCTGGGGAGTACCACCTCGGGGGAAAAGCCCGAGATCCGCAAGGTGCTCTCGGCCAAGGCGATCCAGTTCCTGCAGAAGCAGATCAACCAGATCCAGGCGACCCCGCTGACCATCAACTACATCGCCCGGCTGGTGAGGGCGACCCGTCCCAGCGATCCTTCGGCTCCCGAGTTCGTGAAGGAACTGGTCGACTGGGGAGCGGGCCCCCGGGCCGGTCAGTACCTGATTGCCGGGGCGCGCGCGGTGGCCGCGATGGATGGCCGGCCCAGCATCACCGTCAAGGATGTACGGCGCATTGCCGTACCCGTGCTGCGTCACCGGCTCTCGACCAATTTCCAGGCGCAGGCCGAGAATATGCGGTCCGAAGATGTGATCGAGCGGCTGCTGGTCGAGGTTCCCGAACCGACCATTCCGAAATACGAACGGGGCTGAAACAACCCCAACATCACTCCCCCGCTCTGCCAGGAACGCGATTTTCCCGGCCGACACCCGCAGCATTCAGCCTCTGGGGTTTGGGCCCGCTTCCCAGTCCAATCCGAATGTGATTCGTCGACTTGCCGTCTGTCACACGCCAACCGTGTGGCTGCATTCCCTGATCCAGGCTGCATCCCGGAGTCCCCAGCCCGGGGAACCGGGGCCCCGTCGCGAAGCCTGCGACCATTCGTGCTCTGTTCCAGCCTTTCCCGAGGGCGCTTCCCCGCCATGTCTCTCTCGCCCCTTCCGCTCAGTTATTGCACCAACGTGCATCCCGGCCGGCAGTTGGCCGAGGTTCTCTCGGGACTGCGGCAATACACCTACGCATTGCAACGCGCGGCGGGCGGACCGCTTGCCGCCGGGTTGTGGCTGGCCGCGCCGGTGATCTCCGAATTGCGGACTTCTGACGGTGTGACCCGCCTGCGCGAGACGCTGGCTGGCGGGAACCTGACGTGCCACACGCTGAACGCCTTCCCGTATGGAGACTTTCATAGCCGGCGGGTGAAGGAGCAGGTTTATCTGCCCGATTGGACCGACCTCCACCGGCAGCAATACACGCTGGACTGCGCGCGGGTGTTGGGGGCGTTGTTGCCCGACGGAGTCGAGGGGAGCATTTCGACGGTCCCGTTGGGGTTCAAGAGCCTCCCCCGGACGGCCTCGTTCTTCGCCGATTGCCAGGAGCGTCTGCTGCGGACGGCACAGGGGCTCGACCGAATCTGCCGCGAGACCGGGCGTCTGATCCGCCTGGCGATCGAGCCCGAGCCACTGTGTGTGCTCGAAACCACCTCCGAGACCATCGGATTCTTCGAGGGGCTGTTCGCAGAGGCCGGGCGGCAAGGTTTGGAAGACCTGGCGCGGCGTCACCTGGGGGTCTGCTATGACGTCTGTCATCAGGCGGTCGAGTTCGAGCCGGTGGGGGAGTCGATCGCCGCGCTGCACGGAGCGGGGATCCGACTGAACAAGATCCATATTTCCAGCGCGATTGAGTTGCGGGATCCCCGGCACAACACCGAGGGACGCGCGGCGCTGGCCCGGTATGTCGAGGAGCGCTATCTGCATCAGACCACGGCCCATCTGCCGGGGGGGAAGGTGCTGCGGCAGCTCGATCTGACACAGGAACTGGCGCTGGAACCTCCTGTGGAATTCCTGGCGGCCGACTGTTGGAGGATTCACTTCCACGTGCCGGTGAATGCGGCGAATCTCGGCCCCCTGCACACCACGCGGTCGGAATTGGGTCCGGCGCTCGAGGCGGTGTCGCGGCTTCCCTACGCGCCGCACCTGGAAGTCGAGACCTACACCTGGGAGGTGCTGCCCGAGGGGGCCGCGCCGGGAATTGAACGGACAACCGACTGGCTTGTGGCGGGATTGTCGCGCGAGTTGACCGGCACCCGCGAGCTGTTGGCCGCGGTGGGCCGCGGGGACTGACGGAACAGTCAGCCTGGGGGACAAGCCCGGAGTCGGGAGGCGGCACCGAGTCGGTTGAAGCCGTTCAGCGTTTCAGCAGCAGGGGACCGGCGATGGCGGCCACCAGGGCAGGCAGCCCGAGAAACAGCAGGAAACTCCACATGTCGAGGAAGACGCGGGGAGTGACCACGAAGTTGTCGAGCAGGTACGCGGCGACGACGCTCCAGCAGAGGACGATGATGAAGATCTGCCGGTTTTGCTTGAGCTGCTCTTCCGACCTGGGCTCGATCCTCTTGGGGGCCGCCCTGGGAGCCGGTTGGGGAGCGGCGGATTTCTCCTGCGACCTGGTCTTCCCGTCGGCGGCTTTCTCGCCCGGCACCGGTGACCTGGCCGCAGTTTTGACCCCCGGCTCCTGACGGAGTCCGGGTGCGTAATATCGGGCGATGGCCTCATCGAGCGCCGACTTGGCGACCAGCACCGTGCGGATGGCCGCTCCGTCGAATCGCAATCTCAACTCATCTTCGACCACGTGATCGATCTGATGGACACAGGCGACCAGCAGGGTTCCAGCGTCGAGGAACAGCGGGAGGACCGAATACTGCCGGACGACCTTGCGGGGCACCTGATCGAGGACCGCGTCGTCGGGGGTGACGTCGGAAAGGTCGACGTAAGACAAACCCAGCTCCTGCGCCAGGGCCTGGGTGGCAACGTCCGAGGGAACGAGCTTGAGCTGCACGAAGGCGTCACGCACTTCGAGGCCGCTGCGTTCTGCATATTCAACCGCCTCGCGGGCCTGGTCGCGGGTGACATGCTTCTGCGAAACCAGGACCTGATCCATGGTCCTGGGCCCGGCTTCTTCAGCCGTGAACTCACGCCCCAGGCTCTCGTCGTATTCGCGCTTGCGGTCATGGTCGGTCAGGCAGAGCATGGCCTTGGCCAGCTCGTTCAGCAGCGCCTGCGATTCGTCGAGATATTGCCCCGTGGCGTAACGCCGCACGTGGGCATTGAGTTTCTTGTAATTTGCGCGAATGCGGTCGACTTCATCGTCGAACTGTTTGAGACGCAGCAGGGCGTAGTGATCGGGCGGGCGGGGTCCTTCGGGAATACCCAGCCATTCCTTGTAGACATCCAGCGCCATGCTCACCTCCCGTGTGACTGCGATCCCGGTGCGAACGGGAAACAGCTGTTCCGACAGGATCGCCCGGAACACACAGGGGCATTCCGCAGGCCACACTGGCGGCAGACTTTATCAGTCAGTCGTCAGTGCCAGTCCCTGTTCCAGCTCACTCCGCGGACCAAAACAACCCGCCGCCCGCGAGCGGCGGCGGGGCGTCGTTCATTTCCCCAACTATTCGACCTGGTATTCCCGGGCCAGAGCCTCGAACGCCTCGAGGCCGGCGTCGGACAGGCCGCTGTCGCGGACAATCTCCAGCTCGGCAGTGCGATTCCCGGTCAGTTCCCGGGCCTCGGCCTTGATCCGACCGTCGGCCTCGTAGCTGTAGGTGATCTCGACCGGCGATCCCGCAGGCAGATTCGGAGGGAGATTGGTGATCTGGAAGTCGCCGATCACGGCACAGGCCGAGATATCGGGCACTTCCCCCTGCAGCACCCGCACCCGGATCCGCTGCTGGTTGGCCACATTGGTGGTGAACCGCTGGCTGACCTTCTGGGGGATCGCGGTGTTTTTGGGAATCATCACGTGATTGACCTTCCCCACCCGGGTCTGGGGATTGGTGATTTCAATTCCCAGCGAGTGCGAGTTGACGTCGGTCGCCGTGACCGACCGCAGCCGCTTGATGACCGCCTGGGCCATCCGGCTGCCTCCGCCGGTTTCGCGTGCTTCGAGAATGGCGGCGTGGATGCTGGCTCCCTGAGCCACCGCTTCGTCCGGGTTCAGTTCCCGAGACGGCTTCTTGCCCGAGACTTCCTCCAGCATCTTGAAGACCGCCGGCATGTGCGTCGAACCACCCACCAGCACCACTTCATCCAGGGTACCGAAGTCGACACCCGACTGCTGCAACACCAGTTCGGTGGTATCACGGGTCCGCTGCAACAGGTCAGCGGTCATCCGCTCGAAGTCGCCCCGGGTCACCGAGAGGGTCAGGTTCTTTCCTTCGTGATACAGGTTGACCGGGGTTTGCGACTTCGCCGAGAGTTGCCGCTTGGCGGCCTCGCATTCCTGGGTGAACAGCAGCTTGGTCTCGGGATTCGCCAGCGGATCGGTGCTGTACTTGCGGCGGAACTGCTCGGCGACGTGCTCCACAATGCGGCTGGTCCAGTCGAGCCCACCCAGCATCACGTCGCCGTCGGTCGCCAGCACGCGGAAGTGAGTCGGCGTGTAGCGGACCACCGTCACGTCGAACGTACCACCCCCGAGGTCATAGACCATGATGGTCTTTTCCTTGGTCCCAATGTCGGTACGTCCCAACTCACCACGCTGCCAGGCATAGGCCAGGGTGGCCGCAGTGGGCTCATTGATGATGTCGATCACATTCAGCCCGGCGATTCGCCCGGCATCCTGGGTGGCCTTGCGGCGCAGATCGTTGAAGTAGTACGGAACGGTGATCACGGCGTTCGCGATCGGTCCGATTTTCTGTTCGCAATCCTGCTTGAGCTTCTTGAGGATCAGCGCCGAGATGAATTCGGGGGTCAGCTTCTTCCCGAGATATTCCTTGAACCAGTTCTTGTTTCCCATCTGCCGCTTGATCGCATCGACCACGTTCTCCGGCGGCTCAACCGCCACCCGCTGCGGAGAGGGGCCCACGATCACATGGCCCGATTCGCCCAACAGCACAATCGACGGGGTGGTGGTGCTGCCATCGGCATTGGCGACCGAGATCGGCTGTCCCTCGGCATTCAATTGAGCCAGAGAAGAGAACGTGGTGCCCAAGTCGATGCCCACGGTCTGACCTTCCAGAAATTTCACCATCGGAGCTGCCTCAAAACACGGTGGACACTCGGGAGACGGACTGCGGAAAACCCGCTTGGGAAGCGGCATTGTGACGCTGTGGCAGGGGGCTTGCAAGCCCTCGCGCAGCCGTCGCCCTGGAAACCGGAGATCCAGTCCGGGGCCCCTCAAACCGTGGAGCAGGCACTGTATCAGCCCCCCCTCAACGTTCTGGTCCCCGTCCACCCAGTCCGCATGGGAACCGGAGCGGTTGTACCGCGGGGGAGTTCTGCACTGACGAAGTGGCCCTTCCGTGATCCGTCCACTAAAATCAGGCCAAACCCCGGTTGGGCCTTCTGGACTTCCTGTCTGTTCTCTTCCCCGTTCGGGGCAACCCACCCGGGTTGATGTCTGTTTCCTGGAGCTCCCTCCACCATGCGCAAACGGCGTGATTTGTTCCCCAACGTCCTGGAAATGAATCTCCAGGCCCGCCGCCGCCTGGGATGCTGCGTGTACCTGGTCTATCACGGCGATGACTGGCTGCTGATCGACGTGGGATACGAGGAAACCGTCCGCGAAATCATCGACCTCATCCGGAGTCTGGATTTCTCGCTGGCGCGCTGCCGGTACATCGTCGCCACCCACGCCGATGCCGACCATGTGCAGGGACTGCGACTGGCCAAGGAACTGCTTCCGTCGGCAAAGACGGTGGGCCATCCGCTCGCGGCCGAATCGCTCGCCACAGGAGACCGCATCCTGACCTATGCCGAGATTCCGGCCCAGGGCATCTCCATTCCGATGCCGTTGGTCACCCTCGACGCCACGATCAATGAGGGGGATGTGCTGCGGGTGGGAGATCTTGAACTGGTCACCTGGAACACCCCCGGACACACCCAGAGCCAACTTGCCTTCCAGATGGGAAACCTGCTGTTTTCAGGAGACAACATCTTCCGGGACGGCTGTGTGGGAAACATCGACGCCCATCATGGGTCCGACATCGCCGCCTTCATTCACAGCCTCGAGCGGATTCGCGACAGCCAGGTCGAGTGGCTGCTGCCGAGCCACGGGCCCTGTTTCCGGAATGATCGCCGCCTGTTGCAGGGGACGATCGATCGGCTGAAGACCTACCAGCACATGGCCGACTTTGGAACCTGTGCCTCCGACTGGCCCCTGCTGGACGAGTGGGAGGCGGAACTGGCCGCCGGCCAGGGACGCCCTCAATGACCGGCTCCGATCTGTTCCCGGGAGCCTGTCAGGTCGGATCCGGGTTCGGCTGATCCGAACCTGACTGGTCCTGCGAGAGTCACTATGGGGGGACTGAGCGACCCCCGGGGGAAATCGCGAACAGGTGTTGGGGACCCTGACTGTCATTCGTCTTCTGGAGAGGATGCTGCCGGGTGAAGCCACTGCCACAACGGGGAATGCTGCTGCTGGGGCTGGTCCTGTTGGCTGGGGGCCTGCTGTGGTGGGGAGGCCGTGGGGGCCCGACCCCCGCTGACACGCCGCCGGTGATGCCCGACCGCCCACTTCCGGTTTCCCGGCCCGCCCGGGATGCCGACGAGTTCGTGGGGTCCCGCGCCTGTGCCGACTGTCACGACGAGATCGCCCAGACCTATGCCGCCCATCCGATGGGCCACTCGACAGCGCGGCTGGGGCCGGACGACCCGGCTGGCATCCCCCTGGTCTCCGAGTTTCGCTTTGAGCGTGCTGGGCTCTCTTGCGTGGTGGCCCAGCAGGGAGAAATCCAGATCCATAGCCAGCAGGTCCGCACCGCCAAGGGGCAGGTGATTGCGGAACAGTCGGTGCCGATCGCCTTCCGGATGGGGTCCGGACGACACGGAGCCTCATACCTCGTGCATCAACAGGGGGTCTTGCGACAGTCTCCCATCTCGTGGTTCGCCGAGACACGCCAGTTCGACATCTCTCCCGGTTTTGACCGATCTTCCACGGCTCCGTTCGAACGCCAGGTGGGGGACGACTGCCTGGCCTGTCACACCGGACGGCTGCAACGGGAGCCGCTGGGCTTCGAGGTCGACACCAACGCCCTGTTCGCCGAAGAGGCGATTGGATGCGAGCGGTGTCACGGTCCTGGACGGGCCCACATCGAGCGGTATCAGAGCCGTGACCCCCACCCCGGGGAGGATTCGCGGATTGTGAATCCCGCCCGGCTCGAACCTGCGTTGCGGGATGCCATCTGCCTGCAGTGCCACTTCGCGGGGAACCGGATTTTGCGGGAGGGGAAGACCCCTTGGGACTTCCGTCCGGGAGAGCCGCTGGAGTCAGTCTGGCTGGTGCTGCTGCAGGCCGACGACCTGGGCCCCGATGCCCCCGAGAAGGTGGTCAGTCATGTCCAGCAGACATTCTCGAGCCGTTGCCAGCAGGAAAGCTCAGGCCGCCTGAGCTGCTTCACCTGCCACGATCCACACCGGGTACCCCGGGCGGAGGAGGTTCCCGCCTACTACCGTTCCAGGTGCCTGACCTGTCACGCCCCCAACTCGTGCCAGGCCCCCCAGACCGAACGACAGTCGACCGAGCCGGTCGATTCGTGCATCGCCTGCCACATGCCCAAGCTGGGAGCGGCCAACGTGGCCCACTCGTCGCGGACCGACCACCTCATCTCCCGACGTCCCCCGGTGCAACAGGGAGTCCGCAAAAAGCTCCGCGAGGGGGGGGGATTGGTCTTTTTCGACCAGGCCGACCAGCGGATTCCGGCCAGGGAAGTGACCCGGGCCAAGGCGCTGGCTCTGGCCCGGGAAGCATACCGCAACCCCGAGCCCTGGTTGCTGCGGGCCACGGAGGCGGCTCTGGGAGACGTGCGCGCCACTCAGCCCGCCGATGCCGAAGTGCTGACGATGCTGGGCAATCAGCAGCGTTATGCGGGAGACCTTGCAACCGCCCGACGATTCTTCAGCGAGGCCAACGCGGCACGCCCCGATCATCCCGAGACGCTCGCCAATCTCGCTGAGATCTGTGTCCAGCTGGGCGACTACCAGGCGGCGCTCCCGCTCCTGGACCGAGCACTGCGACTCAATCCGTTTCAGGCAGACCTGGAAGCCCGCAGAACTGCGGTACTGGTGGAGTTTGAGCGGGGTCGCGAAGCACTCGAATCGGCACGCCGCGCAGTCTCCCTGTCTCCCTTGCGGTCCGAATTGCTGCAGACCCTCGAAGGACTGCTGGAAGCGCATGGTCAGTTCGACGAGGCGGCCACCATGCGCCAGAGACGAATCGCCCTCGAACGCGTGGGGGGATGACATCCGTTGGGGGCCGGGGTCTCGGCCCCGCCCGACTCGGTGATGCCCCAGCGTTCGCCAGCAGAAGATAACGGGAAGAAGCCGTCGGAAAGCGCCGGCCACTCAGGCCAGGATTTCGGACACCACCCGCCCATGCACGTCGGTCAGTCGGTAATCGCGTCCCGAGTGACGCCAGGTCAGTCGTTCGTGATCGAGTCCCAGCAGATGCAGGATGGTCGCCTGCAGGTCATACAGATGCACCGCTCCCTCGACGGGACGATAGCCCCAATCGTCAGTCCGGCCATGCATAAGCCCCGCTTTGACACCGGCACCGGCCAGCCAGGCGCAGTAACTTTCGGGTTGATGTTCCCGCCCGTGGGTTTCGATCGGCGAGGTTCCCGACAGATCCTGACTCCAGGGAGTCCGACCGAACTCCCCCGACCAGACCACGAGGGTCTCATCGAGCAGCCCCCGGACCCGCAAGTCTTCCAGCAGGCCGGCGATGGGCTGGTCGACTCCTGCGCAGGTCTTGGGCAGGGCACCACGGATGTCACCATGGTGATCCCAGCCCCCCATGGTGACCTGCACAAAGCGGACTCCGGCCTCGCTCAGTCTCCGGGCCAGCAGGCAGGCCCGCCCATTCCTGTCGGAAGGAAGCCCCGGTCCAATCCCATAACGGACCTGGGTTGCCTCTGTCTCCCGGGAAAGATCGACCAGCCCCGGGGTTTCCTTCTGCATCCGGAACGCCAGCTCGAACGACTGGATCATCCCTTCCAGCTGAGGATCGTTCCCCGCGAGACGCTTCGACCGCTCGTTCAACTGCCGGAGAAAGCCCAGCCGCTGCTCCTGAACCCTGGGGGGAGTCTGAGGATCGCGAAGGTTGCGGATCGGCAGGTCTTCGGGACGGGAGGGGACGGTCAGAGGGGTACCCTGGTGCGGCGCGGGGAGAAAACCCGCCCCGTACGTCCGCACATCGCTCTCGGGATGAATGGTAATGAACCCGGGCAGATTGTGGTTCGCGGTCCCCAGTCCATAACTCAGCCACGCCCCCATCGATGGTCGGACATCGATCGAAGTCCCGGTGTGCAATTGCAGCGAAGCGGGGGCATGCGCCTCGTTGTCGGTCTCCATCGCTTTCAGCAGGCAGAGCTCGTCGGCAACCCGGGCCAGGTGCGGCAACAGGTCGGAGATGGTGACTCCCGAGGCGCCGCGGGGAGTGGCCTGCCATTTCGAGCCCAGTGCCAAATAGCGGTCGACACCCACCGTCACTTCACGGCCGTCAATGGGAGGACTGATGCGGGTGCCATGCTTCTGATCGATCAGCGGTTTGGGATCGAACAGATCAATCTGCGAGGGCCCACCCGACATATAGAGGAAGATCACACGCTGTGCCCGGGGGGTGTGGTGGGGTGCCTCAGCCCGCGATTCGGATTTGGCAAGCGACTGTTGGGCCAGCAGACCATGCAGGGCCAGTCCTCCGAAGCCGCAGGCAGTCGACTGCAGCAGGGCGCGTCTCGAAAGTTCCGACATGCGTTGGTCTCGATGGATCAGACGGAGGGACGGAAGACTGGATCAACAACCGGGGAACCGACCGGTTCAGAACAACATCAGGAATTCGTTCGACGCCAGCAGAGCATGACAAAGCTCCGACCAGGTGCGGAGTTCGATTTCAGGAGGGGTCACGTCGCCGCCGCCCGACAATTCCTGCCGCAACTGTTCCAACAACTGACGCGCGCCGGCCTGCTCGTCATCGCTCACTTCTCGCCCCAGTACCAGACGCCACAGATAAGGCAGACGGTCGGGCTCGGAAGCCACCTCGCGCAACATCCGTTCCGCCACTTCGCGGGCCCGGTTTTTCAACAGGGGGCCATTCATGAGGAACAGCGCCTGGGTGGGGACCGTGGTGGTCGACCGACGACCGGCGAACTCTCCTGGTTGTGTGAAGTCGAACACATTCCGGACCTCCGCTGGTCCCACCTGCGGTCCCGAACGAATGATGGGCAGATAGACCGTTCGCACGTACTCCTGCTCGGGACGGAATTTCCCGAGGTTGAAATGGGGGGGGTTGACCTCTCCCCGGCGCAGCCCCCCGGTGTTCTCGGGGTATTCCAATGGCAATCCCGGTCCACCGCCGGACGCATGCAGCCGACCCGCAACGGCCAACAGGCCATCGCGCAGCGCTTCGGCATCCAGACGCCGCCGCGGCATCCGCCACAAGAAGTGATTATCAGGATCGCGCGACTCGAACTCGGCATTCGACGAGCTCGACTGGCGATATGTGCGCGTCAGGACCAGCTCGCGCAGCAGCCGCTTCTGCGACCAGCCCAATTCCTGGTAACGCAGGGCCAGCCAATCGAGCAGCTCGGGGTGGGTGGGGCGTTCGCCCCGTACCCCGAAGTAATCGACCGAGCGGACCAACCCTTCACCAAACAGCTTCTGCCAGATCCGATTGACCGCCACCCGGGCCGTCAATGGATGCCGGGGATGCGTCATCCAGCGGGCCAGCTCGACCCGGCCGCTTTGATGCGCGGGGACCGGGGCGGCACCCTCCGTCGGCAGGATTTGGGGAAACCCCCGGGGAACGAGTGGTCCAAACGCGTGGGCATTCCCCCGGATGGTCAGCCGCATATCGCGCGGCTCGGATTCCTCCTCGACGGCCAGGGCCCGGGGAGGCTTCGCCCGAAAGAACTCAGCATGGACCAACTGGGTATCGAGTCGACGGATTTGCTGGTCCAGTTGCTTCCGTTCCTGATCAAGTTGAGTGCGGACCATTTCCGGAAGCGGCGGCTGTTGGGCCAAGCGGGTGTCGAGATCCCGTTTTTTGCCCTGCAGATCTCGCAGTTCGCGCCGCCACTGATCGATCTGCTGCACTTGCGTCGCCAGCAACGCTTCCCGCGCCTTCCGGGCGTCGGGAGTCTCGGGCAACTCCCGCTCGACGGGAAAACTCCAGACACCCCAGGTCGCGCGCTCGACCGAATGGGTCGAAAACAGAATGCCTGCCAGAGCGTAGTAGTCGTTCTGCGACACCGGATCGAACTTGTGGTCATGGCAGCGGGCGCAGCCCAGGGTCAGTCCCAGCATCGCCCGACCGATCTTGTCCAACTGCTGGTCGACCGTGTCGATCCGCAGCTTCGCCTTGTCGGCCTCGACGATGCTCAGATCTCCCAACAGCAGAAACCCGGTGGCGACCAGGTGTTCGGCCCGCTCGGTCTCCGAACGGGCGGGCAGCAGATCGCCGGCAATCTGTTCGGTGAGAAAGCGGTCCCAGGGCCTGTCCGCATTCAGGCTGCCAATGACATAGTCCCGGTAGCGCCAGGCATTCTCGGCGAAGACGTTGTTCGAGGTGCCAATCTGGTCAGCGTACCCCACCAGATCCAGCCAATGCCTCGCCCAGCGTTCACCGTATGCGGGCGAATCCAGCAGGCGATCCACCACCGTCGCCCAGGCCTGCGGGGAATCGTCCCCAAGAAAGTTGGCCAGCTCCACCGGAGTGGGGGGCAGGCCGGTGAGATCAAACGAGACCCGGCGCAGCCAGATGGACCGGTCCGACTCGGGAGCTGGGGCCATTCCTGCCGTCTCAAGGCGGCTGAGAATGAAGGAATCAACCACCCCGGCGGGCCACTGGCGATCGCGGACCTCAGGAATCGGCGAGCAGTTCGGCGGCTCAAACGCCCAATGCCGGGTCGGGGAGGTGCCCTCACCAGCCGGCTGCGGGGAAGTCGCCGAGCGAGGATCGTGGGCTCCCGAAAGTACCCAGTCTTCCAGGAGTCTCGTTTCCTCCGTCGGGAGCCGACCGGTGGGAGGCATCCGCAGTTCGATATGCCGCACAGCCCGGATCAGCAGACTCTCGTCGGGTTTGCCGGGAACCACGGCGGGTCCACTATCCCCACCGGTTTGCCAGCCCGACCGGGAGTCGAGCATCAGCCCCCCTTTCGACTTACCGGTCTGGTGGCTGTGGCATTCCAGGCAACGCTTGTGCAGGATCGGCAAGACCTTGGTTTCAAAGAACCGCTGCTGTTCAGCCTGCTCAGGGACTTCGTCGGCCCCCCATCCATCCCGGAGTACCAACCCCCCCAGCAGCAGACTCGCGAGCAGTACTGTTCTGGGGAGCGGGGAAAACACCGTCCGGGAAACATCGATCCGGGAAACAGGGGGGGCAGGCATCTCAGCGGCCTCGGGAGGGAGCCCTGGAACCACGCCCCGCCACAGGGCGTTTCGTGGAATTCTAATCGGGGCACGCGAGTGGGAACAATCGGGATGATCCGGAGGAGGTTCCCCCGGCGAGTCGGAAGAATCCGGCGGGAAGGAGCGGGTTTGACAAGCCGGTGGCTCCACCTGCTGAACTCTCCTGATTCACCAAATCACCCAATGTGTCACGGAATTGGGACTCACGAACCGGGTTCTGTGATTGAGACGAGCGATTTCTGCCCCAAAAACGGAATTCCGGCCAGAATAACCAGAAAGGTTGATAGAGTCGTCGCGATCCTTCCGATGAGTAAAGGTAGAACCCATCGGGCGGGTTGGCCGCGAGACCTTCGCGATCCTAGCCCCGAACTGCCTGTCTTGATGCGACATCCTGCCGGGTGTCCCTGCCACAGTCCACGGAAGGAGACTTTGTTCATGCGACGGTATCAGAAGTGGTTGACCGTGGGGCTGCTGGCCCTCGCGGCCCCCGGCATGGTGTTGGCCGGACCGACAGCCAAGCCAGCCACCAAAGCTCGGGCCCAATCGGCCGCCTCGGCCAAGTCCTCGAACCAGGAGATGGCCAACCGGGTGAGCCAGGCTCTGGAAGGATCTCAGATTGAGATCCGTGGCGGAGAGGTGGAGTTCCAGAATGGGACCGCCGTCGTCAAGGGACAGGTGAACTCGGAAGCCGAGAAGCGGGCCGCCGAAGCGGTCGTCCGCCGGGTGGCGGGAGTACAGCATGTCCAGAACGGCCTGAAGGTTTCGGGCCGCTCGGGGAGTGCGGTGCAACAGGCTGCGGGTTCGCAATCGCGTGGAGCTGGTCGCCAGGTGCGGCAAGTCCAGAACGAGGTGTATGAGGGGGCGGAACCGGTTCAGACCCCGGCCCTGCCGCCGGCTCCGCAAGGTGCCCCGATGGGAGTGCCTGGCCAGCTGCCGCCCGCAGCCGGCCCGGCCTACGGCGGTGCCCCGTACGCGGCCCCCTACGGTGGTGGTGCCCCCGCGGTGGGAGGACCTGCCGCAATGCCCGCCTATGGTGCTCCCGAATACGGGGGACCGATGGCGGCTGGTTCGAACGTGATCTACAACCAGCCCGGCTTGCCGAACCACGCGTGGCCGACCTACGCCCAGTACCCGAACTACGCGGCGGTGTCGTATCCCTCGCAGTATTCGGCCTCGGCGTGGCCGTACATCGGTCCGTTCTACCCGTATCCCCAGGTTCCGCTGGGATGGCGCAAGGCTCAGCTGGAGTGGGATGACGGATACTGGCACCTGAACTTCAGTCCTCGAACCGAACGCTGGTGGTGGTTCCTCGACTGGCGGAACTGGTAATCGGCCAGGAGTGTTGACAGAGGGCTGCCCGACGTTCAGGGATGAACGTCGGGCGGTCTCGTTCTTTGAAGTCACACGGCTTGAAGATCGGCTGAGGTGCCTGCACCAGCCCGGGAATTCGGCAATCCCGGAAAAGCCGGAAAATTCTCACAAGTCGGCACCTTTGGGCGTCGATAAAACAAGACAGACAGGGCTTTCAGGGATGAGGGCCCCCAGTCATTCCAAGGTTTTCTGGCCCGGGTCGGATTCGACTCCCTCCCCCTCAGGGCCTTCAGACTCCCCGACCAATCCGGAGAAAGACATGGATGGGCTCCGCAAGTTCCTGAAGCGCATGACGCTGCTGACAGGG
>JBKDUK010000380.1:0-5297 GCA_046339535.1 Planctomycetaceae bacterium | reverse complement strand
GTCAATGAACACGCGTGACTGACCGGTTGAGACAGGTCTCGGGATGGCGAATGACCATCCGCCTCGAGACGGGGCGGGGGCTCCCATTCCTTGGAATTGCGGGTGCCCGGAAATTCTGCAGACCGGAGGGGGGGAGTCGGTTTGCCCCGGAAAGTGCTGGACGGCACGGCCTCCTGGGTAGTGATTCTCATGTTTTGGACGATTGGGAAGACAATTGCCCTCCGGCCCTCGCGCCCTATATAAGATAGGCGATTCTCTCCCGCACTGGCCGATGGTTCACTTCCAGACGCACTGATGCCTGCTCTGCCAATCTTTCTGTTTGCCGCCGTCTCCACATTTGTGGCCCTGTCCATTCTGGTGATTGCCCAACTGGTGGGCCCCCGGAAACGGACGGAGGTCAAGATGATGCCGTATGAATCGGGGATGGACCCGGTGCACTCGGCGCGGCAGCGGTTCAACATTGGCTTTTATCTGCTGGCGATTGAGTTTCTGGTGTTTGATGTGGAGTTGCTGTTCCTCTACCCGTGGGCGGTGGCCGCGCATGAACGGGGCGCGTTTGGAGAGGGACACGGGGTCTTCTATGCTGTCTGTGGATTTCTGGCGGTCCTGCTGATCGGGTTCGCCTACACCTGGCGCAAAGGGGTGTTCAAATGGACGTGAGCGTTCCAGAGAACGTAATGGTCACCAAGCTCGACTCTTTGGCGAGTTGGTGTCGGAAGAACAGCCTGTGGCCGATGCCCTTCGCCACGGCATGCTGCGGCATTGAGCTGATGGCGACCGGGGCCAGCAAGCACGACGTGGCGCGGTTTGGGGCCGAGGTGTTCCGCTTTTCCCCGCGGCAGTGCGACCTGATGATTGTCGCCGGCCGGGTGGTGATGAAAATGCTGCCGGTTCTCCAGCGGATCTGGCTGCAGATGCCCGAGCCCAAGTGGTGCATTTCGATGGGGGCCTGTGCCTCGACCGGCGGGGTGTTCGACACGTACAGCGTGGTGCAGGGGATCGACCGGTTCATTCCGGTTGACATGTACGTTCCCGGCTGCCCGCCCCGTCCCGAGCAGCTGATCCAGGCGATCATCGACCTGCAGGACAAGATCCAGCGGGAAGGGACGCTGATGGGGAAGGAATTCCAGACCGAGGCGCGGCAGCAGCCGAAGCGGGCCCTGCTGGACATCGTGACTCCCCAGTCCGCCCCGCGTCCCGAACCGTTGCCGATTGTTCCCAACGTGGGGGTCTGACCCGATGGATGCCAATGCCCTCAAGCAGGCCTTGCAGCAACGTTTTGGAGAGCTGGCCTGGCAGTACAGTGAGAGTCGTCGCGGCGAGCGGCGGTTGGTGATTCCCGCCGGTCAATTGCTGACGTATCTCGAGTTCCTGCGTTCCGACTGCGGGTTTGACGCGCTGCTCGACATCACCTGCGTTGACTACCTGCATTACCGCGGGGCGAAAGACCGGTTTGGTCTCGTGTACCTGCTGGGGACCTCGACTTCGGGCGAGCGACTGGTCGTGCGGTGTTACCTGAACGAGCCTCATCTCCAGATCGCGTCGGCCGTCCCCCTCTGGGAAGGAGCCAACTGGCTCGAGCGCGAGGTCTTCGACATGTTCGGGATCGTGTTTGAGGGGCATCCCGATCTGCGCCGCGTGTTGCTTCCCGAAGAGTTCGCCGGGTTTCCCCTGCGAAAAGACTATCCCTTGCGGGGCAGGGGAGAACGGCACAATTTCGAGCGGATTTCCCGCAATCAGAGCTGAATCACCGCTGGCCGGGGGGCGCTGATGGCCCTCCATTTCTGCGTCACTGGAACTTTCACCCTCTCGCACACTCGCCTGGTAAACCATGGCTTCCGGACTTCTCGAGCCTCCCGCGTCTTCGATCGACCAGGAATATCGCTGGACGCTGAACTTTGGTCCGCAGCACCCCGCCACGCACACCACCCTGCGAATTCTGCTGCAGATCGAGGGGGAGCGGGTGCTGGATGCCCGTCCCGACATCGGCTACCTGCACAGCGGGTTCGAGAAGATCGGCGAGCACCTCAACTACAACCAGTACGTCACGGTCACCGACCGGATGAATTACATCTCTCCGCTGGCGAACAACATCGCCTGGCATTCGGCGGTCGAGAACCTGCTGGGAATTGAGGTGCCTCAGCGCTGCAAGTACATCCGGACAATTCTGGCCGAACTGGCCCGGATCAGCGACCACCTGTTGTGCAATGGTGCGTGTGCGCTGGATACGGGGGCCTTCACTGCGTTTTTGTACGCTTTTAACCAGCGCGAAGTGCTGTACCAGATCTTCGAGACGTTGTGCGGGGCCCGCTTCACCACCAGCTACACGCGGGTGGGGGGCCTGATGTACGACGCGACGCCGAAGTTCATCGAGCAGGTGCGGCAGTTCGTGAAGAACTTCCCGAAGGTGCATGCCGATGTCTGCCGGTTGCTGAACCGCAACCGCATCTTCGTCGAACGGACGAAGGGGATTGGCGTGCTGACGAAGGCCGAGGCGATCAGCCGGTGTGCTACGGGACCGGTCGCCCGGGCCAGCGGGGTGACCCGTGACCTGCGTAAAGACTCTCCCTACCTGGCCTACAGCGACTTTGACTTCAACGTGATCTGCTCGACCGATGGAGACTGTTTCCACCGGTATCTGGTGCGGATGGACGAGATGCTGGAAAGCCTGCGGATCATCGAGCAAGCCCTCGAGAATCTCCCCCCCGGCCCGGTCAACGTGCCGATGGCCGACCGTGCGATCCTGCCAGACAAGAGCCGGGTCTACAACACGATTGAAGGGTTGATCACACACTTCGAGGTGGTGATGACCAACCGGGGATTCCAGTCTCCACGTGACGAGTGCTACACGGCGATCGAGGCACCCAATGGCGAACTGGGCTTCTACATCGTGAGTGATGGCAGCGAGACGGCGTACCGGGCCCGGTGTCGTCCCCCCAGCTTCATTCATTTCGCAATGTTCTCGCACCTGATGAAGGGACACCAGGTGAGTGACATTGTGGCAGTGCTGGGAAGTCTGAACGTCATTGCCGCCGAACTGGATCGCTGAGCCCTGACGCACTGTTTTTGAAACCCGCAACCGTTTCGGCACACTCCACCCGTGCCAGCCCCCTTCGAGTCGAAGAAGGGGCGGACCCCGCGAGACGCAATTCATGGCCACCACCACCGCCCAGCCCGTGATCACCCCGCAGATGCGGGCGGAAATCGAGGCGTTCTTCCCGCGGTACCCGACCCGCCAGGCGGTCACCCTGCCGGCGTTGCACATCATCAACGAACACCTGCGGTGTGTGCCGGACGGGGCGATTCCCGAACTGGCCCAGATGCTGGAACTCTCGCCTGCCCAAGTCTACGACACACTGACCTTCTACCAGTTCTTCAAGTCGAAGCCATGCGGTAAGGTGCGTGCCTGGGTCTGCCGGTCGATCAGCTGCTCGCTGCGCGGTGGAGAAGAGGTCCTCGAGGCACTGGCCGAGAAGCTGGGGGTTGCTCCGGGTGAGACCACCTCGGATGGCAAGGTAACCCTTGAATTTGGCGAGTGCCTGGGGTTGTGCGATTTTGCTCCGGCGATGCTGGCCAACGAGACGGTCTACAAGAACATGACGGCGGACCAGGCGGGGGCCCTGGCCACGCAGCTGAAACAGCAGGCGGATGGCCGCTGAGCCCCGCCCCCAACCCGGTTCTCCCTTTCCGATCCGCAACCCACTCGACTGACCAGCGATCAACACAGGACTCCGTTCCGTGGCCGACTTCGAACCCGTACTGCTGGCGAATATTCACAAGCAAGACAGCCATACTCTGCCCGTCTATCAGGCGGGGGGGGGCTATCAGGCGATTCGCAAAGTCCTTTCGGGGATGTCCCCTAACGACGTCATCGAGTTGGTGAAGTCGTCGAGTCTGCGGGGTCGCGGAGGAGCCGGGTTTCCCTGTGGACTGAAATGGAGCTTCCTGCCGAAGGATCATCCCGGTCCTATCTACATGTGCGTGAACGCCGACGAAAGCGAACCTGCGACGTTCAACAACCGGATCCTCATGGAGCAGGATCCGCACCAGGTGCTCGAAGGGATCATGATCGGGTGCTTCGCGACCCGTGCCCAGACGGCATATATCTACGTTCGCTTCGAGTACCCCACCGCCTACCGGCGGCTGCAGGCCGCGATTGACGAATGCCGGGCAGCGGGACTTTTGGGCAAAAACATCCAGGGGAGCGGCTTCAACCTCGACATCTTCCTGCACCGCGGTGCGGCCGCCTACATCTGCGGCGAGGAGACCGGTCTGATCGAGAGCCTTGAAGGAAAGCGGGCCTGGCCGCGAATCAAACCCCCGTTCCCGGCGATCGAAGGGGCCTTCCGCAAGCCCACGGTGGTGAACAATATCGAGACCCTCTCGAACGTTCCGCACATCGTCAACCGCGGAGTTGATTGGTTCAAGAGCATGGGGATTCCCTCGACGAATCCCAAAGATCCCGGCAGCTACGGTCCCAAGTTGTATTGCATCAGCGGGCATGTCAACACGCCGTGCTGCGTGGAACTGCCGCTGGGTGTGACCGCCCGTGAATTGATCGACCGGCATGGTGGCGGAGTCTGGAAGGGACGGAAGGCCAAGGCTGTGATCCCGGGAGGACTCTCGATGGGGATCATGACTGAAAAAGAACTCGACATTCCGCTCGATTTCGCCGGTCCCGGAAAGGTGGGTTGCCTGGGTCTGGGGACGGCCGCGGTGACCGTCATGGATGAGACGGTGCCAATCATCGACTACCTCCACAACGCGTCGCGGTTCTTCGCACACGAGTCTTGCGGCCAGTGCACCCCATGCCGCGAAGGGACCAGTTGGGCCAGCCGGACAATCGCCCGGATCAAGTCGGGCCAGGGACGGCTGAAGGACCTGGAGATTCTGCAGAGCATCTCGCAGTCGATCGGCATCATGCCGGGGACGACGATCTGCGGCCTGGCCGATGGGGCGGCGTGGCCATTGAAGAACGCCCTGTCGAAGTTCCGGGGAGAACTGGAAGACTACATCCGGACGACCAACCCCGGGGGTTACGCCCAGGAAGAACCGGCCCTGGCCCTCGTAGAACTGGCGCACTGAGCCCCTCGGACCGAGCCGGCCTGCCTGGCCGAAAAACGGAATTGAGCAACTGACTGTTCGCGGGGGGCCCTGGCCCCCACCCTCACCGCCGCCGGCGGAGAGCCTCTGGAAAACCACGAGACGAAGCTGCGAGTCATGGCAACGATCACCGTCGATGGAAAAGACATCGAGATTGGCGACAACGAGCGTCTGAACGTGATTCAGGCGGCCGA
>JBKDUK010000379.1:0-2793 GCA_046339535.1 Planctomycetaceae bacterium | reverse complement strand
CCCGTCATGAACGCCCCCCCCCACACCACCCCCACTCCCCCCCTGCCGCTGGTGGTGCAGGTGGCCTTTGCAGGCCCTCGGCATCTTGCGCCGCCTCCCGCCCTCGCCGGGTCGGATTCCTTTCCAATCGCTTTGGAACGGTGTCTGAAGGAGCGTCTGTACTGGCTGCCGGCCGACCTTGGTCTGTCGGAGCGCCACGAGATCTGCGGCGTGTCGTCGCTCGCCATCGGGGGCGACCTCGCCTTCACCCGCGCCTGCCAGTCACTCAACTGGCGGCAGCGGGTGTTCCTGCCGCAGGCCCGGGAAGACTTTTTCGCCGCCCTCGGCAGCCGTGGCCCCGATTTTTCACCAGAGCAGGCCCAGGCCGCACGCGAACTGCTGGCCAACCCACATGTCATTGAGGAGCGGGTCTGCAGTGTCTCGCCCGACCGCCACACCCGCTTCGAGGATGTGAATCTGGAACTGGTGCGGGTCTGCGATGTGTTCGTCTGCCTGGTGCCCGCCGTAGCCGCCGACGGCCAGCCCAGCATCACCCTGAAAGCGCAGACCCTGGCCCAGCGCTGGCATCGCCCGGTGCTCGAATTGCGTTTCAGCACCGGTGCGGACGGGCAACCGCTGCTCAGCGACCAATGGCATTGGCCACCCGCACCCCAACCGGCTGAGGCTGTGCCGTTCACCCCCCCCAATCTTCCCGCGCCGCTCGATCGCATCCCCTGCGTCACCTGCACCCTGAACGAGCCCGCCGCCTACCGCCACACACTCCAGCAGTTTTCCAGTCGCGAGGCCAAGCGGCTTCAGAACCGCTTCCGATGGGCGGCGCTGATCATCGTGGGGGCGCACGTTCTGGCCACGGCCCTCGCCCTGCTGGCGATCAAAACGCACGGCGAGACAGCCCTGCGCTGGCTGTTGGGGGTCGAGCTCTCGTTCCTGGTCTCCGGGCTGCTCTACCACGAATGGCTGCACCACAGCCACGCCGTTGGGGAATGGGCCCTGTCCCGCCTCTGCGCCGAAGTCGTCCGCTCCGTCGACCCTCTCGCCGGCGTCCCCCGCCCGCTCAGTTACCTGTTTGAACTCCCCATGCCCGGCGAACTCCGCCCCTTGCTGAGCACGCTCAATGTGCTGCATCTGGCGGACCGGCGCATTGCCCCGGCGACCGATTGGTCAACCCGCCGTGAGACCTATGTGAACGAGCGGCTGCGAAAACCGAAAAAAGGCCAACTCGACTACTTCACCGACAAAATCGCCGAGGCGAATCGCTGGTTGTCGGTGGCCCACCGCACGTTCTACATTGGCTCTCTGGGGGCCTGCCTGGCCACCGCCTGCAAGCTGCTGCTGGTCTTGCAGTGGTGGCATCCAGGCATAGCCCTGCACGATGTGTTCACTTCGGTGTTCGGCGTTCTGGCGGTCTTGCTGCCGGTGGTGGCGGTGGCGGCGTTGTCGCTGGCCGCCGCGTTCGACCTCGAAGCCCGCGTGCACACCTACGAAGAGATGCTGGAGTTTCTGCACGAACAAACCCGCCTGCTCGAAACCGCCGCCAGCGAAAACGAATTCGCCACCCTCGCCCTGCAAACCGAATCGCGCCTCCTCGGCGAAACCGCCAACTGGCACGCCCGCCGGGCGTTTACCGGGGTGGCTTGAACCGGAGTTCCCCAAGCATGCAACGGCCCCTCATCTTCCTCTCCGCCGTCAGCAGCGAGCTGGCCTCGGCCCGTCGCCTCGCCGCCGCCATGCTGCACCAACTGGGTTACGACACGGTCTCGCAAGACAACTTCCCGACCGGGCACGGGGAATTGCTGCAGTGGCTGCGCGAGCAGGTCAGCCGCTGCGACGGCCTCTTGCAACTGGTCGGCGAGGCCTACGGCGACGAGCCCCCCGAGCCGTCTCCCGAATTTGGGCGGGTCTCGT
The DNA here is from genome assembly GCA_046339535.1 of Planctomycetaceae bacterium. Classification (GTDB taxonomy): domain Bacteria; phylum Planctomycetota; class Planctomycetia; order Planctomycetales; family Planctomycetaceae; genus UBA10511. The sequence goes on along the minus strand of JBKDUK010000379.1, from coordinate 888 downwards.
ACACGCAATTCGAATTGTTGTTGGCGCGGCGTCTGGGGAAGAAGACGTGGGTCGTCGAGGCCCGACCCGGCTACCCGTGTGATCGCGCGCCGGACCAGCTCGACCGGCCGCGCGATGCCAGCCACCCCGACCCCGCCGGCTATCAGGCCGAGCGCCGCGATCTGCAGCTCGCCTATCGGCAGCAACTGCGAGCCGAGAATCATCTGCGGCATGCCGCCGACTCGGAGGTCAAGCTGCAGCTCATTCTCAAAAACCTCAATGATGAGCTGGCCGAGTTGCGCCGTCGTACCGAGCGATCGTGGCGGCGGTTGAACGCGGCGGTGGCGGGAATCCTGGCCTTACTGCTGTTGTTGGCGGGGGGAGGCTGGTGGGCCTACCAGCGTCTGCACCGCGAGGTGGTCGCCTCGACCCAGGTAGATTCCACACGCATCCGCGCTCACCTGCTTGAGTCCACCGACCGCGCCCGGGCCCGCGAGATGGCGGAAGCCGAGGCCCTTCCCGGCTGGGAGGAGCGTCAACGCCGGCGCGACGCGGCCGAGGCGGCGTACCAGGCCCGGCTGGGTCGTCTGGACGAGCTGACAGCCTTTCTCGCCGAACTCGAGGGGCGTGCCGACGCGACCGACATCAGCCGGGAACTGAGCCGAATCTTGGCTGCGGAGGGTGTGGACCAGGCCTTGGCCTACCTCGACCAACAGCGGCCGGGGATCCTCGAGCGAGCCCGTTCCCGGCTGGCCGCGACGCGTGAGCGGAACCGCACCGAACTGGAGCCATTAATCACCGCCGCCCGCCTCGAGAACCAACGCGGCCAAGTCGATCGCGCCCGCGAACTTTACACGCAAGTGCTGGAGCTTGAGCCGGAGTGGCCGAGCGCCCTCATCGCCTTTGCGT
>JBKDUK010000378.1:0-6027 GCA_046339535.1 Planctomycetaceae bacterium | reverse complement strand
CCCTTTGACCGCCCGCAACAGCGCCAGGCATTCGATCAGTTCGTCGCGGGTGAGAGCGACCAGACGCCCCTTGGGAATCAGCCCGAGGGCATGCCCCGACCGACCCACCCGCTGCAGAAACGTGGCGATCGAGCGGGGGGAACCCATCTGAATGACCAGGTCGATGTACCCGATGTCGAGCCCCAACTCGAGCGAGGCGGTGGCCACCACCGCTTTGAGCTGGCCATTTTTCAGCCGCTGTTCGGTGTCGTGACGGCGTTCGGCGGCCAGCGATCCATGATGGCTGCTGACCGCGTCTTCCCCCAGAATCTGCGTGAGGGAATGGGTGATCCGTTCCGCCAGCCGCCGCGTGTTGACGAAGATCAGCGTGCTGCGGTGCGTGGTGATCAGCTCGGCCAGACGGGCGTTGAGCTCGGCCCATTGCTCGTGCATGCAGACCGCCCCCAGTTCGCTGGGAGGGATCTCCACGTCGAGATCGAGCTGCCGCTGGTGGCCGACGTCCACAATCGCCGCCACCGGCAAAGGAACCGCCGGCGGTTCGGTCGCCGTCGCCTCGGTCGCCAACGGCTCAGCCCTCTCAGGCGCAGCCGCCGCGGTGGTGCCAGGGGTTTCCGGAGTGACCCGCGACTGAGGGGCTGCGTCTCCGGAATGGGCATTCCGCCCTGCGTTGTTCCAGGCGAGAATCTGCTGTTCGTCGCCCCCCACGAGGAACGCGGCCATCCGTTCGAGGGGACGCTGGGTGGCGGAGAGCCCAATCCGTTGCACCGGGTGACCGCACAGGCTGTCGAGCCGTTCGAGTGAGAGGGCCAGGTGCGAGCCCCGTTTGTCGCGGACCAGAGCGTGGATCTCGTCGACGATGACGGTCTCGACCGTCTGCAGGCGTTCACGGCCGCGGGGGCTGGTCAGCAGCAGGAAGAGCGACTCGGGGGTGGTGACCAGAATGTGGGGCGGGTTGCGGATCAGCCGGGCACGATCGCGGGGCGAGGTATCTCCGGTCCGCAGGCCCACCGAGATTCCGGGGAACGGCACATTGAGATCGCGGGCGAGCTGGGTGATCTCGGCGAGCGGGGTCTCGAGGTTCCGCTGCATGTCGTTCGAGAGTGCGCGCAGCGGCGAGAGGTAGACGACGCGCAGTTCCTGGGGCAGTTCGCCCCGTTCGGCCTCCCGCACCAGACGATCGATGGCGGCCAGAAACGCGGTGAGGGTCTTCCCCGAGCCCGTGGGGGCGGCAATCAGCGTGTGTTCGCCCGCCTGAATGCGGGGCCAGCCCGCCTGCTGCGGTTCGGTGGGACCCGCGAACCGGCTGAAGAACCACTGCTGAATAAGAGGATGAAACTGCTCCAACCGCATGCCGCCAGACTCCCTCGCCAGTTGCGGGCGGAGAACCGACTCTCCACCTCCCTGTGACCCCTCTCTCAATTTACTGTGCTGGAGTTCACAAGGCGAGGGTGGCGGGGGCGGGTGGGAAGGGGGCCCCACCAACCCCGGAGCCTGTTGTCCGCCCCGCCTGGTTCCGCGCCCTTTCCTCGGGGAGGTTGGACACGCTGGTTGTCGGCAATCGGCCCGCATGCCGGCGATCCGCATCGCCCGCCTCGCGGAAACATCTTGAATTGCTCATTTCCAGACGGTACTGTTCTAGTGTACGCAAGAATCGCGGCCGGGCCTCATCCGACCGCAACTCGAGTGTCACTCGACACTGCATCTCTCGGCCGAGTTTTCGGTGGGTCATCATGCCCGGAATCAAACAGTCCAGCGACAAGAGCCCCTCCCACAAGAAGACTCCCCGCAAGAGTTCTGTGGGGACCGGCCGCATGGCCCTGGCCTCCAGTCGCGGGAAAATCGCCGCGGGACAAACCGGCCGTGTCTCTGTGACCGCCCTGTTTGACTTTGCTCTCGAACGGCACGTCGTGCAACAGAAAGCGGGCTGGTTTGAATTTGCCACCGCCCGCCTCGGCCAAACCCGCAGACAGGCCATCGACTTTCTGAAGAAAAACCTGCTGGTCGCGTCATCGCTGCACAAAAGCGTGCTGAACAACGTCTTGAAAGACCCCAAACCGGGGGCTGCGACGCTGCCTCGAGTGACCAGCCGGAGCCGTTCCGGGGCCACCCATGCTTCCCCATGGCCAGCACCGGAAGCCCGGGCCACCCCCACTTCCAACGACCCCATCAATCAGCTGTATGACGAACTGGCCGTTCTGACCGCAGATCAGATGACGCGCCCCAAGGACGCGAAACTGCGGCGTCAGGTCAGCAGCAAACTCGCGCAATTGCGTGCCCTGCAGGAGGCTGAAGCGGCTGTCATCCAGCAACGTTTCCTCGGCAGTTTGTCGGTCCCCCTGGGAACCCTGCAAAACCTGTTGAATCCGACACGCGAGTTTTCCGGCCGAGATGAAGATCCTGCCGTCGCAGACGACACCCCCGACGTCGCCGATTGAACGCCGACATCGTCCCCGGCCAGTCCGTGGACGCCAGGGCTACCTGAAATTCCGCCCCTGCCTGCGCTGGGACTTCGGGTTCACCTGTCCTTTTTGCCTGCTGCATGAATCGGACTTCGTGCGCGGAGGATGTGCCGAAGGGAGCGGAGTCACCTGGATTGAACACCTGGCTCCTCAATCCCACGATCCTGCCCAAAGGAACGTGTATTCGAACCTCGTCTACTGTTGTGGATTTTGTAATCGCGCTCGTTCGAATCGCCCTCTCAAGTCCGCACGCGGCGAAATCCTGAATCCAACGCAGACCACGTGGGCGAACCGCTTCGAAGTGCAGGGAGATGAACTGCAGCCCAAGGCGGGGGACCCTAATGCCGTCTACACCCACGCCTGTTACGACCTCGCCGACCCGCGCAAGACAACCTTGCGACGACTTCGACGGGAGGTGATCGAACATCACCGGGAACTGCTCACCGTCGTGCCGGGCCTGGTGGTCGAAAAGATCCAATTGGCACAACAGAATCAACGGAATCCCGCGGCAGTCCGGAAATACCTCGGTGAAGCCCAATTTCTGCGCCGAATTCTGAATCGCGCCATCAGCGATCTGCGGACCTACTCTTCGATTCCCCGTGACGCAGATCAAAAATGCCGGTGCGGCACCACCAGACACCACGTGCTGCCAGTCAGTCTGGCTCAACAATCGTGGGACTTGTTGAGCGAACTGCCGGCGACCGACCATTGATGGCCGCTTGCCGGACGAAAAGCGGCAGGCCGCGGGCAAGGCCCCGTTCCGGAAGGGCTGGTTGCTTCGCTCCTCAGGAAGGACTCGTTGCCTTCTTCGCCAGGCTCTGGCCGACGGAGTCAGGTGGGCACAGTCTTCGCATTTCGAAGGTTCTGCGAAGGGATACCGCATCTGATCTTGTTACAAAAGACGACCGTTGGTGAGCACCCCGGAAAACGACCAAAATGCCTGTGACAGAGTGGCCCTTCATGACCACCGATGAGGCGGGCGTGCCACGAATTGTCGGCACACCGCTCAAGGTCGTTGGGATTGCCCTGGATCGACTGGCACATGCATGGACAGCGGATGAAATCTGTCGGCAACATCCCGGTCTGACACTCCCCCAGGTTCAGGCGGCTCTCGGCTGTTATTTCGAAAATCAGGCGGAGTGCGATCGACAGATTGAGGAGAGCCTCAAAGTGGCCGACGAGATCTTCGCCCGCCACTCGAATCCACAGTGATTGGCCAATTTGCGCACTGCGGCCGGACGATGACGCTGTCGCTCTACGCTGATCATCACGTGAATTCGGCAATCATCGCTGGATGACAACAGAGAGGGATTGATGTGTTGACGGTCCAGCAAGACGGTTTCGACCGCCTCCCCGAGGCGGAGATCCTGGATCGCGCGAAGGAACTCGGCCGGGTCGTTTTTTTGCGCAGGACGTTGTTTTTATCGTTCTGGCCGAAAAGTGGCTGGCCGAAGACAAGCCGTTTGGAGGCGTGGTGTTCACTCATCAATGGCAGGTGACCATCGGCCAGGCGGTTCGGGATCTCGACCTCGTGTGCCGAGTCTTATCGCCCGCAGAAATTGCGAATCAACTCATCCGGTTGCCTTTGTGACGGGCAATGCAAGCGGGCTGGCAACCGCAGGCAATTCCACCAAATCAGCCTGCGGCGTCGTTGTTCTCGACCACCAGCAGATGCACATTTCCCGGGCCATGAACGCCGGTGGTGAGTTTCAGTTCGATATCCCCCGTCTTGCTGGGGCCGGTCACCAGCACCATGTTCGAGGGGAGTTCAGCCTTGCGCTCTTCGAGGCGGGCGAACAGGTCGAACAGATCGGGCAGAATCTGCGACGGCTCGATGATGGCCAGGTACCGCTTGGGCAGCAGGCTGACGACCCGCCCCTGATTGGGCTGGGCGAAGAGCGCCAGTGAGCCGGTCTCGGCAATCGCCCAATCGACACTGGTGATCCCCAGATCGGCGGCAAACGCCCGCTGCCAGCGGCTTGCTTCCGCATCGCGGGCCAGGTCGCCCCAGTTCCAGACATCGCAACCGGTATCGCGGCAGACCCGGCCCACCTCCAGCCGGTCGAGCACCTCATGCTGCCAATGAAGAATCCGCTGGCAACTGTGCTGCAGCACAAACTGGCTCACCCAGGCCCGGGCCGCGGACCAACCCGAGACACGGGTCCCTTCCCCACCCACGGCCTGCCATTCGGTCAGCAGGGCTCCCACCTTGTCGGGACCACAGCCCACATAAGACTGGGTGTGCGTGGCGTGCGGGTTGACGGCTACGCGATACGCCCGCCCTTTGGCCGCCTGCTCGCGCACATGGTCGAGAAACGCCTGACGGTCCGCCATGGATCGGTCTCCACTCGGTGACGGTTTGGGCCAACAGTCCCCAGACTGCCCCGACTTCGCTTAGCCCTGGGGCAGCATCCGCACAAACTCGTCGAACAGGTAGTGGCTGTCGTGGGGGCCGGCCGCGGCCTCGGGGTGATACTGCACCGCGAACGCCGGCACATCCTTCAGCCGGATCCCCTCGACCGTCCGGTCGTTGAGATTGAGGTGGGTCACCTCCACGTTCTGGGGCAGCGTCTCGCTCGCCAGGGCAAACCCATGATTCTGGGTGGTAATCTCCACCCGGCCGGTGAGATTGTTCAACACCGGCTGGTTCGCACCGCGATGGCCGAACTTGAGCTTGTAGATCTCTCCGCCAGCGGCCAGTCCCAGCAGTTGCTGCCCCAGACAGATGCCGAAGACCGGCTTCTTCCCCAGCAGATCGCGAATCGTCTGGATCGCGTAGTCGAGGGGCCGCGGATCGCCGGGTCCATTCGAGAGAAACACCCCGTCGGGCTGATGGGCCAGCACTTCGGCGGCGGTCGCCGTCCCGGGCACCACCGTCACCTTGCATCCCCGGGCCCGCAGGCAGCGCGGAATGTTCCACTTCATGCCGTAGTCAATCGCCACCACATGCGGCGACCGGGCCGTCAGTTCGGGGGTGGCGTGCGTCGCCAGCTCCGAGAAGGGAGACAATCCCTCTTTCCACTCGTACGCCTGGGGGGGAATCACCTCGCGAACGAGGTCGCGGCCCACCAGACCAGGGCTGTTGCGAGCCTTGGCGACCAGCGATTGATCGTCCAGATCGGTGGTCGAGAGAACGCCATTCATCGCCCCGCGGATCCGCAGGTGCCGTACCAGCCGCCGGGTGTCGACCCCCTCGATGCCGATCACATTCTGATCGCGCAGAAAACCGGCCAGGTCCTGACGAGACCGGAAGTTGCTGGGGCGGGAACAGAGCTCGCGGATGACGAACCCACTCAGAAACACCCGCCGGCTTTCCGCGTCGACGTCGTTGATGCCGTAGTTCCCGATCTGGGGATACGTCATCGCCACGATCTGGCCGCAGTAAGAGGGATCGGTCAGGATCTCCTGGTACCCGGTCATGCTGGTGTTGAAGCAGACCTCACCAAAGACTTCCCCCGTCGCGCCAAAGGCGCGCCCGGCAAACACCTGGCCATCTTCCAGGGCGAGTTTCGCGGTGCAATCCATGATGTGGGTGAGCAAACAACGGCGACTGTCGTCGCAGGCTCGA
>JBKDUK010000377.1:0-11094 GCA_046339535.1 Planctomycetaceae bacterium | reverse complement strand
TCCTGCCTGTGTTGGTTCCTGCCGCTGCGGTGTGACGGATCGATTGCGGTTCCGTTCCCCCTCACGATTCCTGCCGGACCCCCCTTCCTGTTCCCCTCCTGTCTGCTGTTCCCCATCCTGTGCCGCGCTCTCCAGCCTCTGGCGCGAGGCGTTTCATCGTGACTGCCCCCCCCCGAATTCCACCGGCTGCCCCGGCCGCCGGCCTGGCGGAGTTGCCCCTGATGCTGGCCGATGTGCCGCAGGGGGTCGCCCGGCTGCTGCGCGATGTGGGGGTGCCGACGCGCGACTGCGATGAGGCCGTGCCTCCCGGCGGCGCGGTCGGACGGTTCGTACTCATCGACTCCCGGCACCGGGGTGCCGCACAGCGCATGCGCCGGGCCGCGGCGGAATCGCTCGAAGTGCTCGATGTGCGCGATCTGGCGGGGCGCTGCGACGACCTCGAAGAACCGACTCCCGGCACCCGGCAGGGTCGCCGCTGGTCATCCGCCGCCCGCCGCTTTGTGGAGCGATTGAAACAGACGCTGGAAGCGCGCGGGGGAGTCTGGGCCCGCCTCACCGACTTCCAATACCCGTTCCGCAGCGTGCTGTGTCTCGCGGTGGAATACCCCGGGGACGGGTCCTCCCCCGGGAGCGAATCTCCCGAACTTGGGGGGGAAATCTTCCGCCTCATCCACTCGCTCGATCCGCACACAACCCATCTGTTCCCTCTGGCGCAGTCTGGCGGCGGGATTGCCCCGTCTCTCGGCGGCTGTGATCCGCTGCCCGAATTCGGATGGCGGATCACCCGCGACGATTGTGCGTCGTCGTCCCGCAAGACAGTGGCGGCCTGGCGCGAAGCCCAGGCCCGCGGAGGTCGCTTCGGCCACGTTCCCCACAGCCTGCTGGTGGCCGACAGTGCGAACAACCGCCGGGGGGGCGCCGGTCCTTCGCCGCAGGCCCTGCTCGACCTGGGTCTGCATGTGCGGCTGCAGCGGGATGAATCGGGACCCTGGGTGGGGGCGGGAGTGGGGGCGGGGGCGGGCCTGGCGGGAGCGCCGGTGCTTCCCTGGGTCGATCTGGGACTGGCTCCGCTCCCCTCTGTGGCGGACGCCCCGCGCCGGGTGGGTGAACTGTACCGCGCGGGACAACCGGTGTTGGTGCTGGCCGAGGCGGGCACGCCGGAACTCGCGGCCGAACTGCGGGAGCTCGACCAGGCCAGCCAGACGTATCCCCTGCTGTGGCGCACGTCGCTGGCCGGGTGGGCCCATTGGTGGATCGCCCGCCGGGGAGTGGAGTTTGCCGTGTGGCGCACACCCGAAGGTTATGTCGTGCGGGCTCCGCATCCGCTTCCCCCGGGAGACTGGGGTTGGGAGTTGTGGCGCGGCAACCACTGCGCCACCTTGCCTCTCTCATCGCAGATCCTGTCGATTCCTGAGAACGGTCTTCCCTTGGGGCTGGCTTTCGACCGGCATCCGGGGGGACTCAGCGTGCCGCGAACCGGGGCCGAGATCGAACCGGTTCCTTCCCGCCCCCGGTGGCGGGGCCTGAAGGCGTGGTTGCATTCGTTGACCCTGTTTCGTGATCAAGGGAAAGGAGTTGTCCCATGAAGCACCTGGTCTTGTTCGTGGCTGCCCTGGTGATTGCCGTCAGCAGCCAGGGATGCTGTTGCTTTGACTGCTGCAACCCGTGTGGCGGCGGAGGCGGGGGCTGCAGCCCGTGTGGCAATCCGTGCGGTGGCAACTCATGTGGTCCCGGCTATGGTGCGAACTATGCTCCCCCACCCGCCAATATGACTCCCCCGGCAGGGGCCTACCGGGCTCCGTACCAGGGGCCGATGGTCGGCTCGGCCCGGCCTGTGTCGTATTCGTCGTACTACGGAGCGCAGCCCTCGGTCGCGGCGTTGCCCCCCGGCCCGCTGTCGACGTTCTGATGAGCGCTGTGTGAGTGGGCGGCGTTCGGATCGTCGGCACAGCACGGCGCGATCCTGCCCGCGCCTGGGTCTCCGAACGGCCGGCGCGGGTCGTATGGGGTTGTTGCCTCTGGGACCGCAATCGGCTGGCCGCTGGCGCGAGTGAGGCTGAGGCGGTGCGACAACCGGTGCGCCGTTCCCTTCGGGCTGCCGCGCACACCCCCCCCGCGTGAGAGCCTCCCCCAGAGTTTGCTGAAGCGTCCCTTCACTCGGTTGAAGCGGACCCGGCGGCAGACGGCCGCTGGTCATTTTCCCGGACGCCTGGGAGGCAGCGGGAGATCGGGCGGATCCCATCGGGCAGACGCCCAGGGTCTGACAGGAATCGGCCCGACACGATCCGCCAAACCCCGTCGGTTGGTCGCGGACAGGTTGGCTTTCGACGGCGTGGACACTGTCAGAGCCGCTTCCGGACGATTGGCCTTCCAGAGATTGGCGAGCGACCGGTTGAGCGACCGGTTGAGCGACGGGCCGGGTTTCGCCGGGGGGCACATGCCCCCAGCTGTCAGCACGGGTCGACCGGGAACTCGACCCTGCTTTCCCCGAGGCATATACTGCAAGTCTCTGTTCGTCCTGTTCGCCCCGGTTTCTGCGAGATTCCGCGGGTCTTTCCACCAGTGTGCTGTTGATGCAGATCGTTCCCCATCCTCACCCCGCCCTCCGGTTCCGGTCGGTTCCCGTCGTCCGCATTGATGACAATCTGCGGAAGATCGTGCGGGAGATGTTCGAGTTGATGTACGCCGCCGAGGGGATTGGTCTGGCGGCCAACCAGGTGGGGCTTCCCTACCGGCTGTTCATCCTCAATCTGACCGCCGATCCGGAAGAATCGGATCAGGAACACGTCTTCATCAATCCCGAAATCACCCAGCGGAAGGGGAACCAGGAGGCCGAAGAAGGCTGCCTGTCGCTTCCCAAGCTGTACCATCAGGTGCGGCGGGCCGACGAAGTGACGGTTGAGGCCTACGACATCGACGGCACCGGCTTCGAAGTGACGGTCAAGGATCTCGCGAGCCGGGCGGTGCAGCACGAGCTCGACCATCTCGACGGGGTGTTGTTCATCGACCGGCTGACCGAGGCCGGGAAGCGCGAAGTGGCCCCCAAGGTACTCGATTTCGAGACCGCATTCCGGCTCGGCCAGGCCAATGGCAGCATTCCGTCGGATGCCGACCTGCAGGCCGAACTGCAGCGGCTGGTGGCCCTGCAGTCATGACCCCCCTGCGCCTGGTGATGATGGGGACGGGAGAATTCGCCCTCCCCACGTTCGAAACGCTCTACACGACCCCGCATCCGGTCGTCGGGTTGTTCACCCAACCCGACCGCATCGCTCCCGGGCGCAAGGTGCAGCACCCCAATCCGCTCAAAGACCTGGCGCTGGCCCGGGGGACCCCCGTGCTGCAGCCGCCGTCGGTCAACGCCCCCGAGGGGCTGGCCAGCCTGCGGGCCCTGAACCCCGATGTGCTGGTCGTGGCCGCGTATGGGCAGATCCTCTCTCCCGAGTTGTTGGCCATTCCCCGGGTGGCGGCCATCAATGTGCACGCCTCGCTGCTCCCCCGGCACCGCGGGGCCGCCCCCGTGGCCTATGCCATCTGGAAAGGGGACACTGAGACGGGAGTGAGCATCATTCAGATCCTCCCGGCACTCGATGCCGGACCGGTGTTGTCGATCGTCCGGACCCCCATCGATCCCCGCGAGACGGCGGGCCAGCTCGAAGACCGTCTGGCGGTGCTGGGGGCGGCGTTGATCCCTCCGGTGCTCGACCGGTTGGCCGTCGGCCCGGTGACGGGAGAGGTGCAAGACCCCGCCCTCGTCACCCGCTGTCCGAAATTGAAGAAGGAGCAGGGGGAGATCGACTTTGGCGAGACCACCCGGCAGATCGACTGCCGGGTGCGGGCGATGCAGCCCTGGCCCCAGCCCCATGCGTACCTGCACACCGCCGATCAGGCCCCGCAACGGCTGCTGATCCTGGCGGTCCGCCGCGTCGCCGACGGGGTGACCGCTCCCCACGGACAGATCGTGCGGGCCGACCGCGAGGGACTGTGGGTGCAGGCGGCCGATGGTGTGGTGGAGATCGTCACCCTGCAGCCCCCCGGCAAACGGGCCATGGCGGCAACCGAGTTTCTGCGCGGTCACCCGCTGACCCTCCAGTGCCGGTTCGGTCCCGAGGGGGTCGTCTGACGCCGCGCTGCCACCGCAACACACAGCGATTGCGATGGATGGCGGATGTGACAACCAGGGCGACCTACCACGCGCTGCGAGCGACAGTTCGTGTGCGGACTGATTTGTGGATCCATCCTGGTCACGCCGACGAATCCCGCCAACGGCCCCACGAACGACGGTCCACGGACTGACGCGCATTCACCCCGCCACCCGCACCCGCCACCCACGCATTCACCCCGCCCTGCGGCCGCGCATCCCCTGGATCCGGCTATTCGCCCCGGACCGGAGTCACGAGAGTGCCGATCTGGTCGATGTGGGCGGTGAGGGTATCCCCCGGCTTCACAAACGTGCCGGTCGAACTTCCCACCCCGGCGGGGGTCCCCGTCGAGATGATGTCGCCCGGTTCCAGCGTGACGAAGCTCGAAATGAACTCGATGACGGCCGCCACGGGGAAGATCATCAGACCGGTGGAGGCGTTCTGCCGGACCTGGTCGTTGAGCTTGAGGTGCATCGGCAACTGCTGCGGATCGGCAATGGCGTCGGCCGAGGTGATGCACGGTCCGCAGGGGCAGAAGCTGTCGTGCCATTTCCCATGCAGCCAGTCGAAGAAGCCGTCTTTGGGCCGCTCTTTGCGCTGCGGGTTGGGGCGGAACTTGCGGTTCGAAATGTCATTGATGACGGTGTACCCCGCCACCGCCGAGAGGGCGGCGGCCTCGCTGATTCCCTTCACCCGCCGGCCAATCACCACCGCCAGTTCCAGTTCCCAGTCGATCGCCTGGGGCGAGATCGCGGGAATGGTGATCGGCTCCCCCGGGTGGGTCAGCGTGGTGCTGGCCGGTTTCATGAAGACGTAGGGAAACGTCTCGGCCCGCTCCGCGGCAATTCCGCCCCCTTCACGGATGTGGTCGGCATAGTTCCCCGCCAGCAGCAGCAGCTTGTTGGGCCGGGGGATGGGAACCAGCAACTGGGCCTGCGCGGTGGCCAGCGCCAGCCTCGCGGCGGTCGACTGGCCGGGGCCGGCCAGCCACTGGGCGAGTTGCAGACCGGCATCGCGGGCCTCGCCGCCGGGCAGCAGGGGGAGCAGCTCGTCGGACGCCGGGAGGGCCAGCGCCAGCCCGGTCTGGCGGGTGTACTCCGCGGCTGCGGCGGCGATCGGAACCAGGGACTGCTCGGAGTAAAAGGCGGAGCGCGAGACACCGGCATCAGAGAATCGACACAGTCGCATGGCGGGCAATACCGACCGGAGAGGGGAAACGGGAAGGGTCGCGGCTCACTGTAGGGGTCCGCGGGGCGGGCTGGCAATCGTCCCCACTCGATGACATTCCCCGCACGGCGGACTATCATCCGTTCTTCGGGCCGGTGCCCGTCTGTTGCTGGCCGTCGCCAGGATCTTCGCGTCTCTTGTTTGCTGGATGGAATATGTCAACTCGCCTCAGCTGGATCTGGTGCCTGGGGCTGCTCGGGCTGGTGTGTGAGTCATCCGCCCGGGGCCAGCAGAATTGGCCGGCATTCCGCGGGTCCGATGCCCGCGGTGTGGCCGACGAAGCCCGCCTCCCCGACCGCTGGTCGGCCACGCAGAACGTCGCCTGGAAGGTCGATGTGCCGGGACGCGGCTGGTCGTCCCCCATCGTCTGGGGCAACCGCATCTACCTCACCACCTGCATCGACAGCGGGGCCCCCCCCGAAGCCCGCAAGGGGCTGTACTTCGGCGGCGAACAGAAAAAGGCTCCGCAGCGCGAACACCTCTGGCAGGTTGTTTGTCTCGACCTGCAGACCGGCGCGACGGTCTGGACCCGCACCGTGCACCAGGGTGTTCCCCAGACCCCGCTGCATGTCAAGAACACCTACGCGTCGGAAACACCGGTGACCGATGGCAAGTTCGTCTACGCCTACTTCGGCAATCTGGGGGTGTACTGCCTCGATCTCGAAGGGAAGGTCGTCTGGTCGCGGACCATGGAACCGCACCGGACCCAGATGGACTGGGGCCCCGCCGCCTCTCCCGCTCTGGCCGACGGCCGGCTGTACATCGTCAACGACAACCAGGACGACTCGTACCTGCTGGCCCTCGACGGCACCACCGGCGACGAGATCTGGCGCGTGAAGCGCGATGAACAGAGCAACTGGTCGACCCCCTTCATCTGGAAGACCGGCGAGCGGACCGAGATTGTGACCGCCGGAACCCGCAAGTTCCGCTCGTACAGCCCCGACGGGAAGGTTCTCTGGGACCTGGCGGGAACCTCCCCCATCACCATCGCCACCCCGTACGAGAGCGACGGGCTGCTTTACATCAGCTCGGGATATGTGCTGGCCCCCAAGAAGCCGATCTATGCGATCCGCCCGGGAGCCGAAGGAAATCTCACCCTCAGCGACAAGCAGAAGTCGAGCAAGCATGTGGCCTGGGTGCAGCGGACCGCCGCTCCGTACAACCCCACCACGCTGGTCTACCGCGACCGCATGTACGTGCTCTACGACCGTGGTCTGATGGCCTGCCTCAACGCGAAAACCGGCGACATCATCTACGACAAGAAACGCCTGGGAGCCACCGAGTTCACCGCCTCTCCCTGGGCCAACAACGGCAAGGTCTATTGCCTGAGTGAATCGGGCGAGACCTATGTCATTCCCGCTGGCGACAAGTTCGAGATCGAGCACACCAACACGCTCGAAGAGGACGACATGTGCATGGCCACCCCCGCCGTCGCCGACAACCGGCTGCTCGTCCGGACCCTCAACCGCCTGTACTGCATCCGCCAGGCCGACTGAGCCGGGGCGAGACCAACCCCTGCATCGTCTGTACCGGTCCGCCTGTCCCGCCCCCCGCTGTTCCGCACAGAAAGTGCCGCCGATGACCCGTCAACAAACCCTGGTGATCTTCGGGATGGTGGCCGTGTGGGCGTGGTCTGCGGCGGCACCCGTTCAGGCCGAGGTGCTGCGGTTCTACATTGGCACGTACACGGGTCCCGATGCGGGAGGCATTTACCAGGCGACGCTCGACACCCAGACCGGGGCCCTGGGTCCCGCCAGTGTCGCGGGTGCCGTCAAGAACCCGTCGTTTCTCGCCGTTCATCCCGCCGACCCCACGCTGTGGTACAGCGTCTGTGAGTTCGTGGCGGCTGACGGGAAGCCCACGGGGGGAGTCGCGGCGTGGCGGCAAGACCCGGCGACTGGCCGGCTGACGTTGCTGGGACAGAGTTCCTCGGGAGGGGCCGGCCCCTGCCACCTCACCGTCGACCGAAGGGGAAAGTACGTGCTGGTCGCCAACTACGGCGGAGGGAGTGTCGCCTCGTTGCCGTTGGATCCCCGGGGGAACGTGGGACCCGCGGTCGATGTCCAGCAGCATCGGGGCAGCGGGACGAATCCCAACCGGCAGCAGGCTCCCCACGCCCACTCGGTGAATCTCGATGCCGCGGGGAACTTCGCCTTCGTGGCCGATCTGGGTCTCGATCAGGTCTTCGTCTACCGCCTGATGCCCGAGACGGGACGGCTGGTGCCGCACGATCCCCCCGCAGCCAAGGTGACGTCGGGGGTGGGACCCCGGCATCTGGCCGTGCATCCCACCGGAAAGTTCGTCTACGTGATCAACGAGCTGGGGAACACCCTCTCGGTCTTCGGCTACGACGCGCAGGCCGGGACGCTCACCCCGGTGCAGGAGCTGAGGACGCTGCCCGAGGGATTCGCGGGAGAGAGCTACACGGCCGAAGTGGTGGTGCACCCCAGCGGCCGGTTTGTGTATGGCTCGAATCGGGGCCACGACAGTGTGGCGGTCTTCGCGGTCGATGCGGCCACCGGTCGGCTGACGGCCCGGGGTCATCAATCGACCGGTGGGCAGACTCCCCGCAATTTCGCGATCGATCCGACCGGCCGCTGGCTGCTGGCCGAGAACCAGAAATCGAACAGCGTGGTGGTCCTGGCGATCGATGGGGCGACGGGCGCGCTGCGCTAGACGTGCCACCGGCTTGAGGTTCCGTCCCCCGTCTGCATCCGGTTCGCTCCGCCCGCGGCGAACTAGGGGAGACCGCCGCGAGGGAAGCCGGATTGTCTCCAGGCGGCCTGGCGATTCTCCCCCGCGCCAGTCGGTCGTGTGCCCGCGGCCGCCGTCCCACCCCGCGAGTCTCGCATGGGGAATCCCACGCAGGCCATTCGGCGAAGTCCCAAACCGCCGGGGAAGCCGCCGTCGTCTCGAAGACGCACCGATCTGGAAAACTGGCCAGTGAATGGGGGCTGTGTTCGGCCGGACTTTGGGGTATCCTGAAAGAACCACGGGAGTGTACGCGGATCTGGTGACCGCCACGGGCTTCAAACCCGGTGTGACGTCCGAACAGGACGTCAGGTGGGTTCGATTCCCATCCGCTCCCGCTTCGCTGTTTGCCTGGTCCTGCATCCAGCGCGCCGGGGCCGGTTGTGTGAACGGCAAGGGACTGAAAGGCGTTGAGGGGTGTCGTTGAGTGGGAACAGGGATGCTCGTGAGGAAGGGATGAGTTCATTCGACATCGACCCCACCCATGACTATGTGGCAGAAGTGAACCCGGGTGGGATGGTGTTTCCGATGATCGCGGAAGCACGCTCGAATGCTTCCCGAGTGCGACAGTTGCTCCTCGAGACCTTTCAAGACTACAGCTCTGCGGACGCAGATCTCGTCGTGTTTGGTTCCTTGGCGCGAGGCGAATGGACGAGTGGAAGTGATGTCGATTGGACCCTTTTGATCGACGGGCAAGCCAATCCTGAACATCGCGAAATTGCCAGGCAGATTGAGCGCCGACTCAAGACGCTCACTTTTGACGGCATGGCAATCCAGGCACCAGGCTCCGAGGGGATCTTCGGAAACATGGCCTTCAGTCATGAGATTGTGCATCACATCGGAGGTCACCCGACAGCAATCGCAATCTGACCCAAAGGGTTCTGTTGCTTCTGGAAGCGACTTGTATTCGCGCCGTGGGAAATGAATTGAGCCCATTTGATCGAGTCTCAAGGCAGGTCTTGCGAAGATATCTTGCTCGAGACGTTCAAGATGCCACGCGCATTCCCAGGTTCTTGTTGAACGACATTGTTCGCTACTGGCGCACCGTCTGTGTCGATTTCGCCTACAAAGACTGGGAGCAGGCCGGTCGGAAATGGGCGCTGCGCAACGTGAAACTGCGAATGTCTCGAAAGCTGCTGTTTTTGGCCGGGTTGCTGACGGTTTTCAGCTGCCACAATCAGTCTTCGGAACACACGGAAGACATGGCGGCGAACAATTCCCTCAGAATTCAAGAGCGTCTGATGACGTTCGTCAGATCGAAACCACTGGAGATTCTGGTTTGCGCACTGAATCGCCTGGGATTGCAACAGAATTGTTTGAGGACTCTGAAGCTCTACGACGAGTTTTTGCGATCGATCAATGATCGAGACGTTCGCCAAGAGCTCTCGTTGATCGAAGAGCATGCGGACCGGAATCCAGCTTTCGTCCGGTTGCGTGACCTGAGCCATGAGTTCCAGGCGGAATTGCAGGCAATCTGTTTCCGGGAAGAAACGGATTTGCGTCGGTTCATCATCGAATACGGGGTGTTTTGAGATGAAGATTGGACTTTCGACAGGCAGTCTGGCCGGGCGGGATCTGTGGGGAGGATTGGAACGGGCGCTGAGTCTGCCGTGTCAGGCGATTGAACTCTCGGCCCTGCGGGAGGAGGAGCTGGATCCGCTTCTGCGATCACTTGATCGATTGGACGTCATGGTCGCCGGCTTCGAATCTGTGGCGGTGCACGTTCCCAGCCGGATCGAAGCGATGACTGAATCCAGACTGGTTCGCGATCTGCAGCCGATTGTCGAACGGGATTGGATCGCGGTCGTGCATCCCAACCTGATTCAGACCCCCATGTTGTGGAGGGCGTTGGGCTCCGCACTGTGCATTGAAAACATGGACAAGCGCAAGACAGTTGGACGCACGGCCCGCCAGTTGCTGGAACTCTTCGCGGAACTTCCTGACGCGACCTTCTGTTTCGACATTGGCCACGCGCGGCAGGTCGATCCCACCATGTTGGAAGCATCCCGAATGGTGGAATCACTGCGGGGACGAATGCGGCAGATCCACATGAGTCATGTCAATTCTGCCAGTCGGCATGAAAGATTGAAGTACGAAAGCATTCTCGCCTATCGGCAAGTGGCCTCGGCCCTGCCGTGCGAGATTCCGATCATCCTGGAATCATGCATTCCCTCTGACGGTTTCGACGATGAAGTCTTTCGGTTGAAGCAGGTCTTTACCAACGATGCGATCGACATGTCGCCTCACCTCTCTCCGAGGGACTCGTTCCCAAGACAGTCCCCGGCCCGGGTGATGATGTCGTGAAGTTTTGGAGATTCTGACTCAAGCTGATTTTGTCGGGTGAGTTTTGACGTCCGAACAGGACCTCAGGTGGGTTCGATTCCCATCCACTCCCGCTTCGCTGTTGTCACATCAGTCGTACCGCACGTCGCGCGCGGCCACATCCGGCGAGATTACGCGTCGGTTGCTTCGGCCGGCGTTCCGATCTGGGGTCAGCGGAAGGGCTGCGTCCTCACCAGTTCCGTTCGGTGAGATCACCGTTCCAGGCTGCTGAGCCGGTCGCTTATCCCCGGTCGATGAGGCAGCGAGCTTTGTCCGCTGTCTTGGTTCCCCGGGGGCGAGGGCTCCCGGGGGGCCGGTCGAACACGAGCGCCGGTCAGATGTCCAGACCCTGGACCCGCGCCACTTCATACACGTCTTTGTCTCCCCGCCCCGACAGGCAGATCACCACCACTTCGTCCTTCGAACGCAGGCCGGCGGTTTTCAGCGCCTGGGCCACGGCATGCGAGCTTTCGAGGGCGGGCAGGATCCCTTCGGTCCGCGCCAGCATGTGGTACGCGTCCAGCGCCTCGGAATCGAGCACCGGGGTGTAGTTCACCCGGCCGGTGTCTTTCCAGTAGCTGTGTTCCGGGCCGACGCCCGGATAATCCAGTCCCGCGGAGACGGAGTGAACGTCGGCGGTCTGGCCGTCGGCATC
>JBKDUK010000376.1:0-2473 GCA_046339535.1 Planctomycetaceae bacterium | reverse complement strand
GACTACGGCACGTGGCCGGATCAGGGGCGGGCGTATTTCTCCCTCGGGAATCTGACGAGGACCATCGAGACTGAGTTGGGCCAGTTGTCGCTCGATGCCCAGATGTTCCAAAGTCTCAACACGCTGGTCGAGCAGTTGTGCGGCCGAGACTGGGAACGTGACGAAGGCGGCTCGGTGCGGATCGACAAGTGCCTCATTGACGCGAACTGGGGGCCGCAGACCGACACGGTCTATCGAGTGTGCCGCGAGAGCAATCATCGGCAGGTGCTCATGCCATCGCACGGGAAATACGTCGGGGCGACCGGCAAGCCCTTCTACGAGTACACGAAGCGTGAAGGTGAGAGAAGCGGGCTGATGTGGCGAATTGCCCGGAATCAGCATCGATCTGTGCCACACTGCATCATTGACACGAACTGGTGGAAAACCTTCGTCCACAACCGCCTTGCCGTGGCGGAGGGCGAGCCAACCGAGCTGCGACTGTTCGGGGATCGGGCGGTCTATCACCAGATGCTGGCGGACCATCTTCGTTCCGAGCAGCGAATCATCGTCGAGGCGAGGGGCCGGAAGGTGGATGAGTGGAAGCTCCCCCCGGCTAAACCCGACAATCACTGGTTCGACTGCCTCGTTGGAGTCTCGGTGGCGGCGTCTATCCTCGGGTGTGCGATTGGCTCGGCGAGCAACGTCAAGACGACTGTGATGTCTGCCCGCCCCACCCTGCGACAACTGCGAGGACACTGATGGACCCGAACGACCGACCGACATTGGGACAGTTGAAGGTGGATGGCGCGACCGACGAGGAGAAGGCCGAGCAATCTGGCCTCATGTGCCGGAAGTGCGGATGTCACAACTTCCGGGTCGACTACACCCGGCCAAAGCCGGATGCCATCATGCGGCGACGAATCTGTCGTAACTGCGGAGCGGCGTTGATCACATGGGAACGTGCGGCTTTCCATTAGTGGAACGATTTTGATATTTGACTTGCCAAAGGGTCGTTCAGGTATTGCTACGTTCATGCATCCATCGACAATCGGTGCATGTCTGAAGAACTCGACGCTGTCGAAACGGCTCTGCAGAACGCGGCGACCAGCCCCAAGTCAGTGACTGTGGATGGTCGGTCGGCTACGTCTCAGTCGGTCGACGACCTGCTGAAGCTGGCTGCCTATCAGGCTGGCAAGGACGCGGCGTCGGCCAACAAGCCGGGTTTTGGCATTCGATTCCAGAAGATTCGACCCCCGGGGGCAGGGTGATCGCACCAGCCGCGAAGAACCGCATTCTTGACGAGTTCGGCACGCCCCTGGCGAGCAAAAAGCCGGTGCCTGTCGTGCAGTCTGTCGCACGCCCAAAGAAGCCGGTCGAGGCCACATACGATGCTGCCCGTGACACCACGGACATGCAGAACTACTGGGCCAATGCCGACGCCTACGATGCGGACTCGGCCAACTCCAAGGCCGTTCGCACGAAGTTGGTGCAGCGGGCACGCTACGAGGTCGCGAATAACGGGTACGCGGACGGAATCGTCCAGACTCACGCCAACTACGTGATGGGGACCGGGCCGGTGCTGCGGATGCGCACCCGGAACAAGAATCTCAACGCGATGATTGAGGCGGCTTGGCAGCAGTGGTCAAAGGCGGTGCAGTTGCGGCGAAAGCTGTGGTGCATGACCCATGCCAAGGTGCAGGACGGGGAGGCGTTCGGGCTGTTGCGGAACAACCCGCGACTCAAGGCCCCCGTGGATCTCGACATCATCCTGATCGAGACCGAGCAGGTCACCAGCCCGAGGATCATCCCCTACACTGCGGGGTACATCGACGGCATTCGCTACGACCAGTTCGGCAACCCGATCAGCTATGACGTGCTGAAGCACCACCCCGGTGGTCAATTCGCGTGGTCTGGCACAGAGTTCGAAGAGATCCCGGCGAAGTGGATGTTGCACTGGTTCATGATGCGCCGGCCCGGCCAGCATCGGGGCGTTCCTGAGTTCCGGTCGACGCTGAATGTCGGTGCGAGTTCGCGGCGATGGCGGGAGGCAACTCTGGCGGCGGCCGAGACTGCGGCAGACTACGCGGCGATCATCCACACGAATCTCACGCCGGATGGTGCCGACGAAGTCCGCCCGATGGACACGCTCGACTTTGACAAGCGGATGATGACGGCCCTGCCGATGGGGTGGGAAGTCAGCCAGATGAAATCGGAGCATCCCGGGGCGACCTACGAAGCGTTCCACGCGGCCCAGGTCAACGAGATGGCTCGACCGAAGTCGATCCCCCAGAATCTCGCGATGTGCAATTCCTCGGGGTACAACTTCGCCTCGGGGAAGCTCGACCACGGCACATACTTTCTGACCATCGATCTGGAGCGGTCGGACTGCGAGGACACCGTTCTCGATCCCTTGTTCGAGCGGTGGTTCGAGCGTGCAATCCTCGTCTACGGTTGGGGTTTCGATGCCACACTGGCTGCACGGCACTCTTGGGAC
>JBKDUK010000375.1:0-7369 GCA_046339535.1 Planctomycetaceae bacterium | reverse complement strand
GGAGGTGGCCGAGGCGGCGTGCGCAGCGTTGGAAGGGCGGGGGATGAAGTGCTGGATCGCCCCGCGCGACGTGACGGCGGGTGAAAGCTGGAGCGGCGAGATTGTCGAAGCGATTGCCCGGGCCAAGCTGATGGTGCTGGTGTTTTCCAGCCAGGCAAACGCCTCGAAGCACGTGCTGCGCGAGGTCGAGCGGGCGGTTCACCACGGCATTCCCATCATCCCGCTGCGGATTGAGAAGGTTCGCCCCACAAAGGAACTCGAGTACTTCCTGAGCGTCAAGCACTGGCTCGAGGCCGAGTCGCGCCCCATCGAGCCGCACCTCGACCGTCTCGGCGAGACCATCCAGGGGCTGCTCTCCCGCGGCCCCCGAGCCAGCCCTGCCGCGGTCGCGGCCGATCCCACGGAATCTGCCTCCGCCAGTCGCCCGGCCCAGCCCGCCCACAGCGCCCGGCCGGTCTCATCCTTCTCGTCGAACAGTCCTGGCTCTGCCCGATCCACCCCAGCGGAAGAACGGCTGGTCTGGAAACGGCGCGCAGTTCTGGCAGGATTGGCGGCGACGCCACTGCTGATCGCCGGGGTCTGGAGATGGACCCAAGCCCAGATCGACGCTCCCACCACGACCGATTCTGGCCGGAATTCTGCGGAGCCGGCGGTCGCTGTGGTTCCTGAAGAGTTGCCCCGACAGGGGGGAGACAGTCCGTCCCCCGCCGGCCGGACCCAGGCGATCGACCTGCTGGCACAGATCGATGATATTCGGGATGCCCAGTCGGGCTGGATTGTCCGCCGCGGTGGGCAGTTGGTGATTGCCCGGGGGCCAGCGGCGAAAAACGGAGTCATCCTCGTGATTCCCTGGCGCCCCCCGGCCGCCTATCGACTGCACCTGCGGATTCGCCGTCTGCCCGAGTCCAAGGCCCTCATCGTGTTGGGGTTGGCCTCGGCCGGGCACCTGTTCAGCATTCGATTCGATGGCGAGCAGAATGGCCAGCGCCGCACCGGCATTGCCACGGCCCGCCGGGGTGAATTGGAGGCGCTGGTCAGCACAGCGGACTTGCTGATCAAACAGGAGTCGTTCGTGGACCTCGTCGTGACGGTCGATCCGCAACTGGTGGATCTCCGGGTGGGGACGGAACAGACGCGGGAGCCTGCTCTTGAAAATCCCGCCAAGTCACCTCCCTTCTTCACCTATCGGGGGGCGGTGAGCGATCTTCAGGATGATGTGCCGGGCCGACGGGGAACCGAGATGTTCCTCGGTTCCACCAATGGCTTTGTCCTCGAGCGTCTGGAGTTGGAACCCCTCGCTGATGACCCCGGCCGTCCCTTGCGGACATCGGAACCCGAAGGCACTCGTCTTCCGTGAGGCTGGATCCCCCCGGCCTGTGACTTTCCTGACCCTGTGTTGCCTTTTCCTGTTGGCCCCTGGCTGGTGCTTTCCGATGTCGCAATCTTCCGCTATTGCCGCGCATCCACTTCCCCTCGCGGTTCTCGTCGGGTTTGGTGGGTCGCGAAACTTTCTGTCCGAGACCAGTCTGCCGGCGGAAGCGCGAGCAGCGATCGACCAATCGATCGAGTCCCACCTGCAGTCGATCCTGGAAGCCCTTCCCCGGCAGTTGGGGCTGTCTTCGAAGCAATTCCTGTTGTGTGGCGTTTCCTCTCTCGCCAGCGGTGCCGACCAGATGTTCTCGCGGTCCTGCCAGCAGTTGGGCTGGCGGCAGGAGGTGCTGTTGCCGCAGGGCTGGACCGAATTCCTCGCGGCGACCAACAGTACAGGGCAGCCCGACTTCAGCCCTGCGCAGGCGGAAGCGGCCGAACAGCTTTTCCAGAGCCCACACGTCCTCGAGCGGCGGGTCGCCAGCACCGCCCTGGACCGACACGAACGCTTCGAAGACGTCAATCTCGAAATCAGCCGGCAGGCCGACGTGGTGGTCTGCCTGCGCCGGGAGGGACAATCCGGTCGGCGCGGCGGGACCGACCATCTCTGGCAGGAATCTCAGGCCCGGGAACGCCCCTGCCTGATGATTGGGGTCTCGGTCTCGGCCGAGGGACAGGTTACCTTCACCGAAGAATGGTTCCACCGCGAGAAGTTCCAACCCCCCAGGCTCCCGGCGGAACTGCGCGGCCTGGGGGCGGAGTCGACCGGGTCGATCGGTCTGCCCGCGTACTGCACGGCCCTCAAGAATTTCGCCAGCGGGCAGTCGCGATGGAAACAGAACATCTTCCGCTGGTGCGCGGTTGTGATCATCGGCACTCATGTGGGAGCCACTGTTCTGGCGCTGCTGGCCATCGAGTTGCATCACAAACATGATCTCGAACACATCATCCCGTGGCTGCTGTGCGTGGAGTTGCTGCTGCTGAGCGTGGGCTTCCTCACCCACAGCTACCTGCATTCCTCCCGCGCCGCCCCCGCCTGGGCCATGTCGCGGCTGGTGGCGGAGATTGCCCGCTCGGTCCTGAGCCTGCAGGAGGTGCCGGGACGGTTGACGCATCTGTTCTCATTGCCATTGCCCGAAACCGTACAGCCCCTGTTGAAGACGCTGAACGGGCTGCATCTCGCCGAGGTTCAGACCCGGACACGGCCCGCGTGGACCAAGACCCGCGACCGCTATGTGCGCGAACGAATCGAAGACCGCGGGTCGGGGCAGTTGCCGTATTACACACGCTCCACCCGGCGGGCCGAGGGCTGGCTGCACCTGGCCCATCGCGCGTTTTTTGTCGCATCACTCTCGGCGTTCGCCGCGACGTTGCTGAAGTTCACCATCGTGTATCAACCACTGCAGTGGATCGAAGAGGCGGCTCGGCGCGACGCGGTCACGTTGGTGGCCGGCTTTCTGGCGGTGGTCTTGCCGCTGTTGGCCGTGGCCGCCCTGTCGCTGGCGGCTTCCGTCGATCTCGAAGCCCAGGTGAAGACCTATCGCAAGATGGTTCATGATCTTCAGGTTCAGAAACAGCTGCTGACCAATGCCGCATCCGAACGGGCGTTCGTTTCCCAGGCGCTCGAGACCGAACGGCAACTGGTCGGTGAGACGCTTGCCTGGTACTGGCGACGGTCGTTCACCAGCGTGACCTGATTACCGCGAGGCCATCATCGGCAGCGTGTGACCCGCCGGTACACTGGCCAGCCGGGCAATCAGCCGCGAAAACGCGGGCAGGGTCTGCTGGTCGCAGTACGCCTGCTCGAAGGCCTGCCGGGCCCGCTGGCCCAGTGCGACCCGCCGTTCGGGGGATGCGATCAGTTCGCGCAGGAATTGCTCGGTCCCCGCGACATCGCCGTTCCGCAGGCTCACCCCGCAGCCAAACCGCGCGATCGCCTCGTCAATATTGCTCCCCATCGGGCCAATCGACAGCACCGGCAGTCCCGCCGCGAGATTGCTGTGCAGCTTGCTGGGGCTCATCACCCCCTGGCTGCTCTCGCGCAGCGTGATCAACGCCACGTCGGCCTCGGCCAGCAGGGCCGGGGTCTGGTCCTTGGGAACATACGGCCTGACCTCCCACACGGGCAGATCGGGCCGTCCCTGGTGCTGTTCCAGCCAGGGCCACCATTTGCCTCCACCGACAAACCGGAAGATCACGGGCTGGTCACGCAGCCGTGCGGCACACGCGAGGACCGTCTCGAATTCATGACCGACCCCGGCATTCCCCTGGTACAGGACGACCAGGGGCCGCGACGGATCGCGCTGCGAGCGGTCGGGAACCTCGCTGCCGGGAAAGAGCGCCAGCGGTTCCCAGTTGGGAATGATCTCAATGGGCAGGGTCTCTCCCCGGCCGTAGTTCACTTGCAGCAGTTGCTGCATCGCTCCATCGAGACAGACCAGCTGATCGACCGACCGGATGAGGGTTCCGTTGAAACCCCGCAGCAGCCGGCTGGGCAGTCCCCCCTCGCGGATCATTCCCGCGCGCTCGGGAGCCTCGGGATAGCAGTCCATGTTCCAGAGGACAACACGCGAACCGCGGTGCAGCAGCCGATGCAGCAGCGCCGCCGCCACGATAAACGGCGGAGTGGTCAGCGAAATCACCACGTCCTGGCGTGGCAGCCGCAGCATGGTCCATGCCGCCAGCAGATAATAGGCGAGATAGTCGAGCAGCCGCCCCAGCAACCGGGCTTTGCCAAACCGGGGGGTCCACAGGCGGCGCACCTCGACCGGGGGGGCGGTGGTGTCTCCCGTGGTTCCCGCGACGGCGACCGGCTGATAGCCCCCCCGGCTGGCGACAACGGTGACCGTGTGTCCTTCGCGGGCGAGATGCCGCGCAAGCGACGCCGCCAGCACCGCCGTCGGGGCGATGTCGGGCTCGTAGAACTGGTTGAGCAGGGTGATCTGCATGGGGGTCGACACGGCGGAATTCGGGCGAGAATCGTCAGGCGGCGCGCCGGATTCCCGCGCGGGCCCGTTCAGCCGCCACCATCTCCTCCAGAATGGAGGGGAGGTCGCGCGTGATCTGCCACTGGGGATAATGCGCCTGGAGTTTGCGCAGGTCGCTGATGTAGCAGATGTGGTCTCCCAGCCGATTCTCGGGCACATAACTGTGCCGCAGACGATGCCCGCTGAGCCGCGCGATCAGGTCGATCACCTCGAGGATCGACGCCGAGTTCCGCCGGCCACCACCCAGGTTGTAGACCTCTCCCGGACGGGGCTGCGAGGCGAACGCCTCGAAGGCGAGGATCACGTCGGAACTGTGGATCTGGTCGCGGACCTGTTTCCCCTGGTAGCCGAAGATGCGGTAGGGTTTGCCATGCACGGCGGCATGCACGAGGTACGAGAGAAACCCGTGCAGTTCGACCCCGGAGTGGGCCGGGCCTGTCAGGCAGCCTCCCCGGAAGATGCCGGTCTTGAGCCCATACGAGCGGCCGTATTCCTGGGCGAGGATGTCTCCCGCGGTCTTCGATGCTCCAAACAGCGAATGCAGCGACTGGTCGATGCGGCACTGCTCGTTGATGCCCCACCAGTCTTGCGACCGCAGGTAGTCCCAGCGGGTC
Source organism: Planctomycetaceae bacterium (assembly GCA_046339535.1). Classification (GTDB taxonomy): domain Bacteria; phylum Planctomycetota; class Planctomycetia; order Planctomycetales; family Planctomycetaceae; genus UBA10511. Next base: position 2,400 of record JBKDUK010000375.1, on the reverse strand, counting down.
TCAAGTTCGGTCAGGGGGACTTCGTTGGGGGCGTCGCCATACACCTTGTTGGTGCTCATCTGGATGAACACCGCCTCGGGGGAGTACAGCCGGGTCGCCTCGAGCATGTGCAGGGTGCCGTTGGCGTTGACCTCGAAGTCGAGCAGGGGAATCTCGCGGGCTTTGTCGTGCGAAGGCTGGGCCGCGCAGTGAATGACCCGGTCAAACGGCCCCTCGGTCCGAAACAGCTCGAACACCGCCTCCTTTTCGCGCAGATCAATGGCTGCGGGACGAAACCGGCGGGTGGTCGACTTCAGGCGCTCGAGATTCCAGCGGGTGTCTCCCTGGGGGCCGAAAAACTCGGCCCGCAGGTTGTTGTCGATGCCGAAGACTTCGGCCCCTGACGCGTCATAAAACGAGACCGCTTCCGAGCCAATGAGTCCGCTCGATCCGCTGACCAACACCTTCATGGTGCGCTTCCTTCCCTGGAACCAAACCCACAACGGGCGGGGACTATACCCGGGGAGGCAAACTGGGGAAAGAGGATTCCCCGGCGGGGGGCAGACTGCGTGGCAGGCTGGCTTCCGCGGGAAGTCTGGGAGGACTGGGGAAGTTGCGAAATCGGCCTTCACCCCCTCCACCCACTCACTCACTTCTTCTGAGGCTTGCAGACCGACATCGAGCCTTTGACGGCCGTGGCCCGGGGGGCCAGCCGGACGGCCAGCGACAGCAGGTAGTTGATCCAGCCCGAGACCACATACGACTTGCGCTTGTCGAACGCCGCCAGCCCAGTCCGCACCACGGTGCGGGCGTCTTGCGAACGGTGTTGTTCAGCCCAGCCTGGCGACCCCGAGTTGTCGAAAAACTCGGTCTTCGTCGTTCCCGGGCACACAGCGGTGATGGTCACCCCCCGCGAACGGCATTCCCCCCACAGCGCTTCCGAGAAGTGCAGCACGAACGCCTTCGAGGCGGCATACGCCCCCATATAGCCCACGGGCTGGAATGAGACCACCGAACCCAGATTGATGATCCCGCCATGCCCCCGCTTGAGCATCTGCTGGACCACGGTGATGGTCAGCTCGGTCAGCGTCATGATGTTCAGGTGCAGCATCCGCGCGACCCGCGCCACGTCGGTGTCGTCCACCTCCGCGACCAACCCCACCCCCGCATTGTTCACCAGCAGCTCGATCTCGATCCCCCGCCGGTCCACTTCATCGAGCAGGCTGCGGGCCGAACCATCCTGAGACAGGTCGGTCACGATGATCTCGCACTTGGTGCCGTGCGCCACCTGCAATTCCCCGGCGAGCTGCACCAGACGGTCTTCGCGGCGGGCCACCAGCACCAGGTGCATCCCGCGGGCGGCCAGTTGCCGGGCGAACTCGGCCCCAATCCCGGATGAGGCGCCGGTGATCAGCCCCCAATGGTCGGCGTAGGCTTTCAACACGGCGGACAGGTTCCTGGGATGGAGAATCGGGACGACTGCGGCGAGAATCGCCCAGTGATCGACGAGTGACGGAAGTCTAGCAAACCGTCTCTTCCCTTCCTAGAAAACGACCCGCCCATGACCTTTCTGACCCGTGCCGCCGCCCGCGCCGTCGACGAGATCGCCATCCGCGATTACCACCTGCCCGGCCTCGTGCTGATGGAAAACGCCGGTCGCGGCGTCGCCGAATGGCTCCGTGAACTGGGGCCCGCCCCTCCCGTCCGCATTTGTTGCGGCAAGGGAAACAATGGGGGAGATGGATTTGTGATCGCCCGGCACCTGGAATTGTTGGGCATCGCCGTGGAAGTGCTGGTCTGTTGTGACCCAGCCGAGCTGACGGGCGACGCGCGGATCAACTACGACGTGGTGACGGCCGCGGGGCTTCCCCGCTGGCATCTTGGGCAGGATGGCTCGCTGGCCGGACTGGCCACCCGCCTGAATGAGGCGGGCTGGATTGTCGATGCCCTGCTGGGAACCGGAGCGCGGGGCGCTCCGCGGGAACCTTTGGCGGGGGTGATCCGGGCGATCAACGCGGCCGCCAGACCGGTCCTGGCGGTCGATTTACCCTCGGGCCTGGATGCTGATACGGGGGAAACTGCCGGGGAGTGTGTGCGGGCGGACCACACCGCGACGTTTGTCGCCCCCAAGCAAGGTTTCAGACACCCGAATGCGGGTCAGTGGACCGGTCAGCTGCGCGTGGTCGAAATCGGCATTCCCCGGCTCTTGCGCGACCGGATTCTTCAAGCATCCTTTCCCGGCTGAATGACAACAGCATGTGTCGGGATGAATCGCAGAGCCAAAGAAAAAAACGGACCGATTGTGGTTTCCAGTCCACAACCGGTCCGTTTGACGACCACCTTCCCGCGGCCGTAGCTCAAGTGTCAGCAGCCAGAGGCCCCCCAGGGGTTTGCTGCAGAAATCCTTGCGGGAAGAATGCA
>JBKDUK010000374.1:0-21617 GCA_046339535.1 Planctomycetaceae bacterium | reverse complement strand
CGTCGGGTTTGGGGGTCAGCGCGGCCTGGGCCGAAGTCAGGGCCTGCTCGGCCGGAGGGACCGCCTGGCGGGCCTTGTACGCCGCCAGCTCGCGCTCGGACTTCCCCGCCGCCAGCGCGAGTGTCGGGGCGTCGGCGGCCGGAGGACTGGCATACTTGGCCACCTCGGCCGCGACCCGGGCTTCGAGCGACAGCCGCTCGAACTTCGCCAGCTCGAGCGCCTGCTGACGGCTGGCATCCTGCGCCTGCAGCGTGGCGATCTGCTGCTCGACATCGGCTTTCGTCACCACGCCAAACGGCGACGGTGTCGGGCTCTTGGTGTCGGTCACCAGCCGGACCTCGGGAGAGATCGGCTCGATCTTCAGTTCATAAAACTCGGCGGTGGCACTGTGCGCCCAGAGGGCGAACCGTCCCGGTTGCCGGGCCACGGGCAGCTTGTAGGCGATTTTCAGCTCGCCATTCACCCAGACGTTCAGCAGGTCCCCCTTCACCGCCAGGTCGACCGTCAAGACGTCGTTCAGCTTGAACGGATGGGGAATGATGCCAATCGCCGGGTAACTCTCGACACCGGCCACCCGATGGAAGGCCTGCACATTCGAGACCGAGTTGTTGGTGGCAGTGTAGACCGCCTGCCAGTCGCGGGCATTCTCGGTGACGTCGAAGCTGTAGCCGACGGAATGCACGCCCCCCGGCTCCAGCGTCTTGTAACGGACCCGCGCCTGGAAATCGGCCGGGTGCGGGGTCTTGGTCAGCATGGTCACGAAGGACCCGACCTGTTTCTGCACCAGGTGCCCGTTCTCGTACTGCCAGTCTCCCGACAGAACCTGCCAGATGTCGGGACGAGCCTGGGTGAAGGGCTCCACCAGGTAAGACGCTCCGCCGCTGCGGGCGTTCGGCTGGGGACCGTCTGCCTCGATCTGCGCGAGCCGGGCCCGGGCCGCCTCGACATCGGCGGCGGACTGGCGGATGGCCGCGGCCGCCTGCTCTTCAGCCTGCCGGGCGTCGGCCAGCAGCTGCTGTCGGAATTCGGGTCGCAGCTCGGGGTAGTAGGCTTCGACAGGCAGGGGAATGGGGCTGATCGTCGGGGTGGCGGGACTCAGCACCGCCGGCACTCCCGGAGCCAGCGGGCGGTCGGTCACCGGGTCTTTCTCGTTCCCCCGCAGCAAGAGATAGGTGGGCACATCGGGCTGCGCGTCGTAGACAATGTCGTGCCCCTGGGCCAAGGTCGCCCCTGGCGGAGCCATCGCCGGCTGGTTGCCGGTCAATTTGCCCGGCTGACCGGCGATGGGGTCGGTCCGCACCTGGTACGGTTCGAAAAACGCCTTGAAGCGGTAGTACTCTTCCTGCGACAGCGGATCGTACTTGTGATCGTGGCAGCGGGCACATTTGAAGGTGACCCCCAGCAGGGCCATGCTGGTGTACTCGACCGCGTCCTGCAGCCAGACATGCCGGTTGAAGACGTAGTAGTTCCGTCCCAGGAATCCCCCCGCCCGCTGCAGGTCGAGATTGCCCGGAGCCAATTCATCGGGGGCCAGCATCTCGACCACCATCTGGTCGTATCCCTTGTCGGCCTCGATCGATTCGACAATCCAGTCGCGCCACCGCCAGATGTGACGCCGGCTGTTGCGCAGCTCGTTCCCCCCCCGGCTGCCGTACCAGTCGCTGTACCGCCAGATATCCATCCAGTGGCGGCCCCACCGCTCGGCATACCGGGGGCTCTGCAGCAGGCGGTCGACCACCCGCTCGTAGGCATCGGGACGCGCATCGTGGAGGAAGTCGAGCAGTTCCTCGCGCGTGGGAGGGAGCCCGGTCAGGTCGATTGAGACGCGACGCAGCAAGGTCCCCCGGTCGGCCAGGGGAGCGGACGTCAGTCCGTGGCGTTCGCGCTCCCCCGCCACAAACGCGTCAATCGGGTTGTGTCCCCACGCGGGATCGGCCGGCTGGGGAAGCGGGGCCTTCACCGGCGGGGTGTACGACCAGTGGCGGCGCGGGTCGGCGGGAATCTCTTCGGCTGGGGCGTTTGCTCCCTCATCGATCCAGCGCTTCAGCAGTTCGATCTGGGCGGGGGTGAAGGGCTCTCCCTCTCCTTCGGGGGGCATGCGGGGGATGTTGTTGGCCCCGGTCAGTGCGTCGATCAGCAGGCTCTGGGCTCCCAGCCCCGGCTCGACCGCAGGGCCCCCGTCGCCCCCCTTCTTCGCGAGGTCGGCCGTGTCGAGCCGGAGTCCGTTCTTCTGCCGCAACGCCCCATGGCAGGCGGTACACCGGGCGAGCAGGGGCTTCACGTCCCGCACGTAATCAACCGGCTCGGCCGCTTGCGCCGGAATCGCCAGGCCGAGAAACACCAGCCCGCAGCCCAGCACTCCAGCCCAGACCGGCCGCCGGGATCTCGCGAATCGGGAAAGCATGCACACCGCCAACAGGAGGGAGGAATTGTGGCGCGGGAGGGAAACCAAGCGGTTCTCAAAGAATAAACCGGTTTCGATGGATGCGGCAAGCGGGTCTCGGGAAGGATTCCACCGCCCGACAAAGTCGGATTGGCGGTGGGACTCCGGAGAGCACGCCACAATGCGTGGATAAACCCCGTTCCGTATCGCTTGCCGAGACAAACAACAGGAGTTGGCCAGGAGCCCCCCGCTGGACATCCCACCAAACCATCGTCCCCAGGAGGTCCGGAAATCGGATCGCGGGGGGGCGGACCTCCGTGTCCGCTCCGCTGGGTCTGGATCGACAGAGAACCGTGCGATCGGGCAGCCGAGCCATTTCCATCGTCCAAGATCCCAATCCGATCATTTCCAATTTGCGTTCAACAAAATGACTTCAGCTTCCCGTGGATGAGGGGTCGATGCCACGATGAATTGGCGTTCGATCAAGTGGAATTGCCAATCCCTGCGGTTGAGCCCCCCATGGGTTCGCCGGTCTTCGGTTGGAGGTCCAGCGGGCGGACACAGAGGTCCACGCTCCCGCGACGCGGACTTCGATCCCTCGCGGCGCGATTGACGGGTGGGTGTTCATGGGGTTTCCGATCCAGAGGGTTCGGTCGCCCATGGGTTCGCTGATTTTCCGTTGCCTGCCCAGCGGAGCGGACACAGAGGTCCGCCCCCCCGCCACCCTGGAACTGATCCCATTCGGATACGGTCGCTTGACGGACGCCCATCGGGATGGCGACCGGGGCCGATGATTCTCGTGAATCGGCCCGGCGATCTTCCTTCTGCATTCGGTAGAGACGCTGGGCCTCGCCGGTTTCCCTCGGAGCGCCAACTCACAGGGATTGAACAAGTTTTCAAACTCGTTCTACGGAGGACGCTGGGCCGAGTCGTACGATAGGTTTTCAACCTATCGGTCGTTGGACGTGGTCCTTCAGAGAGATTGTCAATAATCGTCCCCGTAGCCCAACACCATCCGCAGGCCGAACCGCCTACCTTGTAGAGGTGACTTCCCTCAGCCCTGGGTTGCCGCTTTAGCGGCTACCCAGGGTGACCTGTGACAGCCGATCGATGGGCCACCATGATTCACGGTCTTCGAAAGCAATCCTTACAGGATAGGGGTCATGTTTGGGGGTCACCCACCCGGGGTAGGTGCTGCGCACCAACCCCGGGCTGAGGGAAGTATCCCCGATGGGGAATCTTTTGGCCGGGGACAATTCTGGAAGCACGCGGGACGGCTCTGGGAGGCACCGCTCAAAGGGCCCACAAGCTTCCATGCTCGATCGGTGGAGACGCTGGGCCTCGTTGGAATTCTGAGGCAACGTGGCACCCCATTCGGACGTTCGATAAACGGGAAGTTCGTCGCCAAGGGACTCGCCGGGGGAACCCGTTCCTTCGACCAATCTGGTTTTGGAGACGCCGGACCAGCGTCATCCCCAGGAACGGCCCCCGGCGAGTCGTGGCGGCCTCAGGTCGACAGCCTCCCGCGTCGGACCGGTCGCGGCGTGCACGACGGGTACCGAGTGATCGTCCGGGCCTGATCCACAAACCGGTGGAAACGGAATCGCAACATCAGAGCAGCTCTGGAACTGGATGCTGGGCGGACATCGCCCGCGGGGTGAGTGAAACAGATTCCCTGCGACTGACGACATCGTTCCCGCCGCGAGGGGGCCAGTCTTGACCCTCGCCTTGGGTGGCGTTGAGGCGGACGGCTGCCCCGTGCACCGCGACGACCGACCCAGCACGTGCGCAACCCGTCCGCCTCAACGCCGGCGGAGGTTGCCAACCCTCCCCGCCATCCCGCCGGCCATCCACTGGCGGGACAAAGGTTGTTTCCCCCGGAACAGAACCCCTCCCGGAATAAAAACACCGTTTGGTTTTTGCGCGCCACCCAAAAAACGAGATTCCCGCCGGCGTCCCCCAAGGTCCGGGGTTGATGGGACTCGTGCATTGACAAATGTCACTCTAAAAGTGGTTGTAGGCACACAAAATTCGCTGGGCCGGGGGAGGCTCGAACTTGCCCTCCCGTCGTTGTTACCAAAAACCATTCAAACACCCCTTCCCTCGAAGAAGTGACTTCCCTCGGCCCTGGGTTGCGCACCAACAGCTCACCCCAGGGGAAATCCCGCGGCCCCACGTCGACAACCGATTCCTCCCCCCCCGCTCCCGGTGGTCAGAATCGCGGTGTGTTTCTGTCCATTTCGGCCCAGTCCACCTTTTCCCTGATGGTTCAGCCTCCTTAGAATGCCGGAGGATGTCGGGGATGTTGCTTTTGATTCCCCGGCAGCTTGCCGGTCCGGCTCTCTTCCTGCGGCGGTTTCGATCGAAGGGGCGTGGTGTGACGACTCACCGTATCTTGGCGTGGGGACTGTTCGTGTTCCTGCTCGCGGCGGGGGGGGGATTCCTCCGCCCGGCCCAGGCCGCCCTCACCGCCGAACAGAAAAAAGAGATTGAGGAGATCCGCAAGGAACTCGGCAGGGTCCAGAGCCTGATGGCCAAGAAGGATCAGCACGAAGAAGCCGAGAAACTGCTGACGGAATCCGAGGCCAAGCTGAAGAAAATCGGCAAAGACGCCGGCGATGAGAACAACAAGCTCATCACCGGCCTGCTGCGGCAGATCGAGCTGAAGAAGACAGCCCTCGCCCGCCGTGACGCTCCCGCCAAGGGAGCGGCCGGTGCCGCCGGAGCCCTGTCGTTCGAAAAAGAGATCGCCCCGATCCTGGTCAAGAACTGCCTTGGCTGCCATGACGACACCGCCAGCGGCGGGCTGAAGTTCGACACCTTTGCGGCACTGGCGGCTGGTTGCGGCGGCAAGCTGGTCGTCCCCGGGAATCCCGATGCCAGCCTCCTCACCCGCCGTCTCGTGGCCGCTGGCGATGCCCGCATGCCCAAGGGAGGCAAGCCCCTGGCTGCCGACGAAATCCGCAAGATCGCCACCTGGATCGCCGGGGGAGCGAAGTTCGCCGGGAACAAAGACACCCTCCTGTCCGAACTCACCGCCGACGCCAACGCCAAGGTCGACAACACCCCGGTCGCCATCGCCACCGCCACCGGGAACGAGACGGTCTCGTTCCAGCGGGACATCGCCCCGTTCATGGTCAATCTCTGCGTCGGCTGTCACAGCGGGGCCAACCCCCGGGCCGGTTTTTCGCTGGAAACCTTCGAGAAGCTGATGAAGGGGGGACGCAGCGGCCGCGTGGTGCTGCCGGGGAATACCGAAGACAGCCGGCTGTGGCACCTCGTGGGAAAACAAGACCCCATCAAGATGCCCCCCGGTCAGGCCCTGATCACCCGGACCAACCACACCAAGCTGCGGATCTGGATTGAAGAGGGGGCCAAGTTTGACGGCCCCGACGCCAAGGCGACTCTCCGCAGCCTGGTCCCCACCGAGGCCGAATTGCGGGCCGCCGAACTGGCCAAGCTCTCCCCCGAAGAACTGGCCAGCCGCCGGGTCGAGCGGGTCACCAGCCTCTGGAAGAAAACCACCCAGGAAGCCCCCGCGGCCATTGTGCCGGGAGACCAGGTGGTGGTGCTGGGGAATGTTCCCGAAGAGCGCCTGAAACAGTACGCCGGTTGGGCCGACGAGGCGGCGAAGCAGGTCAGCTCGGTTTTTGGTGCCAAAGAGAGCCCCCTTTGGCGGGGCAAGCTGGGAATCTTCGTCTTCAGCGACCGCTTCACCTATGCCGAGTTCGTGAAGACCAACGAAGGGCGGGAACTGCTCCCCGAGATCAACGCCCACGTGCGGATCCGCGAGCCCGACGACGCCTACCTCTGCCTGATGGACATTCCCGACGACGCCACCGACACCCCGGGGGCCCAGGGAGCCGTGCTGGCGCAGGTGACTGAGGCGTTTCTGCAGCGGGGGGGGAAGACCCTCCCCGAGTGGGTGGCACGGGGAACTGGTCTGGCCCTCGCCGCCCGGAATGATCCCAAGAACGAGTTCTACCGGCAGTTGGGGGTGAGTGCCGGGGCCCGGCTGCAAACACTGCAGAAACCCGACGACCTGCTGAAGGATGGCACCTTTTCCCCCGGCGACCTGGGTCCGGTGGGTTACTCGGTGGTGGCCTACATGCTGCGGCAGGGAGAACCGCAGTACGTGCAGTTCGTCTCGGCATTGCTGGCGGGAAAAACGCTCGACGAATCGCGGAAGGGGGTCTATAACGCCGATGCGGCCAAGGTCGCCTCGGCGTACCTCGCGTCGGGGGTTTCGGGGCCGCGCACGGCCCCCCGCAAGAAGGGAAAGTAGCCCGGTTTCGCGGCGCTCTCTCTGGTTTCTGGCTTCACTTCGCCCCACCGGCTGCTTCTTTTGGGAACCAGCCGGTGGGGCGGTTCTCTCAGGTGTCTGGGTTTTCGTGCACGATTGTCTGATCATCGGCGGCGGGGTCCTTGGCCTGTCGGTCGCCTGGGAATTTTCCCGCCACGGACTGTCATGTGCCGTGCTTGACCAGCAGGCCTTCGGGAAGGAATCGTCCTGGGCGGGGGCCGGGATGCTGCCCCCCGGCAATCCCCAGCAGGCCGAGACCAGTGAAGAGCGGCTGCGCTCACACAGCCACGTGCTCTGGCCCGAGTGGTCGGCCGCGTTGCGCGACGCCACGGGAATCGACAATGGCTTCCGTCGCGACTCGGCCCTCGAGGTGCGGTTTGGTGGTCAGCCCGGCGATCTCGACGATGAAGTCCGCCGCTGGCTCTCGACCGGAGTCGCCTGTCAGCCCCTCTCCGAGAGTGCGGCCCGGGAACTCGAGCCCGAACTGGGCCCGGGAATTTCGGCGGCGTACCTGCTGCCCGAGCATGGGCAGGTGCGGAACCCCCGGCACCTCAAGGCGCTGCAGACCGCCTGTGGACGCGCGCGGGTCAGTCTGCTGCCCGGTACACCCGTCTGGAACATGATCCGCCAGGACGGGCGTGTCACCCATGTGGAAACTCCCGCCGGGCGGATGACGGCCAGCCACTATGTGGTCGCCAGCGGGGCCTGGTCGGAACGGCTGCTGGCTCCTTTGGGGAACGCTCCGTGGGTCCGTCCTCTGCGGGGGCAGATGGTGCTGCTCAGCCAGTTGCCCTGTTCTCTGGGACGGGTCATCAACCTCGGGCATCGGTATCTGGTCCCCCGGGGCGATGGCCGGGTGCTGGTCGGCTCGACCGAAGAAGATGTCGGTTTCGACCGGCGGAATACGGCCGAGGGGGTGCTGGGGTTGCTGGAATTGGCCCGGCAGGTGGTTCCCGCGTTGTCGGGAGCGACACTCGAACGGACCTGGGCGGGATTGCGCCCCCGGTCGATTGATGGGCTTCCCTACCTGGGACGGCTGCCGGGGACCAACAATCTGATTGTCGCCACCGGCCATCACCGGGCGGGGCTGCAGTTGTCGCCCATTACGGCGGTTCTGGTGGGCGAGCTGATCCGCGGGATCACGCCGCGGGTCGACCTGCATGGGTTTCGGCCCGACCGGGTGGGGAGCGACTGATGCGGGCCGTTGTACAGCGCGTGAAGCGGGCCCGGGTGACTGTGGCGGGCGAAATCGTGGGGGAAATCGGCCCGGGTCTGCTGGTGCTGCTGGGGGTGGCCCACGACGACACGGCGGACGACGTGACGTGGATGGCGGGCAAACTGACCGGGCTGCGGATCTTCGAAGATGACGCGGGCAAGATGAATCTGGGGCTGACCGACGTCCGGGGCTCGATGCTGGTGGTCAGTCAGTTCACCCTGCTGGGAGACTGCCAGAAGGGGCGTCGTCCGAGCTTTATTCTGGCGGCCCGTCCCGAGGTCGCCAGGCCGCTGTACGAACAGTTCGTCGCGGCGGTGGGGCTGCTGGGTATTCCGACCGCGACCGGCATCTTCCAGGCCGAGATGCAGGTCGAGCTGGTCAATGATGGCCCGGTGACGCTGGTGGTGGAAAGCCGGCCCGTCGGGGGCTGACGTGTTGTGGGCTCCGAAGGGTTCGGTTCCCCTCTCCAACAGTTGCGGCAGAGGACAGCAAAGAGTGCCGGGGAGTCGGGAGACAGCCGCTGGGGTGGTCGGCAAAGGGCAGGGGGCTGAAGCAGGGGGTTCCGGGTCGGGTGGGGCAGGGCGGGCAAGGGGCAAAACCGCGCTGTTCAGCTCGCGTTCGCCAGGGTTCGCCAGAGGGGTCTGAGGCGTTGGTCAAGGGCTGATCCGGGCTTCCGGTTCCTTCACAAAAACCTCTTGTTTCCCCGATTCATTGCAAGGGGATTGCAATTGTGGGGGCCCTGTCGACCGGGTATGATTTCCCATCCTTCCCCCCTCCCTTCTTCCAGGGTTCTGATGGCTTCCAAACGGTTCATCCTCAATTCGGCCCGCTCGGCGCGGCAGGGTTCGCTCATCAATGTGGGCAAGGATTCCGAAGAGTATCGGGCCCTGACGACGTCGATGGTGATGTGTGCCGCAGACATGGCCGAGGTGGGGCTGGTCGAAGGTCAACCGGCACTCATCCGCACAGAGTTTGGTGAATCCCGGTTCATCTGTGAACAGGGGAAAGTTCCGGTGGGGATGATTGTGATTCCCTACGGTCCTCCCACCTGCCGGTTGATGGGGGGGGATACCGACGGCACAGGAATGCCGACATCGAAGGGCTGGGAGGTGGAAGTGATTCCCCTCGCACAGTCCTGAACGAAGTAGAGCACGGGGAAGAAGAACTGGGTTGGCGCGAACAGCGTGATTGAGCAGCGCGGACATCGCCTCTGACGGGCGGGTCGCGGTTGGGTTGTGGGCTACTGGAAGGGGTCGAGACCGATGTCTGACACACCATTGCACGAGTTTCTGGCGGGACCTGAGGGGCCGCACTTCACTCCGGTCGCAGAGGCTGTCGAGGGGGTGGCTCCCTGGACCGAGATTGAGCCGGGGCGGTTTATGCCGCGGCGGGTGCGGGGGAGCTGCCAGGGCCGGGCCCTGGGTTGAACGTTCACCGTTCCGTCGTCCGGTCCGGATGACACGAGCCATTGCGAAGAGTCTTGAAGTTGGCCGGGAGCGGCGTCTCCCGGAGCATTCGTCGGGGACCTGCTCCCCGGGCCAGCTGTGGAAGCGAGAGTTGCCATGAATCTGGAAGTGATTGAGAACGCGACCTGCACTTTCTGCGGGTGTGTCTGTGACGACATCGACCTGCACCACGACGGGGTCCGCATCCACAAGGCCGAGCGGGCCTGCGTGCTGGGGACGGCGTGGTTTCTCAACCACACCGCCGAGAAGAAGTATCCCGTCGCCCTGGTCGATGGCCAGGAGGTGTCGCTCGACGTGGCGATCGAGACGGCGGCCACGCTGCTGCACGCTGCCGACATGCCGCTGGTCTACGGCATGAGCAACACCACCTGCGAGGCCCAGAAAGAGTGTGTGGCCCTGGCCGATCTGCTGGGAGGGCTGCTCGACAGCCACACCTCGCTTTGACACGGTCCCACCGAGATTGCCGCCCAGTTGGGTGGTAAGGTCACGTGTACGCTCGGCGAAGTGAAACAGCGCGCCGACTTCATCATCTATTGGGGCGGGAACCCGGCCGAGTGCCATCCCCGCCACTTCACCAAGTACACCATCATGCAGAAAAGCAAGTTTCTGCCGCGCGGCCGGAAGGACCGCACGATGGTGCTGGTCGATATCCGGGAGACCAAGAGCGCCAAGGCGGCCGACATCTTCCTGCAGGTGCGCCCCGGCAAAGACTTTGAATTGATCACCATTCTGCGGGCGTTCATCAAGGACCAGCCGGTCCGTGATGAAGACATCGCCGAGACAGGGTTGGACCGTGCGGCGGTCGAAGATCTCGTGCGGCGCATGAAGAGTGCGAAATTCGGCTGCATGTTCTTCGGCATGGGGCTCTCGATGACCCGTGGGAAGCACATGAACAGCGCGGCGTTGCTGACGCTGGCGGCCGAGATGAACGCCTTCACCAAGTTCGTCGCGATGCCCATGCGCGGGCATGGCAACGTGACCGGGGCCGACGTGATCATGCGGTGGCAGACCGGGTACCCGTTCGGCATCTCGTTCAACCGGGGCTACCCGCGGTATAACCCGGGTGAATTCTCGACGGTCGACGTGCTGGTCCGGGGGGATTGCGACGCGGCGTTTATCATCGGGGCCGACCCGGGGGCGACCATGCCCCAGCCGGCGATCGACCATCTGGCCCGCATCCCCACGATCGTGCTCGATCCGCACATCACGCACACCAGCCGGCTGGCCCGCGTGCACATCACGACCGCGCCGCAGGGAATTTCCGCTCCCGGGACGGCGTACCGCATGGACGAACTGCCGATGCCCCTGTCGCCCGCCCTGAAGTCTCCCTACCCCACCGACGAAGAGGTGGTCCGGCGGATCAACGAGGCGATCGCCAAAAAGCCGTTCTGGCTCCCCGATGGCGGTCCCTCCCCGCACCAATGGACCTCGCAGGTCAACCTGTAACCCGTTCCCTCCCCCAGGACCGTCCCGTGCGGTCTGCCACGGCCGGCTGTTGAATTCATGATCCGCATCACTGGAGGCAAGATCTACGATCCCGCCCATGGCATCGATGGCCAGATCCGCGACCTGTGCATCGACGACACCGGGAAGATTGTGGAAACCGTCTCGGGCGGACGCATTATCGACGCCACGGGGATGATCATTTTCCCCGGGGGGGTCGACGTCCATACGCACGTGGCCGGCGGGGCGATCAATTTCGCCCGCGCGATGACTCCCGAAGACCATCGCCGCACCCAGGCGTTCATCCGCACCAAGTCGCGCCGCAGCGGGCTGGGAGGGATGGCCCCCACCACCTTCGCCACCGGCTACCTCTATGCCGGGATGGGCTTCACCACGGTCAACGAGGCGGCGGTGCCGGTGCTTTCCGCCCGGCACACCCACGAGGAACTGGCCGACATCCCGATCGTCGACAAGGCCTCGCTGACGCTGATGGCCAACAATGAGATCCTGCTCGAACAACTCGAGCAGGGGGAGTACGAGCGGGCCAAGCAGGTTCTCTCGTGGTATCTCTGGGCGGCCAAGTCGTATGGGGTCAAGGCGGTCAATCCCGGAGGTGTGAAGGCCTGGAAGTACGGGCACGACGCCAAGGCGCTCGACACCCCCATCGATGGCTACCACCGGCTCACTCCCGGGCAGATTGTCACGAACCTCGCCCGCATCTGCGACGACCTGGGACTGCCCCACCCGGTGCACCTGCACTGCAATAACCTGGGGGCCCCGGGAAACATCACCACCACGCTCGACACCCTGGCCCGACTGGAAGGGCACCGGGCCCACATCGCGCACTCGCAGTATCACGCCTACGGCGGAGACGGTTGGGACACGATGTGCTCTGAGACGACGGTGCTGGCCGAGTATTTCAACAGCCACCCCAACCTCACGACCGATGCCGGGGTGGTTCTGTTTGGCGACACCGTCACCATCACGGCCGACGGTCCGTGGCAGCACCTGCTCTACAAGCTGACCGGGCGGAAGTGGGGCAATCTCGACGTCGAGAATGAGACCGGTTGCGGCATCGTTCCCTACACCTACCGCCCCAGCAATGTGGTCAATGCGGTGCAGTGGGCGGCGGGGCTGGAACTGCTGCTGATGATCCGCGATCCGTGGCAGGTCTTTTTGTCGACCGATCATCCCAACGGCGGCTGCTTCTGGCGGTATCCCGAGATCATCCAGATGCTGATGAGCGCCGAGTTCCGGCGGGAGTGTCTCAAGAAACTCCCCGACCGGGTCAAGTCGCGCATCAAGCTGCCGGAACTCGATCGGGAGTACACGCTCCTGGAGATTGCCACCGCGATGTCGGCCGGTCCCGCCCGCGCCCTGGGTCTGACCCACAAGGGACATCTGGGGGTGGGAGCCGACGCCGACGTGGTGGTCTACGAAGAGCAGGTCGACATCCAGCAGATGTTCAGCCATCCCCGTTATGTGATCAAGGCGGGGGAGGTGGTGCTCGAAGATGGCGACATTCGCGAGGCCCCCCAGGGGAAGGAGTTCCTCGTCCGACCGGCCATGGATCCAGCGACCAACGACTTCATCCGGCCGCTGTTCGAAGACTGTTACACGATGAAGTTCGAGCACTACCCGGTCGAACTCGAACGGATCGAGCATCCCGACCTGCGCGACTGCCAGCCCCCCGCCACGTCCTGAGACAGGTTTCGACCCGACCCGAACTTTCCGTCCCGCCGATCGTTGATTGGTCCCGTTTTGCCGGCTTGCCGCCGGATCGTTTTCCATGCCGGTCACCCTGCGACTCAAGCGTCCCCCCATCGTCCCCCTCGAGGCCGAGTTCCTCTCGCCCGATGTGCTGGCGACGCTGTCGCATGCCGAAATCTCGGCCATGATCGTGCATCACGGCAAACGCCGCCTGCCCCTCAGCGAATTCTTCGAGATCGAGGGGGAACGGAGTGAAGACCTCGTGCTGCACGGCGAACTGCACAAGCTGCGGTGGGTGGGCCGGGGGATGCGGCGGGGCAGCATCACGGTGCACGGCTCGATTGGCATGCACCTGGGGGCCTACATGCGGGGAGGGCGGATCGACGTCCACGGTAATGCCGGCGACTGGATCGGAGCCGAAATGAGGGATGGCACCATCCACATTCGGGGGAATGCCGGAGGCCAGATTGGCGCCGCGTACCGCGGGGCGATGTCGGGGATGCGCAACGGGTTGATTCTGGTCGACGGCTCGGCGGGGCTCGAGGTGGGGATGCGGATGCGCCGCGGGACGATCGTGGTGGGAGGCCCCACGCGCGACTTCACAGGCCTGCAGATGAAGGGGGGGACGATTCTCCTGCGCAGCGGGGCCGAGATCCGGACCGGCGCGTGGATGCAGCGCGGCACCATCATCTCGCTGAAGCCCCTGCAGCTGATGCCCACCTTCACCTACTCGACCACCACCACCCCGGGGTTCCTGCCGCTGCTCTCCCGGCACCTGGCTCCGCACGGCATCACCCTCCCCACCGGTCCCTACCAGCTCTACCGCGGCGACCGCGCCGTCCCGGGCAAGGGAGAGATCCTGGTATTGGCGTAGCCAACGAATGAAGATCCAGCGCGTTTTCCTGTAGCAAGGGGACGCAGCTCGTTGCTCGACGGTACTCCGGTTGTGAGGGGCTTGGGACGAGCGGGTCTCGCATCCCGACCTTCTCCAGCTGTCACAGATTCATTCCGAACCACCCAGGATAGAAAAAATAAGGGGACGCAGCTCGTTTCGGCAGAAACAAGCTGCGTCCCCTTTTGTTTGTCGGGACGGACGCACGCCAGGCGATCCGCACGGCGTCCCATCCAGACCGCGTGAAGGTCAGCCAGCTGGAGTTTGCGGCTACGGCTCGGGATCCATCGAGCGGTTCGCCGATCCCACCAGCGCCTCACGCAGAAACCGCAGTGATGCCTCCCGATCGACGCGCAGCCGCTCGTGGACCAGATCGAAATCGATCGGCGCGAACATGGGGCTGGCATGTGACTCCACGGCGTCGCCGGAGACCACCCGTTCGTCCAGGCCGTAACGGCGGGTCACATCCACAATCCGCTCGGCCGTCGTCCCCTGGGGATACGCCAGAAAAGGCCGGCGCGAGGCCGTGGCGAACAGCACACCATGGAACGAGTCGGTCACCAGGCAAGTGCACTGGCGGATGGACTCGACCCAGTCGGCCGGAGACGCCCGCTCGCAGACCTTGTCGGCCCAGTCGGTTGCGGGACGCCACTCGAGCGTGAACGACTCGGGAACCAGCACCGCGATCGGCAGGCCCGTGCGACGCTTGAGCGCGCAGGCGATTTCACGGGCCCGCCCGAAATCATTGGGCCGGATTCCATACACCAGGATGTAGTCGCCAGCGAATGGCCGCTGTCCGCGCAGCTCCTGAAAGTCATGCAACAACGAGGGATCGACGACCGGGGTGGTCCGGATCGGGGAATGCATTTCGACAATTCGCCGTGTGGTCTCGGTCCTCACGCCGATGGCGTCGAAGCGATCCAACAGTGGCCTCGCCAGCTCGAGATAGTCGGCCCGCTGGGTTTCTGTCCCAAAGCAGGCCGCATAGGCAATGCGCCGGATTGGCGAGTCCTCGGGAAGCGAGCCCAGGAAGTAATAGGGCTCCCAGGCTTGCATCCAGGCGAGGTTCCAGACCTGGTCGCTCCCCACGATGGCGGCGACGAGGCGCGGATCGGCGATCGCTTCGTTCCAGGAAGGCCCGGCGACCGCCGGGGGAAAGGACTGCCGGCGAAACAGGTCGAAGGCCCGGCGGCGGGGGAACTCGGTGAACGGTGCGCGGAGCCCCTGCACGATGCCCTTTCGCCGGGGACTCGGTACGACCGACGGATGGACCCACCCGCGGCAAAAACCGGGGATGGTGCCGGGAAAAACCGCGTCGTACCCCAGGTGCCGCAGCGCCTGCCACAGGCCATACGCCTGCAGCACACCGCCGTAGTTGTAATGGAAGTGAAACGTCAGCACGGCGACCCGCGGACGATCCGCCACCGGTCTGGTCGTAGGTTGTGTTGGCAAACAGGGATCCATGTGAGCCGTATCTTCCCTCAGCGTCGCCAGGCCCGGAGCGCGGCGTTGAGAAGTCGTTTCGCCAACCTGATGATACGTACGTGGAGCGGCGCCTGGACGAGCTTCCGGTGGGCCGCCACGAGCGGTGCCATCTGCTCCGCGAAGATCGTCAGATCGCGCCCCTGTTTCGCCCGGTCGAACGCCAGGTGGCTCTCATGTGTCAACTGCTCGCGAAGCCGGTACACGGCCGCCCGGACGGGCTCCTGCCCTGGGGGTGCGGCTGGGACGCGCTTGGGGGGCACCCATTCGCCCCGGACCTTGGCATCATGCAGCCGACAGGCGAGTCCTTCGCGACGATGCCTCAATCCGGACCGCTGCGACTCGGCCACCCGGTCAGGTGACAGAGGCTTCAGGGCGAGGCGGCCCGTCGCCATTCCCTGTTCGACCAGGGGAACCAGTGCGGGATGCCGGACAATCACGATGTTGGTCCCCCGCGAATCGCAAACGTATTCCGGCAGCCAGGCGTCTCCGATCACCACGTCGGCGGTCTCGGCCAGAACGTCATCGCAAAAGTCGCAGGCCTTGTACTTGAAGCAGCCGAGCCCCCAGTCTCCCGCCGGGACCTCGGTCGACAACACGGTGAACTCGGCCCCCGTGGACCGGGAGGTCGCGGCGAACAGGTAGTGATTCGCCGGGCGTTTGTTGGCCTTGCGCCGGAACTCGACCTGGCCCAGATCGTGGGGGGGCACTCCCGCCACCCAGCCGAGGTACTCTGCATAGGTCGCCGACTTGAGATGTCCGCAGACCAGCCCAACATGGAAACGAAGCACCCTGGCCAACACGGGGTCCTGCCGGGCCAGCAGCCGGGCGGCCTTCACGAAGCACGGCACACCGACCAAGGCCAACCGGGAGTCCGGCTGGGCGCGCGCCTCGCGCAGCACCTCGGCCATGGTCACGGGGTAATACCGCGAGTGCGTGCCCTGCAGCAGTTCCTGGGGGGTTCGGGAAATTGCCATCTGAAACAGCAGTTCACCTGCCTCGGCGGAAGCGGAGCACGGTTGAACGTGGATCACCCCGTCAATTTCACCACGGTCCATCAATTCCCGCAGCACCCAGCTCGCCATACCGCCTGAACTTCCCCGAGCCCGGAAGTCCCCCTCGGCAACATGCCCAACCCATGTCCCCCGGTGGAAGCCAATCTCGTCGTGCCACTCGGCCTGCGGGCCGGAAGTGACATCAGTCGGCTCGCTGAACAGCTGGCGGGCCAACGTGGTCTCATCCTCGGCAAGGGCCGAAAAAGGACACACGGCGGCCAATTCCTCCCCCAGATCGGCGTGCGATTCCTCACGCACGCTCGCCTGGTATTTTCCCAGCGGGGTCAGTTCGATCGAGACGCGGTCGCAAATGACGGCACAGGCTCCACAGCCAATACAATACCCGCCGCGGACCACGGTGTCGAAAATGTCAGAGTCGAACCGCATGTCGATGATCTGACCCGGGTTGGCACGGACGTGAAGGTCGCGAATTATAGATGTGCGGGTCAGGTCGTCGCAAACATCGGGAACGCGACACGAGCCGGTCTGCACCGCATTCTGTTTGCGCAGGCAACGTGCTCAGTCCACCGTCCTGGTGGTCTCCTGCATGCACGGTCCCTGTCACCCCGTGGGGCCGTGGGCCTGCTATGCTGGGGAAATGATCGACTCCCCCAAAGTTCCCGAAAGTGCCCAACTACAGCGGGGTCGCCGCATGCAGATGGTCGAACTACATTTCGCCACCCCTCCCACGCTCAACCTTGGTGTGCTCCACACCCGGGCGGAGGAGATTCTGGGTGAGCCGCTCGACAGCTCTCCCCACGACGAGACGAAACAGGCGTTGATCCTGTTTCACAAGTCGCATCCCTTTGCAGTCAAAGATGGAACGCTCTTTCCCCAGACCGCCCTGTTGCGGGCCGACCAGCCGGTCAATCTCGAGGTCCTGCAATCGTTGTTCGAACAGTCGTGGCGCTGTCGGGAGGCGGCTGAAGTGCTGGCCTCCTCACGGCACACGCTGCTGGTGACCGAACTGATGGCCCAGCAGTTGCCGCCGGTCGAGCGACTGTGGCTGTTTCACGGGGTCCTGCAGGCGGCGGTCGAGCAGACGCAGCCCCTGGCCCTCGTCTGGCGCCACTCGCAGCAGGTGATCCGGACCGCAGACTATCTGGAATCCGTGGGGGATGAGCCGGTGCTGCGGCCGGGCACGCTGAACGTGCGGTTCTTCAATATTGCCGAGACCGACGGCGACATGCTGATGGATACCCGCGGGCTGGCGGAGCTCGATCTGCCCGATCTGCAGTGTCACTTCCGCGACCTGGATCCCAATCCACTGAGCCGCGTGTTGTTCAACACCGCCATCTACCTGGTCGAACAGGGGCCCGTGATCGAATCGGGCCATACCATCCAGGGGATCGAACCCGGTTCGAAGTGGAGCTGTCAGGAAGAAGACGCCCTGATTGGTCCCGAGCGAACCGTGCTGGATCTGAATCCCGGTCCCCCATTCGCGGCGGGTGACCGCGGTGACTGATCGGTCAGGTCAGCCGAGCCGCAGTGTCGACCGGGTATGCGTCTCGCAACTGGCGGCAGGACGCGGGAGAGAGTTTTGCCCTGGCGGAGAACACACGCGGCCTGACATGGCTTTGAACACAGGCATTCGACGAAACCCCGAATGACTCTCCGCTGAGTGATCACCACGGCCCACCTGGCCCGCTCTTCGAGCTGAGCCTCGTTCCCAGACAGATTCACACGACCTTGTCCAATTCTCTTCCCCCCCGAAGAACCAATTCGTCCCCGGCTGCCGATCCCTCCGGCGGATTGCGGCCGTTGTTTGTCGATCTGGATGGCACCCTCATCCAGACCGACCTGCTGCATGAGGCGATTCTGGCCCTGCTCTGGCGCTCGCCTGGCAAGATGCTCGGTCTGCTGCCGGAACTGCGTCGTGGCCGGGCGGCCTTCAAACGGGCGGTGAGCCGGCACATCACTCCCGACCTTGCCGCGCTCCCCTATCGGACCGATGTACTCGACTTCGTCCGCAGTCGGCGCGACCAGGGAGGAAAGATCATTCTGGCGACGGCCAGTGATGCGGAGTGGGCGGTACGCATCTCGGAAGAGCTCGGGTTGTTCGACCACATTCTGGCCAGTGACGGGGTGCGGAACTGCAAGGGGCCGGAGAAGCTGGCACAAATCCGCGAGCACTGTCGCCAGGAGGGAGCAACCCGGTTCGACTACATCGGCGACAGCCTCAGCGACCTGCCGGTCTGGCGCGAGGCCGAGGGGGTTTACCTCGCGGGGCCGTCCCCCGCAATGCTGCGGCGAGTCGCCCGGGAGGTCACCCCGACCGCAATCCTGGGGACCCACCAGGCACCCTGGGCGGCGCTGGCAAGGGCGCTGCGGCCCCATCAGTGGGTGAAGAACCTGCTGGTGTTCGTGCCGCTGGTCGCTTCGCAGGGATGGGGAGAGCCCCGGCTGATCTTCGCCGCGTTCGTCTGTCTGCTCTGTTTTTGTCTGTGTGCCTCGGCGGTTTATCTGCTCAACGACCTCGTTGATCTGCAGTCCGACCGCCGGCATCCGGTCAAGCAGCACCGTCCTCTGGCCTCCGGTGCTCTGCCGGTTTGGTCTGGTCCCGTCTTCGCCGCAGGGCTGTTGGGAATCGCGGTGGCGCTCTCGATGCTGTTTCTGCCGCCGCTTACTGCACTCTGGCTGGTGCTGTATTTCGGCGGAAACTGCCTCTATTCGCTGGTCATCAAACGGGTCGCCATGCTCGATGTGTTGACACTGGCGGCACTGTACACGTCGCGGTTGTTCGCTGGTGCGAGTGCCGTGGAAGTGGAAGTCTCGGAATGGCTGGCGGCGTTCTCAATGTTCCTGTTCACCTCGCTGGCGTTTGCCAAACGTTACGCCGAGTTGGACCGGCTGCTGCGGTCTCAACAGGAGGTGGCCCGAGGACGGGGCTATCGTGCGGCGGACATCAGTCTGGTCGAAAGCGCGGGACTGGCCAATGGTTACATTGCTGTGCTGGTCCTGGCCCTGTATCTCAACAGTCCCGCGGCCAAATCGCTCTATCGGCAGACATGGTCCCTCTGGCTGGTCTGCATCGTGCTGATGTACTGGATCGGCCGGATCTGGCTGAAAGCGAAGCGCGGCGAACTGACTGAGGATCCCCTCGTGTTTGCCCTGCGCGACCGGGCCAGTCTGTGGCTCGGCCTGGTTCTGGTGGTGCTGGTGGGGGCCGCCATCGTCGGGATCCCAAAGTGAACAATGTCAATTCCCCGGGTGACAACTCCAATTTCCCTGCCATGCCCGCCTCCGTCGACAGATTCCGTGACTAGGGACTCATTTCTCCCTCCGCCGCCGAGCCGCGAGCGACTGTGCGGGCCAGCTTTTCCCGCGGGCAGATCATCGGGCAATACATTGCCACCGGGCTGATGACGGCGGTGGGTCTGGGTATGTCGCTGCTGTTTCTGTTTTTGGCGATGTTTCCTGCGAACCTTGCGCTCTCGGGGTTGACGCTCGCCGCATTCGGCTATTTGATCCAGATGGTCACACGCAATGACTGCGCCTGGATCGAGCTTGAAGGACGTACATTGCGGGCCAGCCATCTCTACACGGGCCGGATCGTCGAACGTTCGATCGATGAAATTGACGATCTGTTGACCATGGTTTTCCGGGTGCGGACGGTGGCGATCCGGCTGACCGAGGCGTGGACGGGCCGGGTGCGGGGGATCCTCATCCGGTTTCAGGACCAACGCACCCCGTTGACAGTCAGCGGCGTTGATCCTGCGATGACCAACGCGGCTGAACTCATGTCGGCGATTGTCTATCGGCTGGCCGAGAGCGGGACCGTGGATGTGGAAATGAAGGAACGCGACGGACTCCCCTTGGTGCACCGGGTTGATCGCAAGCGGGAGTGACCAGCCGAAACAGCGAGCGACGTGCTTTGCAACTCGCTTCCCAAAGGCGGGTGTCATGACTGACGACACGAGCCCGGAAGTTCTTCCCCCGTCATCTCCTGCGATTGTGGAACCGGGGCTGCTTTTCCAGGGGGTGCGGAGTTCATAACGTGGTTGCTCAGCCTGGGGAGGAGGTTTGGTCTCGGACAGCCCAGAGGGAAATCAAGTCCCTGTTCCGCGAACAAAAAAAGAGAACGGCACGGACTGGTTTCAGATGTACTTGTCGCCCCGCACCACGGAGACCGGGCTGAGGTAGGCGATGATGGCGAATCTGGGGAAGTAGTCGTTTGTCAGTGTTGTGAGCAGCTTGTCGGCCACGCCGGCAGAGACAATGGTCTCGAGCTTGATGTTGGCCCCCAGCGTCTCGCTGACGCGTCGGTGCCGGGAACCGGAGCCCTCGCATTCGGTCAAGGTGTGTCCCTTGGCACCGGCTTTTGTCAGTTCCGCCAAGAGGCGTTCCTTGAGGATGGCTTCACACACAATGGTCAGCAGCGTGAGAGGAGTGGTGTCCATGTTGGTCCTCGGGTCAGTGTGCGGCCAGCAGGGTGGCCATCCGGTAATACAGGGGAATTCCCAGCACGATGTTGAAGGGGAAGGTAATCGCCAGGGCGGCTGTCAGGTAGTAGGTTGGGTTCGCCTCGGGCAAGGTCATCCGGACCGCGGGGGGGGCTGCGATGTACGACGCACTGGCCGACATGGTCCCCAGGACCGTCGCCCCACCAATCGACAGGCCCGACCAATGTCCCAGGAACACCCCCAGCGCCCCATGCAGCACCGGAACAATCATCCCGAAACCGAGCAGGAACAGTCCGACCGATTTCAGATCCCCCAGCCGGGCTCCGGCGGCCAGGCCCATTTCCAGCAGGAACAGGGTCAGGGCCCCCTTGAACATTCCCTCGAAGAACGGTTTCACCGGCTCATAGCCCCGTTCGCCCATCAGGCAGCCGATGAGCAGCCCGCCGACCATCAGGATCATCGAGCGGGAGGTCAGCACCTCGTGCAGCACCTCCGACATGGGACGCTGGGCCTCCGCGGCCGGCTGACCATCCGGCAGGGTGGCCCGTTCCCGTGCCATTTGAACCGCCCCGATCCCCAGGGCGAGCTGGATCCCCGGAATCTCCAGCAAGGTCAGCAGCGTGGGCATGAATCCTTCGGCCGGCTGGTTCATCGTCTGCACAAACTGCTGGGCCGCGATGAAGGTGACCGCCGAGACAGAACCGTAATGGGCGGCAATGCCCGCAGCATCGGCGATGGGAAATCGTCCGAGACGGCGGAGAATGAGATACGCCGACACCGGCGTGATCAGCCCCAGCCCCACGGTGACCACCCCCGGCCAGAACAGCGAGTTCAGGGAGGTATGCGAGAGTTCCACTCCCCCCTTGAGCCCCAGCGCCAGCAGCAGATAGATCGACAGGGACGAATAGAGATCCCGGGGGAGCGACAATTCACTCTTCAGCAGTCGGGAGACAATCCCCAGCACAAAGGCCAGCGCGAGTGGCGAACCCAGGTTGACCCGTAACACGTCCCACATCACATCGCCCCCCAGTTGACGGCCTCTGTTTCGCGTACTGTGATACGCGAAGTTTGTTTCGCCTATTAAACATCGGCCATTGGTCGTCGTCAACCACAGTCCGGAACTTTTTCGTCCGCCCTGGACCCCGACATGGTGCATTTGCTCAGGCCTGGCGTGAGACCCACAGGATTCCCGCCTTGCCGACGCTTCAGGGTAAAATCGCCGGAGAGTTGACGATCTTCCGAATTCCCGAACGACTTGCGCGGC
>JBKDUK010000373.1:0-3829 GCA_046339535.1 Planctomycetaceae bacterium | reverse complement strand
ACCCGGGTGTTGGGCCCTTGCGGGGGGTGTGCTCGGTGGCGCGCACATTGGGGGTTCCGATCCAGGTTTTTTCTCTGCCCATTGGGACGGGGTTTTCGGATGTTTGTCCAGCGGAGCGGACACAGAGGTCCGCCCCCCCGCCACCCGGGTGCTGGGCCCTTGCGGGGGGTGTTCGCGGTGGGACGCACATTGGGGTTGGCCGATCCAGGTTGTTGGGCGACCCATTGGGACGGGTGTTTTCGGATGTTTGCCCAGTGGAGCGGACACGGAGGTCCGCCCCCCCGCCACCCGGGTGCTGGCCCCTTGCGGTGGGTGTTCGCGGTGGCACGCACATTGGGGGGTTGGCCGTTCCGGGTTTTTGTGCTGTCCGTTGGGGCGGGGGTTTTCGGATGTTTGTCCAACGGAGCGGACACGGAGGTCCGCCCCCCCCGCCACCCGGGTGCTGGATCCTTTCGGAGGATGTTCTCGGTACCGCGCACATGGGGGTTCCGATTCAGGTGGATGGGCGACTTAGTGGAACGGGTTTTTTCAGATGTTGATCCAGTGAAGCGGGCACATCGTCCCGACCACCTCTCCGCGAATCCCATCCTCTGCGAAACATCTTACTTTTCTGCACAGGATCTTCATTTGAGCCAGATAGGGTTTTGAGTGTGGCTGGAGTCCTTCGGATTCGCGGCTGACGCGAATCGCGGGTTGCCAAATCATCCGTCCCTTCACGATTCTCGCGAGGATTTCATGAATACCAGGTTTCAGGTCACGTCGGCGGGGTATGTGGACAGACCAGATCAGTCCCTGGTCCCGAGGTTTCCCCAGCGTGCGGAACGGATTGAACTCGGCCTCGAAGTCGAGCACACCCGCACCGAGCCGGTGATGCTGATTGGGCATGGCAGTTCAGGTACCAGTATCTGTGCCGGGTTGATCCGCAAGTACTGTGCGGTGGCGTTTGGAAATGAGAGCCAGTTCCTGATCCGGCTGAACCGGCTGGCGCAGACCTGGGGCGACCTGTCTGATCCCCGGGTCCTGCGCGGCGCGGTCGACTACATGCTGCAGGAGAGATATTTCAAAAAGGCCGCGCAGATCTATGGGTTTCACCCGACCGCCGAGCAGATTCTCGCCCGGTTACAACAGCCAACCATGTCGGGAATCTATCACGCCCTCTTCTCGCTGCTGGCCGAACACCAACAAACCGACCGGTGGGGTGACAAGACTCCCGAGTACATGGAACATCTGCCCGAATTGAATGCCCTGTTCCCCAACGCTCAGTACATTCTCGTCGTGCGCGATGGACGCGACACCGCGTTGTCGGTCATGTCGCGATACTACGGTCCGAACAATCTGGTGGTGGCCGCCCAGGAATGGCGCGAGACAGCCCGGCAGGGGATGCAGTTCCTGGAGACTCTTCCCGCGGATCGCAAGCTGGTCGTCCGGTATGAAGACATGATGGGGAATCCGGTGGAGACCCTCCGTACCGTGATGAACTTCCTGGGAGCACACCCCCGCGATCCGCATATGTTCGAGCGGATTGGGCCCATGGTGCGTGAGGAACTGCGGGCGAACAATTTCAACAAGTGGAAGAAGAAGATGTCGCTCCGGGAACGCGAGATCTTCGAGTCGCTGGCCGGCCCGGAATTGAAGTACTACGGATTTGAGACCGAATTCGCGGCCCCGCGCCCACCGTCATCGCTGCAAATGTCACTCTTCCCGTGGCACGACCGGCTGATGCGGCTCGTGCATCCGCGGTCATTCCGCAACAACATCTACCGGCTCGGCATGCGCCTGCGTGACTGGTGGAATACCCGTCGGTTGAAATAGTCAGTCCAGATTCCCCCTCACCATCGACAGCGCGAGTTGTCGATGGCGCACACAGGAGGTGCTGGACCCAACGGGCGACACGCCAGAACAACCGGCCGCCAATCATCCTGTTCACCGCGGACGAATCTCGCGACTGGCGTCCCGCTCTGTGTCGGGCTGGCTGATTGGAAGTCCACCAGAGTCGCGAAATTCCGCTGGGAAGCTCACAAACCACGATCCAACCTGTCCGCTGCCGCTGCCCGACCCAGTGCACGGGCACAGCGCTCATTTTTCAAGAGGAGACAATCCGACCCGCCGAAGTCCAGAAAAGATCATTTACTCCCAATCACATCACGATAGACTGATGGATGTAGTTGCCGAGTGGGTCCCCGAAGTGCGGGGTTGGTTCGGCACATCGAGCGGGTGTCCTGTCGGCGATCCACACCTTGGTGGAACGCGTGCATGGCCCGGACGGCCGTGCGGGGGAACTGTGGTGGATGCGGAGAACCAGATGACTGAGCCGCGGGGGAGAGTATCACGACGAGGGTGGACCCACGCCAGTGCCTCCGCCTGGCTGGCCGGCAGCCTCGCCCGGATTCTGCCGGCCGCCCAAACCGCCCCCTCCGCTCCGCCGGTCGCAGGCCGTGCCCGGCCCGCGTCGTTTGGCCGGGCGAAGAGCCTGATCTACCTCTATCTCAGTGGCGGTCCGTCCCAATACGAGACGTTCGATCCCAAGCCCGAAGCCCCGGCCGAAATCCGGGGGGTCTTCTCCCCCATCGCCAGCCGAACCCCGGGCATTTCGCTCTGCGAACTCCTCCCCCAGACCGCTGCTCTCACCGACCGTCTCGCCATCGTGCGGTCGTTCGCGACTGACGATCCGAATCATGAGTCGGCCGGGTATTGGATCAACACCGGCCGGAAGTACACCGGTCCCGACATGCGGGCGCTGGCCCCGACCGATTGGCCCACTCTGGGGACGATCGTCAAGCTGCTGAAGCCCACTGCGCATGGCCCTTTCAGCGCAGTGATGCTGCCCGAGCCGATCATCGCCAATCCGAATGTGTTCCTCCCGGGACAAAACGCCGGTTTCCTCGGCCGGCGGTGGGATCCCGAGATCATCAAGTGCGATCCCGCCGCTCCCGATTTCCGGATTGAAAGCCTCGCGCTCCCCGAGCAGGTCTCGACCCAGCGGCTCAGTTCGCGAGAGACTTTGCTGGAGCAATTGGGACAGTCCGCGCGCAGCGCGGGCGCCCTTTCGGCCGACTACAGCCGGCTGCAGCGGGAAGCGCTCGACCTGCTCCGTTCCGGCACTGCCCAGGGAGCCTTCGCCCTCGACCAGGAGTCACCCGCCCTTCGCGACCGCTATGGCCGGGGGAAGTGGGCCCAGTCGGTCCTGCTCTCGCGGCGGCTGGTTGAGGCGGGAGTGCGTATGGTGTTCGTGAACTGGCCCCGCGAGCCGGGAGACCTGAGTGCTCCGAACCCTCTCTGGGATACCCACGCCAACAACAATCCCCGGATGAAAGACGTGCTCTGTCCACAGTTCGACCGGGGCTTCACCGCGCTGATCGAAGACCTCGAGACCCGCGGTCTGCTGGACGAAACGCTGGTCGTGGCGGTGGGAGAAATGGGACGCACGGCCCGGTTCAACGGCAGCGGCGGGCGCGATCATTGGGGGAACGTCTTCAGTTTCGTGATGGCGGGGGCAGGCATCGGCGGGGGACAGGTGCTGGGAGCCAGCGACCCGACGGGGGCCTATCCCGCGCGCGACCGGGTGACTCCGCCCGAACTGACGGCGACCATTCTGCACCTGTAGGGGCTCGACCACGATGCGAACTTTCCCGACCGCACGGTACGGCCCCTGCTGGCCATCGAAGGGGAAACGATCTGGATCCTTATTGGATGAGTGTTCGCCCCACGTTCAACGCCCGCGACCTCCAGGTCGCTGATCCCCACGTCTCTGATCCGGCGTCTCCCGGGCACCACTCCGGCAGCCGACGGCGTTTTCTGAAGACCAGTTCGCTGGCAAGTCTT
Organism: Planctomycetaceae bacterium; assembly: GCA_046339535.1. GTDB lineage: Bacteria > Planctomycetota > Planctomycetia > Planctomycetales > Planctomycetaceae > UBA10511. The sequence goes on along the minus strand of JBKDUK010000373.1, from coordinate 7 downwards.
GCCGCGG
>JBKDUK010000372.1:0-5553 GCA_046339535.1 Planctomycetaceae bacterium | reverse complement strand
GAAGTGGCACCCGCTGAACCTCACTCCGGATGGCAAGCCCGGCTATCTCCCCGCCAGCGACATGTACACCGACGACGTCGATCTCGACGGCGATGCCGACATCCTGATGAGCGCCGCCCACAACGTGGGAATCTGGTGGTTTGAGAACCTGGGGGGAGCCGAGCCCGAGTTCAAGTACCACCTGATCAGCGAGCAGGTGACCCAGACACACGCCCTGCACTTCGTCGACCTCGACGGCGACGGCGACCGCGAACTGGTCACGGGCAAACGCTGGTGGGCCCATGGACCCAAGGGGGATGTGCGTCCCGAGGAAGACCCGGTGGTGATCTGGTTCGACATCACCCGGCAGAAGGGGCAGGCCCCGAAGTTCACCCCGCACGTCATTCCCGAAAGCAGCGGCTCGGGCGTCGGCACCCAGTTCACGATCGCCGACCTCGACGGCAACAAAACCCCCGACATCATCGTGTCGAACAAGAAGGGGGTGAACGTGCTGCTGCAGACCCGGGGGGCGAAGACGGCGGCGAAGTAGGCCTCGTCGTCGATTTCTCGCCAGAGCCATACGGATTCCATGCCGCCCGCCGGGACAGTCTGCTGCCGCAGACCAACCGGCGGGCGGTTGTCTTTGTGGAATTCCCCATCCGCCGCACTGGCCAATCCGGGGTCCCACAGGATGAGTTGCTAGAATCTGTATGACAGTTCCCTTTTTTACCCCGAGCTCTGCCCCATGAAGATCCGCCTCGACTACGGCAAGACCGGTCTCGATGTCGAACTGCCCGAGGACCGCGTCGTAGGTCCGCTGTCGTTGCGGCCCGTGACGCCCCTCGATCAGCCGGCCCAGGTTCTCGAACGCCTGCTGGCCCACCCGATCGGCTCTCCGCCGCTGGCCGAGTTGGCCCGGGGAAAGAAGTCGGCCTGCATCCTGATCTGCGACATCACCCGCCCCGTCCCCAACACACTGCTGCTGACGCCGATGTTGCGGATTCTCGAAGAGAGCGGGATCCCGCGCGCGGGGATCACCATTCTCGTCGCCACCGGCATGCACCGGGCCAACGAGGGGGACGAGCTGGTCGAGCTGGTCGGCCCCGAGATCGCCCGGAACTACCGCTGCGTCAATCACGACGGCAAGAATCGCGACCAGCACCGCTATCTCGGCACCACCCCCCGCGGCGTTCCCGTCTGGATCGACCACCGCTATCTCGATGCCGAGCTCAAGCTGGCCACCGGCCTGATCGAGCCCCATCTGATGGCGGGCTACTCGGGTGGCCGCAAGCTGATCTGCCCGGGCATCGCCGCCCTCGAGACCGTCAAAGTCTGGCACGGCCCCGACTTTCTCGAACATCCCAAGGCCGACTATGGCCACCTCGCGGGGAACCCCGTCCACGAAGAAAACACCCGCATTGCCCGGATGGCGGGGTGCGACTTTATCGTGAATGTCACCCTCGACGAGAAGCGCCGGGTGACGTCGATCGTGGCGGGCGACATGGAGCAGGCGTTCCTGGAAGGGGTGCGGTTCATCGAAGAGGTGGTCCGGGCCCCCATTCCCGAACCCTGCGAGGTGGTGGTGACCTCGGGGGCGGGGTATCCCCTCGACACCACGTTCTACCAGGCGGTGAAGGGAATGACCGGCGCGCTGCCCATTGTGAAGGAGGGGGGGACGATCATCATCGCCGCGAGCATGACGGAAGGGATCGGCAGCCCCGAGTTCCAGCAGCTCTTCCGCGAGAACGCCACCCTCGAACAGTTCATGCAGCGCATCTTGGGGAAAGACTATTTCGTGATGGACCAGTGGCAGCTCGAAGAGATGGCCAAGGTCTGCCGGCGGGCGAAGGTGAAAGTCGTGACCCACGGCCTCTCGGCCGAGACGCTGCGCGGCCTGTTTGTCGAGCCGGCCGAGAGCGTCGAAGCGGCCGTCGCCGAGGCCCTCGCCCACCACGGCCCCCACGCCCGGATTGCGGTCATCCCCAAGGGACCATACGTGATGCCGGTGGTGGCGTAACACCCCGGGTGCAAGAAGTCACATCCTGTTCGGATCACCGCTCAGCCCGTGGTTGCACCGTTGTCGGGCGGATTTGGCCGATGATGAAATCCAAGGCTTTGTTCGACCGATCGTCGGCCGTCGTGGCCGTGCTGCCGATGTGGTGGGCGGCTCGGCAATCTGTGATTCAGGTCGACCATGTCGTGTTCAACCTCGATAACTCCGACTTCGTCTCCCGTTCCGGAGCAGTTGATCGCAACCCTCTTCCAGGGCACACTCTGTCGCTGTGAAGGGCGCGGGACGGCAGAGAAACCAACAGGAGGGGGGCACTCATGTGGTGCTGTTCCGACCACCGGTTCACACGGTACGCCTGATACCATGCCGGAACGGGTTGCTCCCCACAGCAGGCTCTCGATTCAAGTTGTTCAAACCACGTTTGAAAACCACTTGGATCCGTGGGCAAAGCAGCGAGTGTTTGCACTCCAGGGACCGAGAACAACGGACTCGATCACCACAAGTTTGTCAGCTGCAGTGGCTTCACACAGACTCGGTTTGAGGACAAACTCAATCCTTGGAGCCAAAGGACGCGGCAGCCATTGTCCCGCAGACTGACCCGGAGGGGGCGGTCTGTTCCAGAAATCGAATGGACCAGTCGAGCGAGTTGGATGGCTGGGTCGTGAATGACTCACAGCGTCAATGGTAGGGGGGCAGCACCGTGAGGGATTGGACACAGCAGCAATCAACTCTTGGGTGGGGATCCGATGAGCAAGTCTCCGAAAGTGAGTGAAACCCGCTTATCAGGATTGCTCTGCGCAAGTGGATTTCGCAGCGTCTCAAGATGGCACGGCGATTACGCTTGGAATCGCTGGAATTCTCTGCTGGGTGTTTCTGAATGGATACTCGTCGAATTTGCCGGAAAGAGAAATGAGGCGGTCACCGCGAAAGTGGGAGTTGGAATCACAGGGACTCTTGCGTTTGGAATCTCGACTGAATTGCTGGTGGAAGTTGCAGACGTCCGCGAGATCGATGACAAGGATGGCTTTTGGATTCCCGGGCGTGGTCGCGCCATTATTGAGACCCTGGAACGGGCCCAGGAGTGGGAACGGCGGCTCGCAAAAGTCGCCCCGGCCGCCGCGCATTCCTATGCGTTGCAACATGGCGATGAACTGCTCAACCAAACCACACACGCCCGGCAGCGTTCAGCCCACCTCGTGCGACAGTTGGACTGCAAGAAATCTTTGTACCAACATATTCAGGAACTGACAGCCCGGCACGGTCGCGACTACCGCAAGAAAGCTGAGCGCTTGGCGGAATGGCCTGGAGTGGCGCACACCTGCGAAATGGATGAGCTGTATCTTTTGGCCTGTTGTGCCGTGCTGACAGGCGAAGAGGGATTAGCACTGGCCGGCCTTGACCCGCTCAAACACGACGAACTGATGTGGCAGATTCAGCTTGTGGCCGACGGGATCCTGGGGCGGGCTAAAGAATTTGCACCTGCAAAGGAGACAGGTCAAATAAATACTAGTGGATGAATCACACGGTACAATAATAGGGCTTACGGGACAGCCATGGGAACGCACGGCGTGATGCGAAGCCATCGCACGTTCCCGCTGCGAGCGGTTCCCAAGTCATACGGCTCGAACCCCGTTCCGAGGCAGTCGCCCCCTTCGCCCGCTACACTCTCAACATTCCCCCGCGGCAGCGATTGGGCCTGTCAGGCCCCGGAGTCGCGCAGGTCGCCCGGGACGACTTTCCAAACCGAGTGCGGACGCATGCCAGCGAGTCCCCAGACGTACTTCACAACTCGGATTGCTTGCCAAAGCCGACCCCCGGTCCGCGTCAGAACCGTTCTCACGCGGGGTGGGCCATGTCGTGCCGTGGTCTGGGCCATCCTCCTGCTGAGTCTGTCGGGGCGCGGGTCCCGTCTCGGCGCTGCCGAGCCCGTGCGGCCCGCCACGGAAGACGGTTCTCCCCTCCCCGGCAACCATCGCCTCGATGACGTCGCCGCCGGGCAGGTGCTGCTGGGCGAGTTGGGGTGTGCCCACTGCCACACCGGACTGCCCGCGCAGGCTCTGGCCGCGAAACGCGCACCCAACCTCGCCGAGGTCGGCAGCCGGGTGTCGCCTGAGTTCCTCCAGCGGTATCTCGCCGATCCCACCGACGTCCATCGCGGTACCACCATGCCCGATGTGTGGGGGCTGCGGACACCCGCCGAACGGCAGGAAATCGCCGTCGCCCTGACGCACTACCTCGCCGCGCAGAGCCGGGGGACATGCACCCCCGAGGCGACCGACGGCCGATCCAGCGACCAGGGCCGACGGCTCTATCACACCGTCGGCTGCGTCGCCTGCCATGGGCCCCGCGACGACGCCGGAAACCCGGGTCCAACCCCAGCCGGGAACAACACCAAATCGGACGCGACACCCGATCCTGCCCATCCCGATCCTGCCCAGCCAGACGACGAAGAGGCCGATGCCGGGGAGGCCGACCACGCCCCAACCCAGCCGGCCTTTCGCCCCATCGCGCTCAGTCTCGCACACGTCCCCACGAAATACAGCGTCGCCAGCCTGGCCGGGTTTTTGCACGATCCGCTGGCCGTCCGTCCCTCGGGACGCATGCCCGAGCTCAAGCTGACGACCGACGAGTCCCGCGCGATCGCCCAGTACCTGCTGGGGGCTGAACCTCCCCAGGTCGCTCCGCTCGCTCCCGACCCCCGCCAGGTGACCGCGGGCGAGCGGTACTTCCGCGAACTCCACTGCGGCAACTGCCATGCGCCGCCCGGTGCCGCTGCCGCCCCCCCCGTTGGCGGCGAGCTGCCATCCCAGATCGATGACCGCGGCTGCCTGCAGCAGTCTCGCGGCGGACCGGTCTGGTACGACCTCGACGAGTCCCAGCGGCGGGCGATTCGCGCGGCCCTCGCACAACACGACCGACCCGACCAGGATGCCGACGTGGTCGCCAAAACCCTCGTCGCCCAACGCTGCATCGCCTGCCATGTGCGCGACGATTACGGGGGTGTGCACCCCAGCCACGATCCGCACTTCACCACGACCGAACCGAACCTCGGTGATGAAGGCCGCCTCCCGCCCCCCTTGACCCTGCTGGGGGCCAAACTGCAGCCCGCGTGGCTGAAGAAGGTGCTCTTCGATGGCGAAAGCGTGCGCCCGTACCTCGGGGTGCGGATGCCGCAGTACGGCGAAGAGAACCTCGGCCACCTCCCCGCACTGTTGGCCCGGACCGACACCCTGCCGGCTGTCGACTGGACCATTCCCAATCCGGAGCGCGAGAGTGACCGCGAACGGGAGCGCGAGTTCCGCAAGGCGGGGCGCGACCTGCTGGGGAACCAGGGGCTGTACTGTATCGCCTGTCACAACTTCAACGGCAAAGAGGCCCCGGTCAATCGCGGCATGGAGCTGACCAGCAGCTACCAACGCCTGCAGCCCGCCTGGTTCAACGCCTTTCTGCGCAACCCCCAGCAATTTCGCCCCCGCATCATCATGCCGCAGTCGTGGGCCAATGGCATCGCGTCGCACAAGACCATTTTGGATGGGGACACTGACCGGCAGATCCAGTCGGTC
>JBKDUK010000371.1:0-9317 GCA_046339535.1 Planctomycetaceae bacterium | reverse complement strand
AAGTACGATCGTCACAGCGAAGCGACCGCCTTTGTCGACCTGCTGCTGGCGGCGGCGCTGCAGAAGAACGTGCCCGAAGAGCAGAAGCTGCCGGTCTACGTGGTGATCACGATGCGGTCCGACTTCCTCGGGAATTGCGACCTGTTCCAGGGATTGCCCGAGGCGATCAACGACAGTCAGTTCCTCACCCCCAGGATGACGCGTGACCAGTTGCGCGACTCGATTGTGGGGCCGCTGTCGTTGTTCAACGCCGTGGCCGAGCCCGAGTTGGTCGGCCGGATCCTCGACGACCTGGGAGCCGAGCCCGACCAGTTGCCGCTGTTGCAGCACGCGCTGATGCGCACCTGGAACATCGCCTGCCAGCCCCCGGACGCATGGCAGCCCCGTCCCATAGGGCTTGCCCTGGAGCATTATCTGCATTCGAGCGTGGGGGGGGTGGCCCACGCGCTCGACAACCATGCGAATGAGATTTACGCGGGGCTGAAGGAGGATCACACCCAATTACGCGAAGCTGTTGCGACCGGCGATGCCCCCCGTTCGTCCCCCATCCCCACACTGCCGCAACTGCTGGACTGGGGACTGCGGCGGTTCGGCACCTCGACCGACGAACTCCGGGGACGCCTGGCAGACTGGCTGGCCGCGAAGCCCGCCGCGCCCGAGATCACGGCAACAAACGGGGGAAAACCGGCCGTCTCCGATGCCGTCCCGGCCAACACCTCTTCACCGGCCGCCGGTCCCACCCGGGAAGAGCAGTTCGAAAACCTGCTGCGCCGGGCTTTTCGTCCTGTCCTGAAAGACTTCGGGATTGGCGTGGCTCCGCCGCCGAGTTCCGCCCAGTGGCTGTGCGAACGGATGTTCCGCTGCCTGAGTGCGGTCAACAGCACGGGGCAACTGGTCCGCCGGCTGGCGACGGTGCGGGAGATCGCCCAGGTGGCCGGGGTGACCAATGCGCAGGGCGAGCCCGACATCGAACGGGTGCTCTCGGTCGCCCGTCCCTTTCTGGCCGAGGGGTGTTCGCTGCTGCGTGCTTCTCCCGACGCCCAGGAACAGCCGCTCGATGGCGACACGACGCTCGACATCAGTCACGAGGCGCTGTTACGGCAATGGACCCGCTGCCGCGAGTGGGTGGAGGCCGAGCGCGAGTCGGAGCGCACCTGGCGGCGGGTGCTGGACGAAACAACGCTGTGGCAGCAGGGGCGGGCGGGTTACTTTCCCGGGGCGTCGCTGGTGCCGATCGAAGAGTGGCGCGGGCGGGAACAGCCGACCGAGTCCTGGGCCAACCGCTATCCGGCGGACGATGGCAAGCCCCGGGCGAGTTTCCAGGACGCGGAGCTCTTTCTGCGTCGAAGCCGGACGTCGGCCAATGTGCTCGCGGCCCTGCCGTATTTCATGGTGCTGTCGATCTTTCTGGCCGGGGCCTGGTTCTCGTGGTTTCGCAATCGCGAGCAGCAGAAGCGATTTGTCGACCGGCAGGTGGCGTTGCTGGAGGGGGCGGACACCAATCAGATTGAAAAAATTCTCGCCCAGCCTGATCTCAGCGAGATTCGGCAGCGTGTCTTCGATCGGCTGTGGGAGGATTTTCAGACCACTTCGGACGAGGATGTCAAACACAATTGCGCTCTGGCGCTGCTCACTCTGAAACCGCCGCCCGAGACGCTGAAGCAGGTGCGCGAGCACCTGGTGAACGCCATCCTCATTGCCAGCCCCGAGGAGATTCTGGGGTGGCGCGGCTTTTTGAAGCCGTTTGCGGCACAGGCCGCTCCGCGACTTTGGAATGAGGTCGAGCAGACAGCCAATCGTTCCAATCGGCTGCGGGCAGCGGCCGCTCTGGCGGGCATTGACCCGCCGCTCGACGATGCTCATCGGGAATGGAAAAAAATCGGTCATGATCTCGCCCAGGAATTGATTACCGTCTCGCCGCTGGAGTTCAAGGCCTGGTCGGAAAACCTGAGACCGGTCAAGCAGTATCTCTTGCCGCACCTGGAGCAGATCTATTCCGGCCCCCGCAATGAACAACGCCGGTCTTTGACCGAGGCGGCCGTGCTGGTCTTGGCCGATCACTGGCGTGACGACCCGCAGCGACTGGTGGACTGGCTGTCATCTGCCGACTCGGCGGATGAATTCCAACCGTTTGTGACCGCCTTGGCTGCCTTGAAAGATGAAGCCACAGCGCTGCTGGTCTCGCAGGCAGGCGGCCCGTGGTTTGCCGAGCAGCCCACCAATCCCACGGCTCAACAGCAATCTGAAGTCGACTGGAAATCGAGTTGGCGGGGCCCCTTGAACGCGGCGGTCTGCCTGGTCCAGTTGGGGCAAGTCGAGCCGATCCGGGCGCTGTTGTTGCCAGCCGCCAAAGGGACCGGCACCGAGAAGGTCGTCGATCCGACGTTCCAAAGCTATCTGATTGCCCGGTTTCAGGAATTGGGGGCGATTGACCCCGAGGCCCTGATGACGCAGGTGGAGCAACTCGATGTTGGTGCGGGGGACACAGCCTATGACAACAACACGATCCGGCAGGCACTGCTGTTGGTGATGGGGGACTTCGACAGTGTGCGGTTGCCCGTCTCGGTGCGCAGCGAACTCAGGACCAAACTGGAAGCGATCTATCACAGCACCCCCGATAGCGGGGTTCGAGCCGCGGCCGGGTGGGTCTGGCAGCAATGGCAGCGGCAAAACGGCGAACCGGATGACTTGAAGCCGCTCAACGAGCCTGGGCAACAGACGGCCGGCTGGTTCGTGAACTCCCAGAAGCAAACGTTCGTGGTGCTTCCCGCACCGGGCCAGTTTAAAATTGGGGATTTGACGACAGCCCCACGTCCCGAACCACGCAGGACTGTCGAGATCCCGTATTCGTTCGCCCTCGCGACCACCGAAGTGACCCGTGGCGATTTTCTGGCGTTTCTGGATGGGGCCGATCCGCAGCAGTTTCGGCTGTGTGAGAAGGATCGACAGAGAATGAAATATTTAAGACAGCGGCGCGGCAAAGAGGGGTTCGATCCGACGTTACCCATCGAAAATGTCTCGTGGTACGCCGCCGCGGCGTACTGCAATTGGCTGAGTCAGCAGGACGGGCTGCCCGAGAGCGAGTGGTGCTATTTGCCCTGGCGAGATCCCGAAGGCACAGATTCGGAGACTGAGGTCGAATATGGCCCGGGTATGCAGCTTGCGGCCGGATGTCGCACGAAACGTGGATACCGGCTGCCCACTGAGGAAGAATGGGAGTACGCTTGCCGGGCGGGGACCACGACCCAGTTTGGATTTGGACAGCCCGATGATCCGCGGCTTGTGACGCGGTATGCTTGGACATCACAGTCTTTAATAACCACGCATCCAGCGGCCGCCCTGCGTCCCAATCGTCGCGGCCTGTTCGATCTCCACGGCAATTTCTTGGAGTGGACTATGTCCTTTAATGGTTTGGGTGAAGCCAGTCACGAGTTCGACCAGTTGGTCGGATATACCAGTGTGTTGCGTGGCGGGTCGTTCCTCGAGAGCCCCGACTACTGTCGCTCGGCCTTCCGTAACTACTCGGATCCGGCGGATCAAGACGGCAGAATCGGCATCGGTTTTCGCGCGGCGAGGGCTTGTTCTCCTTGAAACCTCGGCCCTTTTGGATTTGTTCTCTTTCTTTTCTTCGTCTTTCGGGCGGTGGCTTGGGACGGCCGGATGGTGGCGGGTGACTGCACGCCGCCACAGGCGGCGCGCGCATTTTTTTGAATTTTCGACATCGTGCTGCCCAACGGGAAATCATCTGCGGCCAGGGGGTGGGTGGCGGGTGACACGTTGGCAAAGTCATCGGCATCGCCCCCCCTGCGTCTCCCAGCCCACTCGCAAGCCGTGGTGCATGGGCACCATCCCCAGGCAATCAATGGCCGGTGCGGCTCGGGCTCTCGACGGGGAAGCTGTCACTCTCGGGTGCGGCCGACCCGGGGACGCGGGCGGTCGCATCCCGGCGATCACTCCCTTTCAGTCGCCCGCTGGTGCTCTCCCGGAACCGCGACGCCGATGTTGTCACCGAGGGGCCAACCGAATCCGACCTCGATCACCACGCCCTCTCAAAACGCCCCTCCCGGGCTCACCGGCTCCCCGCCCGGCGGGGGTGCGGGGGCGGGGGGCGGGGCGGATTTGGGCTTGTTTCCTCCGGCGTAGTTGGCCCGCTTCGTCGCGTAGCGGATCGGGAACGACGGCCAGACGCGGTTGCTGGTCCCTTCCACCTCGGCCAACGGTCCGTCGAACACCCGGCCGTTCCACAGCACGTGCTCCGACACCCACTGGTTGAACCCCAGCCATTGCCGGTCGGGAGCCGACAGATCGAAGAAGTTCCGCGCCTCGGGTTTGAATCCCCAGAACTCGCGCGGCAACGGCGCGGTGTGCAGCGCAGTCAGCAGAATCGCCATGGTGAGATACCCCGTGGCCAGCGACCATGGCCAGCGGATGATCTCATGCAGCCGCGAATCGAGCTCGATCTGCGTCGGCGCGAAGTGCTCGGTCCCCAGCCGCAACAGAAACACAAACAACGAAAACAATCCCAGCAGTGCCACAAAGTCGGCATAGGGGGCGAAGCCCCGCGAGATTCCTTCGAGGCGCGGGGCCAGCAGTTCGAAGAAGTTCATCGCCAGCAGCCCGGCGAACAGCACGCAGAAAAAGCTGTAAACCGCCCCCATCGCCCCTTCGCTGGCCACACACCAGGCGACAATGCCAAACATGGCGAGCAGCAGAAATCCAATCAGTGCGTCCATCGCCACATCATCGCCGGGAAAGGGAAAAACAACGACAGAACCGGAGGGGGCCGTTTTCGCGGACGGCATCCGCGCCACAGGATTGCGCTGGCAGGGTCATTTCACGTTCGCCTGCAATTCGGCCAGCGAAGTCGACCCCTTCACCACCAGCCGCAGTCCCTCTTCATGCATGTAGAGCATGCCATTCTTGCGGGCTTCCGACCGGACGGCCGAGAGCTGTGCGTTTTCGCGCAGCATGTCCTTGAGCCGCTCGTTGAGCACCAAGAGCTCAAACACCCCCAGGCGTCCCTTGTAACCCAGCCCCCCGCAGGTCGGGCAGTTGGCCCCTTCCTCATCGGGAGGCCGGTAGAACGAGTCGATCTTTTCCGACGGCAGCCCCAGTTTCTTCAGCAGTTCGCCCTTGGGCTGGTAGGGCTGCTTGCAGTCGTCGCAGAGTCGGCGGACCAGCCGCTGGCCCAGCACGGCCGTGAGGGCCGAGGCCAGCAAGAACGGCTCGACCTTCAGATCGAGCATGCGGTACAGCGCGCTGATGGTGTCGTTGGCGTGGACGGTCGAGAAGACCATGTGCCCCGTGTTGGCCGCCTGCACGGCGATCTTGGCGGTCTCCTCATCGCGAATTTCCCCCACCATGATCACGTCGGGGTCCTGGCGCAGGATGCTGCGCAGGGCGTTCGCGAAGGTGTTCCCCCCCTTCACGTTCACCTCGATCTGCTGCACGTTGGGAATCGTGTACTCGATCGGGTCTTCGACCGTGATGATATTCTGCTGCAGCGAGTCGATCTCGCTCAGCAGCGCGTACAGGGTGGTCGATTTGCCCGCCCCGGTCGGGCCGCACGAGAGGAACATGCCGTGCGGCTGGTGGATCAGCGAGGTGATCTGATCCTGCATCTGCCGCCGCATGCCCAGTTGCGCCAGCTTCGAGACCGACTGCGACTGGTCGAGAATACGCATCGACAGCTTCTCTCCCTCGCGCGTCCCCTGCGAGGCGACGCGGAAGTCGATCTTGCGCTTCTCAAGAATCGCCTTGAAGCTGCCATCCTGCGACTTCCGGCGTTCGGTGATGTCCATCGTCCCGAGCACCTTGAAGATGTTGATGATCGCCTCCCCCATCGCCCGGTCGAAGGGCTCGGCGGGATACATCACCCCATCGATGCGGTACCGCACCGCGAACTCATCCTCCCGCGGTTCCAGGTGCACGTCGGTCGCCCGCCGCATGATGGCGTCGTAGACCAGTTCCTTGGCGGCGACGAAGCCCCGCGATTTCTCGGCCTGCTTCGAACGGCTGTCGTCCTCTCCCCGCCCCGAGACCGACTTGCCGATAAACCGGATCGGAGGCCCCAGGGCCGAGTCGCGGGCCGCCTTGCTCGGGGCGATATTGATCCCCACCCGGGCACAGGCCCGGATGAACAGCGACTGCAGATGCTCGGGGGTCATCACCTTCGAGCTGTCGGGTACGCGGTCGTTCCGTTCCTTCACATAGATTCCCAGCGGGACTCCATACGCCAGCAGCGCCGCCAGCAGCCCCAGCCCAAACTGCGGGATGGTCACCGCCAGCAACAGCCCCACGGCCCCCCCCACCAGCACCGCCGCATTCCACATCCCGGCATCGAGCTTGAGCCCCTGGGCGTCGTCATCAACCCAGGTGGTGGTGTGGGTCCAAAGGAAAAAGAGCGCCAGGAGTGGCAGGAACCGGAACAGGCTGAAGTACCAGCCGGTCCCGGTCCCCGAGTTCTTCTTCCCGCCCGGGACCGCCACATTGCCCCGTGCGAACTGCTTCTTGGGAGTGGAGGGATAAACCGCCGGGGGGGCGGCGGCGTTGCCATCGGCCGCGCTTCCGGCACTGATGGCCGACGCGCCCCCCGACTGGGCCTGCGAGTCGGTCGACAGCAACAGGCCGCACAGCAACGCGAACAGCAGGCTGGCGGCCAGCCCTTTCTGGAGGTGCGACATGAACCGATGCATCCCGGTGAGATCGCCAACCGCCGCGCGGGTTGGCCGGAGACAGAACCGACGGGCTGACTATACCGCATGGAGAAGTTGGTTGCGAATTCCGGCCCGGGAGCCGGGGGGGAATGGCGGAGGGGGGCGGCCAGCCGGGCAGCTTGCCGTCCGCGCTGGAAATACCGCCCCCCGCGGGGAAGTCGGCGCTGGATGGAACGGCGGGCCAGCAGGCCGCTTGCGGCTTCCAGTGACCCACCGCTAATGTGGAAAAGGACTTGTCAGACCCCGTTCCGGCCCCCCCCTGTGGGCCGGGTGAACCGACGGGGTTCCCGAGACAGACTGCGGCCGTGGCCCGGGGATTTCCCGGCTTTTTTTGAGGAACGCGTTGATGTCGGTGCTAGTGCAGAAGTTTGGCGGGACCAGCGTCGCGACCGCCGAGAAGATTTTGGCGGCCGCCAAGCGGGCCGTCGCAGCCCGCCAGCAGGGCCACCAGGTGGTGGTGGTGGTGAGCGCCCGCGGCCATAAAACCGACGAGCTGATCGACCTGGCGAAAGAGATCACCGAGACCCCCCCGGCCCGCGAGATGGACATGCTCCTCTCGACCGGCGAGCAGGAGTCGGTCGCGCTCATGGCGATGGCGGTCCAGAAGCTGGGGGTCCAGGCCATCAGCATGACCGGCGCGCAGATCGGCATCGTCACCGACAACACCTTCACCAAGGCCCGCATCCGGTCGATCTCGACCGAACGCATGCGGCGGGCCCTGGAAGGGGGTGCCATCGTCATCGCCGCTGGTTTCCAGGGAATCGACGACGACTTCAACATCACCACCCTGGGCCGCGGCGGCAGCGACACCACCGCCGTCGCCCTGGCCGCGGTGCTGAAGGCCCAGGTCTGCGAGATCTACACCGATGTGGAGGGGGTCTTCACGACCGATCCCCGCCTCGTGAAAGACGCCGGGAAAATCGCCCGCATCGCCTACGACGACCTGCTCGAACTCGCCAGCCTCGGGGCGGGAGTCATGCACTCGCGGTCGATCGAATTCGCCAAGAAATACCGGGTCCCGGTGCTGGTCCGCCCCGCCTATTCCCAGGGGGAAGGAACGCTGATTGGTCCCGAGGGAGATGCCGAATCGGTCGTGACCGGGGCGGCCCTGGCGAAGAGCGAAGCCCGGGTCACCCTGCGGGACATTCCCGACCGCCCCGGTGTGCTCAGCCAGGTCTTCACCCAGATGGCGCAGCGGAAGATTCCCATCGACATGGTGGTGCAGGACATTGGGGCCGACGGCCGGGCCAGCGTCAGTTTCACCGTTCCGCAGGATGAGCTGGCCGAAACTCTTACCGCCGCAGAAGAAGCGGTGCGTCAACTGGGGAGCGGCCGGGTCGACGTCGGGTCGAACCTGTCGAAGGTGTCGGCGGTGGGGAGCGGCATGCAGACCCACACCGGGGTCGCCGCCCAGATGTTCGCCGCGTTGTCCCAGGCGGGGGTGAACATCGACATGATCACCACCAGCGACATCAAGATCTCGGCTCTCGTCGACCGCGACCAGGCGGTGCGGGCCCTGCAGGCGGTGCACCAGGCGTTCGACCTCCACCGGCCGCAGCAGCGGATGTACCCCACCGTGGGGGTGGTGCACGAGGTGGCCGACGACGAAAGCGATCAGGCCCGGCAAGAGCGCGAACGGGACGTGGTGGGGCAGCTCGCCAGCATGGAAGACATCGTGGTCAGCGAAGTCGACCTCGACCGGTCGCAGGCGCTGATCACCCTGCGGAATCTCCCCGATCAGCCCGGTGTCGCCGCCGAGATCTTCGGACTGAACGCCGAAGAGGGGGTGATGGTCGATCTGATCGTCAAGAACGTCTCCCACGAGGGGCGGTCGAACATTTCATTCACGGTCCCCAAAAGTGCGGCCCAGACCAGCCTCGAGGTGGCCCAGCGGCTGGTTTCCGCCCATCCCGGGGCCGTGCTCAGCAGCACGTCCGAAATCGCCAAGCTGTCGGTGCTGGGAATTGGGCTGCGGACCCACACCGGCGTGGGCCAGCGGTTGTTCCAGGCTCTGGCCGACGCGGGTGTGAACGTCAAGATCGTCAGCACCAGCGAAGTCTGCATTTCGACAATTGTCGATCAGGCCCAGGCGGAACAGGCGCGATTGGCGGTCCAGCGGGCGTTTGGCCGGGGATGATCGCGGCGGAATCAGCCGATTGCGCCCCTCCGCCGGGTTTGGCTGCCGTCGGGGGAGGCGGCTGGTCGAAAACCAGCTGAAAGCAGAAAGTTCCGCTTCCGTCCCCCGGGTTGACGGTTGTAGACTGGTGAAACGAAAGCCGGCGGGCATCGTGCCCGGCGGCCCCTGACACTTCGGAAGGGGTGCGGGGGATCTCATCATTTGCCTGAAGTTTGCACCTGACGATGTCGAAGAACATGATTTTCGGGTCGATGGCGGTAGCCGGCGTGGTTGCCCTGTTGTCGATTCTCGACATGGTGCTGAAGATGCCGTTTGGCGGGGCCTTCCTCGTCATGGACATCCTGTACCTGTTGGCGGCAGGGATCGTGCTGTACTTGGGCTGGGATGCCTACCGCGAGAACCAGTAAGGTCCTGCGACCAGGTTGAGTGACCGTGAGCAAGCTGCAGCTGTTTTTGGTCTCGCT
>JBKDUK010000370.1:0-3054 GCA_046339535.1 Planctomycetaceae bacterium | reverse complement strand
CGTTGCGGTCGGATGCCCCGATAACGTTCCCCCCCACCACTCCCCCGCCCGCGAACCAGACCGATTGGCATGGTCCCCAGTGATCGCGCCCGGGCAGCTTGTAGATCTCGGGGGCGATGGGTGTGATTTTGGGAGTCCGCCCGAACTCACCCGCCATCACCACCAGCGTGCTGTCGAGCAGACCGCTTTCGTGCAGATCATCCAGCAGTGCCGACACCGCGCGGTCGGGGGGGGGAAACAGAAAGTTCTGCAGCAGCGGGACGGTGTTGCCGTGCAGGTCCCACGAGCCGAGGTTTCCCATGTTGACCTGCACCATGTTGACCCCCGCTTCAATCAGCCGGCGGGCCATCAGGAGCGACCAGCCAAACGAGTTGTCGCCGTAGCGTTCCAGTGTTTTGGGGTCCGACTTCCGCACGTCGAACGCGGCCCGGACTTTCGGATCGGCCATCAGCGAGACGGCCGACTCGCGCATGCGGTCATACGCCCCCTCGCGCGGCGGAGTTTCGAGTTGCCGGCGCTGGCTGTCGACCAGTTCCAGCAGCTCACGTCGCTCACGGAACCGCTGGTCGAACACCCCTTCGGGGAGCGTCAATGCGGGAACCTCAAACCGCCAGCTGTCTTTGTCCGACGCCTCTCCCTTGTGCAGGTTGAAGAGGTACTTCGGAAACGCTCCCGAATAGTTGTGGTAGGCATGAGGCTTGTCGGTGGCCTCGATGAACCACGGCTCATGCCGGCTCCCCAGCAGTCCGGCGAACTGGCCGGGATAAATCCCCGCGTTCGAGTGATACAGCTTCTCGGGCAAGACCACGCTGGAGGGAAGGTTGTTCCGCTTCTCGCGGCAATAACCGGCAATGGCTGCCACCGACGGGAGATCGACCAACTGGGGACGATTCGCCCGAAACGTTGCCGGCAGGTTTGACTTGCCCGTCAGCATCAGATAGGTCGCGTCGTCGTGCCCGTTGCGCGTATGGGTCAGCGAGCGGACCAGGGCCCAGCGATCGCTGCGCTCTGCCAGCAGCGGCAGGTGCTCGCAGATCTCGATCCCGGGGGTGCGCGTGGCGATCGGGTGGAACTCCCCCTTGAACTCCGACGGCCCTTCCGGCTTCATGTCGAAGGTGTCGTGCTGTGACGGACCGCCGGTGAGGAACAGGTAGATCACCGCCCGAGGAGGCGTTCCGGCAACACCAGTCGGCGCCGAACCGGGCCCTGCCTGTGCCGGACTCCGCAGCCGCAGCACGTCGAGCGACGACAGCCCCAGAGCCCCCAGCATCCCGGCCTGCAGCAGATCGCGCCGCTGAACGGGATGTCCTGCGCCAATCCGGGGTGTTGTGTTCATCGCCTGGCACCTTCGCACACTCGGACGGAAACGAAACCGCAGCACACCTCCCGCCGCCGGGCCCCAGCACCCGGACCAACGACGCCGAACTTTCACACGCTAATCACCCGCGGCACACGCCGCCACCCTGCGAGCCGCCTCTCCGGGCGGAACGACTCTGGCTGAACGACGGACACATCGCGCAGTGCCGGGGACCGTCGGGGTCCCCGGCACCACACGCGGGTTGCCGCTCAGTAGGCGTTTTCCTCCACTCCCTCGCCGCCGTGCAGACCGGTCGCCTCGGGAACTTTCTTCGTCTGCCGGATCTTCCGTTCCCGGACCTCGGTCTGGAACAGCTCGATCGCCTGCGCCAGCGGAATCGACTGCTGATGCTCGGGATCGAGGCGGTCGCGGATCGTCACGGTTCCCTGCTCGGCCTCTTTCCCCCCCACGACCAGCATGTAGGGAATGAGCTCGAGCTGGGCATCACGGATCTTGGCGTTCACCTTCGAGCTGCGCAGGTCAGTCGTCGCCCGGAAGCCCCGCCCCTTGAGCGCCTGCTCGACCTGACCGGCATACTCGTTCTGCTTCTCGCTGATCGGCAGGATGCGGATCTGCTCGGGAGCCAGCCACAGCGGGAAGGCGGCGGCGAAGTGCTCGATCAGCACCCCCACAAACCGCTCCATGCTGCCGAACGGCGCGCGGTGGATCATCACCGGGCGGTGCGCGCGGTTGTCGGCCCCGATGTATTCCAGCTGGAACCGCTCGGGCAGGTTGTAGTCAAGCTGCACCGTCCCCAGTTGCCATTCCCGGCCGATGCAGTCCTTCACCATGAAGTCGGCCTTCGGTCCGTAGAACGCAGCCTCCCCGGCACGAGGCTCGAACGGCAGTTGCAGGTCGGTCAGCACCCGCCGCAGACTGGCCTCGGCCCGCTGCCAGTTCTCTTCGCTGCCGACGTACTTGTCGCTGCCGGGATCGCGCAGCGAGAGCTGCACCCGGTAGTTGTCGAGCCCCAGGCTTCCCAGCACGAACTGCACCAGTTTCACCGTTTCGAGAAACTCGTTCTCGACCTGGTCCGGCGTGCAGAACTGGTGGGCGTCGTCCTGGGTCAGCCCGCGCACCCGCAGCAGGCCGTTCAGCTCACCCGACTGCTCGTGCCGGTAGACCGTGCCAAACTCGGCCAGCCGCACCGGCAGCTCGCGGTAGCTGCGCTGCTGCGACTTGTAGATCTGCACATGGTGCGGGCAGTTCATCGGCTTGAGCAGGTAGCGCTCCTGCATCCCCTGCCAGCCCCGCAGCGCGGCCAGCTTCTCTTCGACCGAACCACCGATCGGGTAGTTGTCGATCTTCACATCGAGAAACGGCGCGAACTCGAGAAACTTCCGCTCATTGCCCGGGTTGAGCCCGTTGTCGGCCAGCAGCGTGATCCAGCGGTCGACCAGCGACCCGCCGGGATGTCCGAAGATCGGACTGAACTGCGAGTCGCGGTAGTACGGAAAGTGTCCGCTGGTCTCGTACATCTCCACCCGACCGACGTGGGGAGAATAGACCGGAGTGTAGCCCCGGGCGACCAGTTCGTGCTTGATGAACTCTTCGAGGGTGCCGCGGACAACCGCCCCCTTGGGCAGCCACAGCGCCAGCCCCGGCCCCACTTCCTGACTGATGTGAAACAGGTTGTGCTGCTTGCCCAACACGCGGTGATCGCGGCGCTTCGCCTCTTCGATCTGCGTGAGGTAGGC
>JBKDUK010000369.1:0-3907 GCA_046339535.1 Planctomycetaceae bacterium | reverse complement strand
CCCGCGGCGGGTGCCCGCTGCCCCGAACACACCGTCGCTCCCAGCCATCAGGCTGCTTACTACGCCCACGCGGGATTCGCCCTGAGCACCGAGACGTGCTATTGGACGCCGACCTTCATCAACGCCCGCAGATCCGCTCCGTTGCTGCCGCTTCCCCCCGAGGCGTTTCCCCCCTCGGCCCGGCCGCGATTAAGCGACTCTGAGAGGCGGCAGATTGAGGGGCGGATTTCAGAGGTGCGGCGGCGGGCCGAGCAGGCGCAGGATCCCACTCAGAGGTTTCTGATTTCGGGGCAGATCTCGCTGCTGCAGGCGCAGCTCGACGCTTACGAGAGCGATGGCTGGCCAAAGCTGTTGGCGATGGGGGTTCGCGACAAGCCCGAAGGACGCGAGCGACGTCGCGGAGGAGGCTTCGGCGGCTTCGCGGGATTTACCGCTGACGGCCAGCGCACCATCGCCGACAGTCCGTTGTACGAACGGGGTGAAGCGGATCAGCCGAGCGCCCGGCCGATTCCACGGGGAACGATCCCTCTGCCCGGCTTGCCCGCGCTGCAGATTCCTCCCGGTACCAGCGGACGTCTGCAGTTGGCCGAGTGGATCGCCAGCCGCGACAATCCGCTCACTGCCCGGGTCTTCGTGAACCGGTTGTGGTATCAGCTGTTTGGGCGAGGATTGGTGCCGACTCCCGATGACTTTGGTCAGGCCGGGTTGCCGCCGAGTCACCCCGAATTGCTGGATCACCTGGCGTTGCAGTTCATGGACGGGGGGTGGCGAGTGAAGCCGCTGCTCCGTTCGATTGTGCTGAGCCGGGTGTATCGCTTGAGCTCGCAGGGGGATGTGCGGGGCCTGGAGATCGATCCCGACAACATGCTGTTGTGGCGTAATACGCCGCGCCGCCTGGGGGCCGAACAGGTGCGCGATGCCATTCTTGCCGTCAGCGGGCAACTGGATCTGAAGGCCCCCGTCGGTTCGGCGGTGGCCGTCGCGGGGGATGGTCCTTCGATCCAGCGGCGTCCGGGGGGAGAGGGGGCGGCGGGGGCGATCAATGATCCAACCAATACGCATCGCTCGGTCTATCTGCCGATCGTGCGTGACAACCTGCCAGAGGTGCTGGCCCTGTTCGATGCCGCCGATCCCAGCCTGATCAGTTCCGATCGTCCACAGACCACCGTGGCCTCGCAGGGACTGTTTCTGCTCAACAACACGCTGGTGATTCGGGCGGCCGATCTGCTGAGCCGACGCTTGATGGAATTGGGCACGGTCGAAGAGCGGCTGGCCCAAGCCTATGCCCTGTGCTTCAGTCGGGGGCCCACATCCAGGGAAGTCGACCAGGCCCGCGAGTTTCTGGAGGTGTCGCGCCGCCAACGCGAGACGAACGGGGCGGCGGCCCGCTCGGATGACCGCGAAGACTGGAGTGCCCTGTGCCAGGCGCTGTTGGCGAGTGCTGAGTTCCTGTACCGACTGTAAGCTGCCGTCCAAGCCCTGTCTGGATTCCTGCCATGCTGTCACGAAGAGAACTGCTGCAATCGACCATTTCGGGATTTGGAGCCTTGGCGTGGGCCGCCCTGTCGCACGAACAGGCGGCGCTGGCGAATTCCACCGGACCATCGTCCGCCGCGTCCCCGCTGGCTCCGCGGACGACGCATTTCGCTCCGCGAGCTCGGCGGGTGATCTTCCTGTGCATGGAAGGGGGGCCGAGCCATGTCGACACGTTCGATCACAAACCTCGATTGACGGCCGATGCTGGTAAGCCCGCTCCCCGGGCTCGCGGACGGCTGTTGGGCTCTCCCTTCAGCTTCTCCCAGCATGGTCAGTCCGGTCTCTGGGTGAGCGAGCTGTTTTCGAACGTGGCCCGGCATGCCGACCGGCTTTGCGTGCTCAACGGCGTGCACACCGATCTGCCCAACCACGCCCAGGCCTTTCTGCAAATGCACTGCGGGTTGTTTCAGTTTCCCCGGCCCAGCCTGGGGGCCTGGGTGCTGTATGGGCTGGGAACCGAGAATGGCAATTTGCCCGGCTTTGTGACGATCAATCCGCCGCAGACCAATGGCGGCGCGGCCAACTACGCGGCGTCATTCCTGCCTGCGGTTTACCAGGGGACGCGGATGGGGGCCCGCAATCCCGCGGCCGGAGCTCAGATCAGCAATCTGAAGAATGCACGGCGCGATCGGGAGAGTCAGCGCCTGCAGTTGGACTATATCCAGCAGTTGAATCGCTCCACCGCATCGCAACTGGGGGGAGACTCTTCAGTGGACGGGCTGATCTCGGCCTATGAATTGGCCTACCGCATGCAGGGGGAATTGCCTCCCGTGCTGGATCTGTCGGAAGAATCGGCGGCGACCCAGGCACTGTATGGCATCACTGAGACCGGGGGAGGGGGCCGCAACGCGGGACCGTTTCAGCCAGGGGGAGGAGGCCCCGCGGCGTTTGGCCGGCAATGTCTGCTGGCCAGCCGGCTGGTGGAAGCGGGAGTCAGGTTTGTCGAGGTAACCAGTGGCGGGTGGGATCATCACCGCAACCTGCAGGAGTCGCTGACGAACAGTTGCCGCGCTGTGGATCAGCCGATCGCGGGATTGCTGACCGATCTGGCGGCACGTGGATTGCTGGAGGAGACCCTGGTGATCTGGGGGGGCGAATTTGGACGCAGTCCCGCGGCGCAGGGAGACGGCCGCGATCACAACAACAAGGGGTTCACCCTCTGGATGGCGGGAGGCGGAGTGAAGCCGGGATTGGTCTATGGCCGGACCGACGACTATGGCATGGAATCAGTCGAAGGCAAGGTGCACATTCACGATTGGCATGCGACCATTCTGCACCTGCTGGGGCTCGACCATGAGAAACTGACGTATCGCCACGCGGGGCGCGACATGCGGCTGACCGATGTGAAAGGGAACGTGGTCCACGAGATCGTGGCGTGACCCGGGCCCGGTGGGGGTTGGCGGCTGATCCTGCGACGGGATGGTGCCGAGCGGCTGGTTGGCCGTCTGGGATGAATCAGTTGGGACTTCGTTGCCCCGCTGGTCCGCCGGGACCCGGTTGCCCACCCTGTCCTCGGGGCCGGCCGAAGCCCATCCCGAAGGGGCGGGGCTGGAAGCCTTCGCGTTGGCCGGCGAGTTGAGCCTCGATCGATTCGAGGCGGCGTTCTACAAACAGCCGCGGCGGCAGGGACTGGCCATATTGTCCGCCGCCCCGTCCAAATCCTCCGCGGCCCCCAAATCCTCCTCCGGCTCCGCCCCCTCCTCCTTCCCCGGGCGGGGGAACAGGGCGTTTGGCGACTGCTGCTTGTTCTCGCGCCAGCGGCTCGGCGATTTGTTTCTCAATCTCTGCCAGGCGTGTTTCCAGCTTCTCTCGGGTAAACACTCCGGTCAGTTGTTCGCGGATCAGGGCCAGGTAGCGATCTTTGTTGTGGGGAATCGCCAGCAGCCGGTCGATCAGGCGGTTGTCGCCGGCGTGGGGGTGCTGCAGGCTGAGGTCGACCAGTTGCTCGGGGGTCCCCACGGCAGGCCAGGTGGCGAGGGAGAGATCCAGATCCCAGGGGATGAAGACGAAGTGGTTCTTGCCGGGAACGAGGTACAGGTAATAGTTGTGTCCGAATCCCAGGTAGCTGTCCATGTTGGACAGCAGGGCATTCAGTGCGATGAATTTCAGGAAGGGGTCGACATCGAGAAAGCCGCCAATCTCTTTCGCAAATTCTTCATCGGTCCCCACCGAGACCAGCCAGCAGAACTCCATGAGCCGCAGTTTTTCCTCGGCGGTTCCCTCGTTCTGGGGGTGGTACAACGCGGCATAGTCGGACCAGGTGTCGCCGAAGTACGACGGCCCCCCCTGCAGGTTTTCGGGCTTCAACAGCAGGCCAGAGCCATCACCGAAGTGACGTTTGAGAAACCGGGCGTTGACCTGCTCGGTGAGG
>JBKDUK010000368.1:0-3910 GCA_046339535.1 Planctomycetaceae bacterium | reverse complement strand
GGTTCAGACACGCCCCGCGAGGTCGATTTCGCGTGGGGCCATGCCCTGCTCTTGCGAAGTTCGGCACTGCGGGAGGTGGGGTTTTTCGATCCGGGATTTTTCATGTACATGGAGGATCTCGACCTGTGCGACCGGCTGCAGAGGGCAGGTTGGCAGATCTGGTGCGACAGCCGGGCGGTCTGTTGGCACACGATCGAGGACGCTGCCCGGGGACAACGTTCCGACGACTGGCGCTGGCAGATGAAGCTGGAGAGCATGCGTCACTATTACCGACTGCGGCATGCCTGGCCCCTCGCCGACCTGCTGTGGCTGGTGACGGCGCTGCGGGAGGGGTTGTCGCTGCTGGCGGACGGGCACTGGCAGGCGTGCGGGCATGTGCTGCGGGGTCTCTGGCGGTGTGCCTGGGGAGGGCCGGCGGCAAGTCCCCCGCGTTTGGCCTGAGTGTTGTGCGGCCCCGGGACAGCAGGAGACGTGGCCGTGTCGAAGCCCGCGCGGAGGCGTTGGGATCGCGACAGAATCACGGTCGGATCGCGCCGGCGGCTAACAGCCCCAGCGGCGGCGAATCCACGCTTTTCGCATCCGCAGGATCAGTCCGTCGCGGATCTCACGCGGTGTCAGGGGGCGGAACCGCAACAGGCTGACTTGCCGGGCGACTTCGCGAGCGGCCTGTTCCCCCGAATGCTGGCGGAGCACGGGTTGCCCGGTCATGCGGGCCAACCAGGTGAGGGTCTCGGGTTCGAATTCGAAGAGGTCCTCTTCACGGCGAATGCCCCGTTCGGCGGGATTTTTCGGGGGAGGATCCTGCAGCGAGAAACCGAGTTCGCGCTCGATCCACGGATCCTGGGGGCGTTGTTGATCGCGCCAGGGAGCGAGCAGGTCGGGATGGAACCGCAGGGGGGGGCCGGGCAATTGGCGGACCAGACCCAGCAGGCGAAACTTGCCCGGAGGGTATGCGAGGTCTTGTTCCTGGACCGGGTTCTCGAACTTGTGCCAGCAATAGGCGAGTTGGATGGCCGGGCGGGAAAAGCCGTCGTTCGAGCGGAGGGAAAATTGCGGGGGGACCGGCAAACCGACCTGGGAGGCGAAATCTCGCACCACGCAGCCCTGGGGGAATTGGGCTGGCTGGAACAGCGACAGCCGCACCCGGTCGCGTCCAAACACGCTCCAGAGTCGGGTGGTGTTTTCCTGCACCTGGAAACTCAGGTCATCCCAGGCAGAGGTCAGCGCGAACCGTCCGCGATCATGGGCGAATTGATGCGCGCAGAGACTGGTGAGCCAGGCGGTCCAGGGGCGCAGATAACCGCGCACGTGGATCTGGAATCCGCGGGAGATGAGCGAGTCGCGCAATCGTTCGAGGGAGGTCTGGGGCAAGACCCAGAGCAGTTCCGACGAGATCACGAGGTGGGTGCCGTTGCGAACCGCCCGGTCGAGGCCACGTATCCATTGGCGTTCGAGGCGGGCGCGATAGGCGGCAAAGCGGCCTCCCGGGCTGCCGAAGCGGCGGAAGATTTTTTCGCAGTGGGGAAAGTCTTCGAAGAGGGCCGAGAGGGCGAAGGTTCCATTCGGCTCGCCCCCTGCGACGTACTGGAAGCGGGGATCACGCAGGTGAAAAAAGAGCGCGTCCTGGATCGCCGTCGATCCGGTCTTGGGTCCACCGATGTGGAGAGTGCAATCTGGCATGGTGTTTGCCGTTTGTGTTCGCCGACGGGCGTGAAAGGCAAGGCGGGGAATTGCGGTCCGTGTGTGATTGGCGAAGGTTCCCACGGCGCGCCGGGAAGGGGAGTTCAACAGCCAGCCGTCCAGTGAACCAGCTCTTTCCAGGCCCGCTGTTGGGCTTGCCAGCCCAGTTCGGCGAGGGTGGCCCGGCGATTCCGCAGCGATTCGACCTGTCGCGCCACCGCCTGGGCCAGCTCTTCTCCCGCCAGGCCGTCGAGCCGGGAGTGCCCGATGGCCTGCGCAAGCCAGTGGAGGGCCGCGGTGGGAATGTTCCACAGGTCGACTTCGGAGCAGATTCCAGCATGATCATCTCGGGCCGCCTTCGGATCTCGCAGTGAGAAACCGAGCTCCCGTTCGATCCAGGCATCCTGGTGCCGGTACGGTTGCAACCATCTTTCCCGGACTTCGGGATGCAGTCGCAATGGTGGGCCTTTCAGCGCTTGCAGGCGGCGTTGCAGACGATGGAATGATGGGGGCAGCACCCCGTGTGAGAACATCCGGCGGTCACCCCACTGGTTTCGGCAGTAGAGCAACTGCAAGGCGGAGGCCGACAGGCTTTCGTTGGAGCGCAAGTGAAATCCCGCCGGGACCGAGAGCCCCAGCGGCCGGCAAAAATCCCGAACCACACATCCCTGTTCGAATCGGGCCGGGTCGAACAATGACAGGTGAACGTGTTCGCGACCAAACACCGACCAGAACCGCTCGCAGGACTGGCTGATTTCGAGGAAGGGCAATTCGGGGGGCTTGGTGGGCACAAACCGCAGGCCGTGATACCGCACCTGGTGCTGGAACCAACTGTGGAGCCAACCTGTCCAGGGACGCACATAGCCCCGGACCTGGACCGCGAAGCCCCGGTCTTCGAAGTACTGGCGGACCTCTGACAAGACCTCCGCGGTCTGCCGCCAGAGCCATTCGGCCGACAACAGCAGGTGAGCCTGACGCCGGCGAGTCCGGTCGAGACCCCGTTCGAATCGTCGGGTGAGTCGTTCGTGAATGTTGTGGCTGGCCGCAGTTCCCCGCCCCATGAGGCCCGCCAGGCGTTGGGCCTCCAGCGGCTGAAACAGGCACGAGAAGGCGTACGAGCCGTTGGGCTCCCCGCCGCCCGCATATTGGAAGCGTCGGTCACGCAGGTGAAAAAACAACGCATCCTGAATGGCGGTCGACCCGGTCTTGGGAGCCCCGAGATGCAGTGTGCAGGGAAGCTTGGTCATTCCATCCTCATGAACATGTCTCACCGACGTGTAACGCGCGAACAACTTCGAGGATCGCCCATTCCTACCACCGCCTGGTCAACCGGTGTTTGGACCGACGACCGCTTTTCTCCTGTTACGCGAATGGTTCCGGTTGGGGGAAGGGCCGCTGTCTGCACCCCGTTTCCCCGTCGGGGGCTCAGCGATACTCGCGCAGCAGCCAGCGCCAGAAGCGGTAGCGCTGGGGAATGACGGCCGGGATGACCGCATGACCTGTTTCAGAGTGGGTGGGTTCCTCACGGGGTGATTTCTCGATCACCAGGATGCTGTCGTAGAAGTGCAGCGAGTCGACGGTGCGGGTGAAGTCGGTCACCGCGAGGCGGCGGGGTTGTCGGGAATGCCAGGCGTTCAGCCAGTCGATCATCTGCTTGGCATATTCGACAAAACTTCCGCGGCGACGCACTCCTCCTCCCCAGCCCCGCCAGTAGGAGGTATGCAGATCCTCGCAGAGATAGATGCCTTGGGGAGAAATGTGCGGAAAGAGCTCTTCAAACGTGTGGATCTGCTGCCGCATGGTGTGTCCGCCGTCATCGATGAGAATGTCGATGCGGGGAATGTCCTGCTTGAGGCGGCGCAGGAAGGCGCGATCTTCTTGATCGCCAATATGGATCTGGAAGCCATCGGCTGCGAATTCGCGGCAATGCGGATTGAGATCGACGCCATGAATGGTGGCGGCGGGTCCGAAATAGTCGCGCCACATGCGGAGTGAGCCCCCCTGGGAGACACCAAATTCGACCACGTGCACGTCGGTGCCGCGGAAGCGCGCGAAGTGCCGGTGGTACACATCGAAGTAATGCCGCCACTTGTCGAGCGTTCCGCCCCGGTTCTCTTCGAAGAATACCCGCAGCGGATTCTCTCTGGTGTCGCCTGGCATCGATCCCGCTCCCATGTCGTTGTTGAAGTCGCCAACCTGCCATGATCCCGACCCTAGAGTCTCACGTGCC
>JBKDUK010000367.1:0-3429 GCA_046339535.1 Planctomycetaceae bacterium | reverse complement strand
ACCACAATTTCAATCGCCATGAGTGAACGCAGCAGAGGGCCTGGGGAAGAGGGCAACCGGTCCAGCCGGGAGGTGGGCGATTTTCGTCCCCCCTGCGCGGGACTGTCAACCACCCTGCACGGCGTGCCTGGAGAGGTGTGGGTCCGGCCGGGGCATTGCTCTTGTATGGTCCGGCGAAGCACCCCGACCGAGTGGGTCACTCACCCGGAACGCCGGTGGGGGAAGGCAATTCGATCCAGGGTGGTTGGTTCAGGCGGACGGGGGGGATTGCGGTTTTGCCGAGGGGGGCTGCCGCACCAGTTGTCGGAAGAGATCTCCCCGTTCCTCATAATTCCGGAACCAGTCGTGGCTGGCGCAGCCGGGAGACAACAGGACGACATCCCCCGGCTGCGCCTGAGAGCGGCACCAGGCGACTGCCTGTGGCAGATGGTCAGCCAGCAGGGAGGGGACAGCCGCGGCGCCTGCCGTGTCCCGCCAGCGGCGCTGCAGTTCCGGACCGGTCTGACCCAGAAAGACGAGCCCCCGCAAGTGAGCCCGTCCCAGTGCCTGCACCAGCGGAGTGAGGTCGATCTGTTTGTCGTAGCCTCCCACCAGGGCAATCTGGGGAGTCTCGCCAAAAGCCGCCAGGGCGAGGCCGGCCGCTTCGGGGGTGGTCGCCTTGGAATCGTTGTAGAAGCGCACCCCGTGCCACTCGGCGACCAGTTCCAGCCGGTGCGGCAACCCCCGGAACGACCGGGTGGCGGTCTCGATCGAACTCCAGTCGGCCCCGCACACCCGGGCGGCCGCACTCGCCGCCAGGGCATTGGCGAGGTTGTGTCGGCCGGCGAGAGGGACCCAGCCCGGCAGGGAAACGACCTCTTCGGTTCCATTCCAGCGCCAGACCGCGTGTTGGGGAGTTCGCCCACCCCAATCGGGAACGAACAGCCCTTCGGTCTGGTGATTGCGCAGCCCGAACCCGACCCGCCGGGCGGCGGTGGGCCACGCGGCGACATCGGGATCGTCCAGGTTTCTGACGGCAAACTGGTCGGGGGTCTGATGCCGCGAGATGGTCTGCTTGGCCGTGCGGTAGGCGGCGAGGGTATGGTGCCGGTCGAGGTGGTTGGGGGTGAAGTTGGTCACCACCGAGACGCAGGGGGTGGGACGCAGAGGATCGAGCGTTTCCAGTTGAAAACTGCTCAATTCGAGTACGACCCAGTCGTGCGGTGCAATCTGGTCAACCACCGGCAGCAGGCTGTGGCCGATGTTGCCCCCCAGCCAGACCCGCACGGCCGGTGTTCCCGCGGTGGGTGTGACGTCGGCCGTGGCCGTCTCGAGCAGGCGGTGCAGCAGCGTCGTGGTGGTTGACTTGCCATTGCTGCCGGTGACCGCCACGACGCGTCCGCGCTGTCGTTCCCAGAACAGTTCGATTTCACTGGTGATGGGAACTCCCGCCGACCGGGCGCGTTGCAGCCAGGGACTGTCGGAGGGGACGGCAGGACTGGCGACCACGAGATCGGACTGTTCGAAGTCTTGGGGATGGTGTTCCCCGAGGTGCCAGACCGCGGGAGGGGTGGTGGCGAGCGCGGCGAGGGACGATTGCAGTTCGGAGGGATGACGCAGATCGGTGACGGTGACCCGCGCACCGGACTGGACCAGGAACCGGACCGCCCCCACGCCTCCTCCGAACGTGCCGAGACCCATCACCGTGACCCGCAGGTCGCGAAAGCTGTCGATCATTCTGGCGGTGGTGACTCGCGGGAAAGAGGGGGGATCGGTCCGGGGTCGCCCGGGGCATCTCTGTGGCATACCGCATCGACAGGTGATTCGCTAGAGTGCCCACCGCCCCAGAGGCATTCCGTCCCCGTTACGTTTCAGGGAGTCCGCGGTGATTGATTCCACCCGTGCCACGGCAGCCGACCTGCTGGTGAATTGCCTGCGCGCCCAGGGGCTGTCGGCGGTGTTCGGGATGCCGGGCAACCAGAACATCGCCCTGTACGATGCGATCCTGCGGGCCGAACCGGCGTTGCCCCATTACCTCGTGCGGCACGAACAGGCCGCCTCGATGATGGCCAGTGGGTACGTTCGCGCCAGTGGCAAAATGGCCGCGGCGGTGACTGTGCCGGGCCCGGGGGCCGCGAACGCCGCGGCAGCGGTGATCGACGCCTACAACGACGGCATTCCCTTGCTGTCAATCGTGGGTGGGTTCGACAAGGAGTCGAAGAACCACCACCCCTCGAAGCTCTTTCATGGTCTCGACCAGGAGGCGTTCTATCGCCCCTTCACCCGGTACTTCGGCTCTCCCCGCCGCATCAAGGAGATTCCCCGGGTGGTGGAGCAGGCGGTGAGTGCGATGCAGGGGGGGCGTCATGGACCGGCGGTGATTGAGATTGCCCCCGACCTGGCGGCCCAGCCACTGCCGGCGAACTTTGAAAAACTCGCCCGCGTGCTCCCTCCCCGCCGCCAGCCGGTGAACCCGCTCGATCTGGGCAAGGCGATCGAGGCGATTCACGCCCTGACCCGGCCGGTGGTCTGGATCGGGGCGGATTGCGCGGCGGCGGGGGCGGTCGAACCGGCTCGGCACCTGGCCGAATTGTTGGGGGCTCCCATCATCTACGGACGGCGGGGCAAGGGGGTGCTGTCCGATGAGCATCCGCAGGTGATTGGCTTCTCGCGGTCGCGGCGCGTGGCGGAGGTGCTGGCGGAGGCGGACGGGTTGATCTCGCTGGGGGCCCGCTTCACCCAGATCGACACCCGCAATTACGAGTTGAAGCTGCCGCCGGTGGTGGTGCAGTTTGACCGCGACAGCCGTGAAATTGGGGCCGATCGCCCCGTGACCCAGGGGGTGTCGGGGGACCTGTCGACCGCGCTGGAGGCGGTGGTGCGGGAACTGGTGCGGATTGGTCATGGGGCCGACCCGGGGTGGAAGTCGCGGGCGCTGCAACTGCATGACAGTTGGCGCACGCTGCCCGACCTGCCGGTGCTGGGAGAGATTCGCCGGGCCTTGCCGCCGGAGGGGTTGCTGTCGGTGGATGTCACGTCGACGGGCTACAACTGCTTCGACCGCTTTCCGGTGCCGGATGACCGTTCGCTGATCTATCCCTGCCACAGCGTGACGCTGGGGTTTGGGTTCCCGGCCGCCCTGGGGGCCAAGGTGGCCTGTCCCGGTCGCCCGGTGGTTTGCCTGGCGGGTGACGGAGGCTTCCTGATGGGAGCCATGGAATTGGCCACGGCGGTCGAACACCAGATTGGCGTGGTGACCGTGGTGGTGCATGACCGGGCCCTGACGGCCATCCGCGGAGCCCAGCAGCAGGCGTTCTCGGGGCGGACGATCGACACCACGATGCACACTCCCGATTTTGTCGCGATGGCCCGCAGTTTTGGGGCGACCGCCGAGGTCTGTTCCGACCTGTCCGACCTGGGCCGCCTGCTGCAGGCCGGGTTCGCCCGCAC
>JBKDUK010000366.1:0-5075 GCA_046339535.1 Planctomycetaceae bacterium | reverse complement strand
ACAGTCCCGAACTGGCCGCCCGTTTCCCCCGCCGGGTGGAATTGGTGGAAGGCCGGCTGGAGAACCGCTGATGTCTCCCGGTGCGTATTTGCGGCGAACGCTGGTCCATCACTGGCGGACCAACCTGGCGGTGCTGCTGGGAGTCGCGGCGGGAACCGCCGTGCTGACCGGGGCCCTGCTGGTGGGAGACTCCGTCAGGGGGAGCCTGCGGCAGATGACCCTCGATCGGCTGGGGAAGGTCGACCACGTGCTCTCGGGCCCCCGGTTTGTTCGCCAGCAGCTCGCCGCCGACATCCAAGCCCTGCCCCGCTTCCGCGAACGGTTCGACACCCTCGCCCCCGCCATCATGCTCGCGGCCACCGTGCAGAAGGGCTCCTCGGGGGGAGCCACGGACAGTGCGGCCGGAGCACGCGCCGGGGGAGTGCAACTGTATGGCCTTTCCGCTGACGGCTGGGAACTGATTGACCCCACTCAACCGGCTCCCACGGGCGACCAACTGACCCTCAACGACCGGCTGGCCCGGCAGTTGGGCGTGTCGGTGGGGGACCAGGTGACCGTGCAGATTGAACTCCCCAGCGACATCCCCCGCGACACGCTGCTGGGGAAGAAAGATGGCAACTTCGTCGAATGGCAGGCCCGGGTGGGGGCCATTCTGCCGGCCGAAAGTGGCCCCGGCCGGTTTGGCCTCGTCCCCAACCAGCAACTGCCGCTGAATGCCTTCGCCGACCTGGCTCCCTTGCAGGAACAGTTGGGACTGGCGGCCCGCGAACCGGGCCGCCGCGATCCCACCCGCAAAGAGGCCCGCGTCAACGCCTTCCTGGTCTCCGAGAAAGCCGCTCCGGCCCCGGCCGACATTCCCGACGCGGGGACCGACCTCAACCGCCTGCTGGCCCAGTCGCTGCAGCCGGCCGACCTGAACCTGCGGGTGGTCCCCCAGCCAAAACAGGGCTATCTGTCGGTCGAGAGCGAGCGGATGATTCTCGACCGGCAAGCGGTGCTGGCGGTCGAACGGGCGGCCCGCGAGACCTCGGCCGAACTCTCGCCCGTGCTGGTCTACATCGCCAACCGCCTGCGAAAAGCCCCCGCACAGACCGACGCCCCCGAACAGCCCGAAGAGAAACTCAGCCGGTATTCAGTGGTCGCCGGGGTCGAGCCCCGGGTCTTCAATCCCGATCAATCCGCCCCGTTTGGTCCGTATGTGCTCGCGGGAAACCCCGGCACCAATCCCCTGCTCAAGCCTCCCGCGGGTCAACCCGAGGGACGCGGCGTGCTGATCAACGACTGGCTCGCGCAAGACCTGCAGGTGCAGCCGGGAGACCGGCTCGAACTGACCTGGCACAAGGTCGGCTCGCATGGCGAACTGCCCGAAGAGGTGGCGACGTTCGTCGTGCGGGGCATCCTCCCGCTCGACGGGACTCTGGCCGCCGACCGCGGGCTGGTCCCCGAGGTCCCCGGCATCACCAATGTGCAGAGCTTCGAAGAATGGGACGCCCCCTTCCCCATGAAGAAGGTCACCCCCCGGGATGACGACTACTGGAAACAGCACCGGGCAACCCCCAAAGTCTTTCTCCCCCTGACCTTCGCCCAGGAACTGTGGCGCAACCGGTATGGCGAACTGACCTCACTGCGGGTGGCCCCAAAGTCGGGCTCGCTGGAGGAATTCCTGCCGCGGTTCACCGACCGGTTCCGGCTCGAGCTGAAACCGGCCGACCAGGGGCTGGCGTTTCGCTCCGTCAAGGCCGAGGGGCTGCAAGCGGCGGCGGGAACCACCGATTTCGGTGGGTTGTTTCTGGGTTTCAGCCTGTTCCTCATCCTCTCGGCAGCCATCTTGAGTGGGCTCTTGTTCCGCCTCGGAATCGACCGGCGGGCGAAAGAGACGGGGCTCTTGCTGGCAACCGGGCTGGGACCGCGCCAGGTACGCCGGCTGCTGCTGGCGGAAGGGGGCCTGGTAACCGCATTGGGAGTGCTGCTGGGGCTGCTGCTGGCGGTGGCCTACGCCCGGCTGATGGTGCATGGCCTGAAGACCTGGTGGGTGGGGGCAATTGGGACCCAGTTTCTCGAACTGCACATCTCGCCGCTGAGCCCGATCATCGGCGGGCTGATCTCGGCCGGAGTTGCGCTGCTGTCGATTGTCTGGGGACTGCGGGGGCTGCTGCAGATCGCCCCCCGCCGGCTGTTGTCGGGAATCAGCACGCCGGTCGAAAGCGTCGCCGGCAAACGGGCCCGCGGCCGGGGGGCCCGCCGCTGGGCCCTGGGCACCGCGCTGCTCGCTGCACTGTTGACCGCTGCGACCCTGCTGCGCCTGGTCCCCAACCAGGAGGCGTTCTCGGGGTTCAACTGGCCGACGATTTTGTTCTTCCTCGTGGGACTGCTGACCCTGGTGGCCGGGCTGTGCGCCCTCGGGGCCTGGCTCGATGGCGACCGGGGCACGGCAGTGCGCGGGCATGGTGCGCGGGGCATCGCCCGGCTGGGTGCGCGCAATGCCTCACGCAACCGCACCCGCAGCCTGCTCTCGGCCGCTCTCATTGCGACCGCCACCTTCCTGATCGTGGCGATTGCCGCCGGGCATCGAAACCCGGCGGTCGAGATTCCCGACCGGAACTCGGGGAATGGCGGCTTTACCCTGGTGGCCGAGTCGAGCGTGCCCGTGCTGCGTGACCTGAACTCCCCCAGCGGGCGGTCGCAACTGGGCCTCGACGATGCCGCCGCCCAGGCCACCCTCGAAGCGGTCCGGCAGGTGGTTCCGTTCCGGGTGAACCCGGGCGAAAACGCCAGCTGCCTCAACATTTACAAGACTTCGCAACCGACCATTCTGGGGGCCCCCCCGGAGATGCTCGAGCGGGGAGGCTTCCGGTTCGCCGATACCCGGGTGGCCGAGCCCTGGAAACTGCTGGCGCAGGTCGAACAAGACGGTTCAATTCCCGTACTGGGGGATCTGAACACGCTGCAATACAGCCTGCATATCGGGCTGGGATCGACTCTGCCCATTCGGGGTGAAGATGGTGTGGAACACACCCTCAAGGTGGTGGGGATGTTCGACAGCAGTGTGTTCCAGGGAGTGCTGGTGATGCACCAGGATCAATTCCAGCGACTGTTCCCTTCGCGGGTGGGAGGCCAGTACTTCCTGATTGATCTCGCGGGAAGTCCTCCGCCGGGAGCCCAGGTCGACCAGGTGTCGCGGCTGCTCGAATCGCGGCTTCCCGGGTTCGATGCCGAGCGGGTCGCCGACCGGCTGACCAGCTTCCTGGCGGTGCAGAACACCTACCTCTCGACGTTCCAGGCCCTGGGAGGGCTGGGGCTGTTGCTGGGGACGATCGGCCTGGCCACGGTCATGCTGCGGAATGTGCTCGAACGACGGGCCGAGCTGGCCCTGCTCAAGGCGGTGGGTTTCCGGCAGCGGGGGCTGGTCTGGATGGTGCTGGTCGAGACCGCCCTATTGTTGGGATGGGGGCTGGTCTGCGGCACGGTCGCGGCGCTGTTGGCGATGGGCCCGCATCTGCTGTCGCGCGGGGCCGACATTCCCTGGCTGTCGGTGCTGGGGCTGCTGGCCGGGGTCTTCGCGGTGGGGCTGCTGGCCGCCGGGGGGGCGGCCCGGGCCGCTTCCCGCACTCCCCTTCTCGCCACCCTGCGTTCCGAGTGAGCGCCTCGCCGCAGTCCCCCTCGCTTGACGTTCCCCAGTGGTGAGACGACAACAGCAGTCGTGATGATGTCCTTCCCGGTTTTTCCCGCACGGCCCGACTGCGCTGGCCAGACTGCCGGGAGCCGATTCCCTCTGACCTGAAGCTCCTTCCCATGAAATTGCCCATTGTGTTTGGCCTGCTGACCGCGCTGTTCTGGGGCCTGTACGGACCCGTGCTGGCCGACTCACGGGGAGACCTCAAGAGCCCGTTCAAGCCCTACCTGCTGATTGGCCTGGCCTACCTGCTGTGGGGCATCGGCGGGGGTGTGGTGGGAATGCTGCAGAAGGGGGACAACTGGAGTTTCCCCGCCGGTGGCACCACGCTGGGCTTCATCGCGGGCTCGCTGGGGGCGTTTGGCGCCCTGACGCTGACCCTGGCGATGTACAACGGCGGCAAGCCGTTCATTGTGATGCCCATTGTTTTCGGCGGCGCGGTCACGGTCTCGGCCCTCGTCTCGGTCTGGAAAGAACGCAGCCACACTGAGATCAATCCGCTGCTGTACCTCGGCATCCTGGGTGTGGTGGTCTCGGCGGCCCTGGTGGCGTACTGCACACCGCACGCCGCTCCTCCCGGTGCCAAGCCCGCGGGCCAGGCCTCGAAGGGGGCTCCCCCGGCTCCGACGAAGCCCGCCTGACCAGCCGGGCCCCATTCGCTCTGTTTCCTCCCCCCCAGCGGAGTGCCGACCGTGGACCCCATCGCCGACTCAAACTGCTGTTGCTGCCTGGGCCGTGTTTACCAGCGGCTGTCGTCCGGCCGGGGTCTGTGGGGAGTGCTCG
Organism: Planctomycetaceae bacterium; assembly: GCA_046339535.1. Classification (GTDB taxonomy): domain Bacteria; phylum Planctomycetota; class Planctomycetia; order Planctomycetales; family Planctomycetaceae; genus UBA10511. The sequence goes on along the minus strand of JBKDUK010000366.1, from coordinate 619 downwards.
TCGCCGGGCTGGCCACGCTGGTGGTCGGCTTCACGCTGCAGCGGGGGGGAGAGACCCCCGCCCACGGGGCGTTTCCCAAGCTGGCCCCCATTCACGTGGGAGAACAAGACTGGCCCTGGTGGTGCGGCCCGTCCCGCAATGGGGTGGCCCCCCATGGTCCCCCGGCCCCGCTCGCGTGGAGCGCGACCGAGAATGTGGTCTGGAAGGCCGAAGTGCCCGGCAAGGGACATGGCTCGCCGACGGTGGTGGGTGACCGGGTCTACCTGACGGCTGCCGAGCCCGACCGCGAAGTGCAGTCGGTGCTTTGCTTCGACCGCGCCACCGGCAAACGGCTCTGGCAGTCGACCGTGCACGAAGGGGGCTTCACCACCAAGGGGAACCAGAAGAGCTCGCTCGCGTCGAGCAGCGTGGCCTGCGATGGCGAACGGCTCTACGCGACGTTCCTCAACCGCGAGGCGGTGTTTGTCTCGTGTCTCGATCTCTCGGGAGCGCTGCTCTGGCAGACCCGGATGACCGACTTCGCCCTGCACCAGGGGTTCGCCGCCTCCCCCGCGCTGTACGGCGATCTGGTCTACGCCACCGCCGACAGCAAGGGGAACGGGTTGTTCGCCGCGTTGCG